>NZ_DASVTX010000470.1:0-5550 GCF_036387355.1 Longimicrobium sp.
GATCAATGGCTTACCGGGATTCGTACGGGGGCTTCGGCGGAGTGTCGATCACCCCCTGGGTCAAGCGCCTGCTGATCGCCAACACGGCGGTCTTCCTGGCCCTGTTCGTCATCGGACTGGTGCCCGCGGCCGCGCGGGCCATCAGCCTGGTTCCGCTCGCGTTCCAGCCGCGGAATTTCCTGTGGCAGCCCTGGACGCTGCTGACCTATTCGTTCGTTCACGCGGGCGTCTGGCACCTGCTGGGCAACATGCTCACGCTCTTCTTCTTCGGCCCGCCGCTGGAGGAGAGGTGGGGTGGACGGGGGTTCCTTCGGTACTACGGGGTCGCCGTGCTGGGCGGCGCGCTGCTGTCGGCCGCGCTGTACCCGCTGCAGCCCGCCGTGGCCATCGTGGGCGCGTCGGCGGGAACGCTGGGGCTCATGCTGGCCTTCGCCATGATCTGGCCGGACATGCCCATCCACATCTGGGGCATCTTTCCGGTCAAGGCGAAGTGGCTGGTCGTGGGCCTCGCGGCCATCAACCTGATGACGGCGGTGAGTCCCGAGAGCACCGGAACGGCGGTGCTGGCCCACCTGGGCGGCATGCTCGCCGGCTTTCTGCTGCTCAAGAGCCGGTGGGCGCCGCCCGCGTGGGGCGAGGTGCCCTCCTACGTCAGCCGCGGATCCACCTCGCGCCGCGGGACCGCTCTGGTGCCCTGGGCGCCGCGCAAGGCCGAGGCTCCGCGGGCACCCGCGGGGATCGCCACGGCGGCCCGCCCGGCGGCGGGGAAGAAGAAGGCCGCTTCCGCCGAGCGCGAGCTGCTGGACGACGTGGATCGCATTCTGGACAAGATTTCGTCGCAGGGCCTCGCCTCGCTCACCGACGACGAGCGCCAGCGCCTGGACGAGGTCAGCCGCCGGTACCGCACCAACTGACGGCCGCACGGCGAAAAGGTAGATGAACGAGAGCCCGCTCCTGTTTCAGGGGCGGGCTTTCTGTTTTCCACAAATGTGGAGAAGCCGCGCCGCAGGTTGTCTGTGGACAACTCCGCGCCTGAGGCGATTGTCGCCGTGGCGAGTGGCGGGCGACTGAAGTCGCGGCAACAACGGCGCGAAGTCCGCCTGCGCGGACTGTGGCGGCGGCACCGCTGTGAAAAGCAGGGGTTCACGCGTCCGACTGTCCACAACGAATGAATTCGCCGCTGGAACAGCACGAAGTCCGCCTGCGCGGACTGTGGCGGCGGCACCGGTGTGAAAAGCGGGGATTGACGCGTCCACCCGTCCAGAGCGAATGAATTCGCCGCAGGAAAAGCACGAAGTCCGCCTGCGCGGACTGCGTCCGCGGCTTCGGCGCGCATCCCGGCAACGGCGTGTGGCAGGGTGCCGTAACCTGTTGTGCCCGTGAGATTTGTCATCCTGAGGAGGCGCCGGACGCGCCCTTCGCCGCGCCGAGCCCTCGCGCCGACGAAGGATCTGCTTCGCCCTCGTTCGAGCGTCGCGCCCTGCACCGATACCACGTCCGCGGTTTGTGCCCCAGAAGCAGTTGTAGCCGCGATCGTGGACGCGTCAGCGGCCGTGAGTCGGGGCTTACCGCTTCTGGAGCGGCGGATTCATCCGCTCAGGCGCGCCGTCTCCCCCAGGCGCCATCGAGAACGGCATGTTAACGTGCGTTATTAGAGTGCACCTGTGCCAGCATGCGGGGCGAGGTTATCGATGATGGGCGTTAACGTGCGTTCACTCAGGGTATCCGCCGGGATGATCCCTGCCTGGTGCAGGGAAGCGAGGCCGTGAAGGGTGGCCCAGAGCGCGAGCGCGATCTCTTCGGCGTTGCCGTCCACCAGTGCCCCATCCGCGATGCCCTCGCGCACGCGATCACGCAGAAAGCGGCGTACGGCATCGCGCTGGCGCAGGGCAGGGGAGCTTTCATCCCCGCCCGCGGGTTCGAAGAGCGACCGGTACGCCTGCGGCTGCGCGACGGCGAACTCCAGATAGGCCGCCGCGGTGGCACGCAGGCGATCCAGGGCGGTAGGCGCTTCCAGCGCGAGAAAGAGGTGGCTGCCCAGCAGGCGCGAACCCTCGCTCATCACCTCGCGAAGGATGGCGTCCTTGTCCGGAAAGTGGCGATACAGCGCGGTGGCCGTGACCCCCACGCGCTCCGCCACGGCGCGCATGGTAACGGCGTCCGCCCCGCGTTCACGGTACAACGCCCGCGCCGCGTCGATAATCCGGGTCTTTATGTCGCTCATGTTAACGAACGTAAACTACGTGTTTCGGGATGTCAATCCGACGATCGCGGAATCGGGATCGATCCGCACCTCCTGTTAACAACAGTTAACGGCCGTCACTGCGTGTGCCCGCGCATCGGAACAGAATCCCGGGAAGACGGGGGTGGAATAGATCGGGAGCGTGCATTGTCTAAGGCCATGGAGTGGTAGATCGTTGCCGTTCCGATGCGGCGCGCCAGGGGTGCCCGCAGAACCTGATTGCCAGGCAGGGCGCAGGCGTTTACTATTCTGCATCGCCTCCCCACCCAGGGGCCGGATTCCCGGCCATCGTTTCTCCTCGCCAGTTCCCATGCGACATACACAACACGCCGCGCGCTATGCCGCGGTTGCCTCGCTCGTGCTCGCGGCCGCGTGCGCGGACAATTCGCCCCTGCTTCCGGCGCCCACGACGGAGCCCGGGGCCGACCACGCCCTCGTGGAGTGCAGCGTGAGCCGGGCCACGGCCAGCATGCAGTGCGCCCCGGTGCAGCCCGCCACTTCGGGCCAGGGCCCCAACCTGAACCGCATCATCGGCGGCCAGGACCGCTACATCAAGCTGGCCAACAGCGGCAACGCGTTCGCCGGAACCGTGTTCAGCACCCAGGTGACCGTGCAGAACCTGATGCAGTCCGCGCTGGGCACGTCCGACGGGGACGCCGTTACCGGAGTGTCGGTCTTCTTCTTCTCCGGACCCACGGTCACGGGGGGGACGGGCGGCGTCAGCGTGCTGAACCCCACGGGAACGGCCGCCTTCATCTCCGACGACGTGCCGTACTTCAGGTACGACCAGGCGCTGCAGCCGTACGAGATCTCCCGGTCCAAGGAGTGGCAGTTCCAGGTGGACCCGGGCGTCACTTCCTTCAAGTTCCAGGTGTACGTTTCGGCCAGCCTGGTGAACGAGACCACGCTGCTGGGCAACGTGTGGACGGGGTCGGCGAACGGCGTGTGGTCCAACGCCGCGAACTGGTCCGCGGGCGTGCCGGACAGCCTGAGCACGGCGGCGATCCCGGCCGACTCGCTGCTGGCCGGCGGCCATCCCGAGCTGGACGCCGACACCCGCACGGGCGCACTCCGCGTGGGGTACGGCAGCGGGCTGAACCTGAACGGCCACACCCTGCGCAGCAGCGGCACCGTGGACGCCCAGGGTGCCATCAGCGGGGGAACGCTGCGGCTGGACGGCTCCGCGCGCGTGGGCGGCGCGCTTCCCTCCGTGGTCATCACGGGCGCGCGGCACGTCCAGAGCACGGTGAGCACCTCCGGGGCGGTGTCCATCCAGGGCGACGGCTCGCTGACCGTCGCCGACCGGGTGGTCACCATCTCCGTCCCCTGACGGCCGCGGTTCCTCAGCCCATCCGCCCGATCGTGGAAAACGGGGCCGGCTCACCGCCGGCCCCGTTTCCTGTATCCGCACGGTGTGCTGGCGCGCGGACGGCGCAAACCGCATCTTTCCGCGCGCGGTCCCCCGCACCACACCCCCTCCGTCCCACTCCGCCGGCTCGTTGATCCGCACCCCGCCTTCGCAGCCGCTTCGCGCTCCCTTCCGCGGCCCGGCGCCCGCGCACACCCGGTGCGCCCCGATGCTCCAGGGTGCGGCGGAATGAAACTTCGTGCGCCGTTGTCAAACGTGGCACGGGCCGCCTCACCGCGGAGGGAGGCCCGCGGCCCCGACCCCCGCCTGATGCAAGACATTCCCACGGACCCGGAGCTCTTGGCCGCCGCCCGCGGGGGAGATGCGCATGCCTTTCGCCTGCTGGTGGAACGGTACGAGCAGGCCGTGGCCGCCACCGTGGCCGGCATGCTGGGGCGGGGCGACGAGGCCGAAGACGTGGGGCAGGAAGTCTTCATCCAGCTCTTTCGCTCGCTGGACCGCTACCGGGGCGAGGCGGCGCTGGGCACCTACCTGCGCCGCATCGCCATCAACCTCTCGCTCAACGCACTCAAGCGGCGCCGGCGACTGGCCTGGCGCTTTCCCAGCCGCGACCAGGACCGGGAGCCGCTTCCGGAGCCCGCCACGGACCCCGACGCCGCGGACGCGTGGGAAACGCGCGAGCACGTGCGCGCCGCCATCATGCGGCTGGCGCCCGCGCACCGCGCGGTGGTGGTGCTGCGGATGGTGGACGGGTGCTCCACCCGGGAAGCCGCGCAGATTCTGCAGATTCCGGAAGGCACGGTCATGTCGCGCCTGAGCCGCGCCATGAAGGAACTGGAACGGCACCTGACGCCGTACCGGCGAGACAATTCCTCTGGTCAGGAGGGTGGCTGATGAGCGAACGCGACGACGGGCTCCTGCTGCGCTCGCTGGCCGGAGAGCTGGGGCGCACCGAGGCCGCGGAACTGCGGGCCCGGCTTGACGCCGATCCCGCGCTGCGCGGCCGCATGCAGCAGCTGCGCATGATGGCGGGCGCGCTGCGCGGCGCGCGTCACGACGCGTTCGCCGCCGGGTTCGCGGGGCGGGTGGCGCGGCGCGCTCGCGCGGAGTACGAGCGCGGCCCGCTGAGTGCCGCGTTGCTGGGGCGGTACTTTGCGCGCCTCGTCCCCGCCGTGGTGGCCATTCTGGTGCTGCTGGCCGCCTACACGCTGCGCGACAGCGGGCCGGGGCAGGGCGGGGTGGACGCGCTGCTGGGGCTTGCGCCGGTGACGGCCGAGACGCTGCTGGCCGCCGACGGGCCGGGGATGTGATGGCCGCGCCATGCTGAAGGTGGAAACCAAGAGCGCCATCATCCTGCTGGCCACCCTGCTGCTGGGCGCCGCGATGGGCGCGCTGGGCACCGGGGCGCTGGCGCGCTACCGGGCCGCGCAGGTGGAGCAGATGCGGCGGAACGGCGGGTTTCCGGAGCACATGCGCGAGATCATCCAGCCGCGCAGCGCGGCTCAGTGGGATTCGCTGCTCCCCATCGTGCGGGCCACGGGGCGCCGCAACGAGCGCATCCAGGCCCGCACCCGGCGGGAGATGCGCGCCGCGCTGGACTCCATGCGGGCCGAACTGGCGCCGCGGCTGGATGCGGACCAGCGGCGCAGGCTGGACCAGTTCGCGCGCGGCGCTTTTCGCCCGCGCAGGCCGGCCCCGCCGCCGCGCGGGCCGTATCCGCCGATGGGCCCGCCGCCGCCTCCGCCCGGCGCGCATCTTCCCTGAGCTTCCACCGCACGCGGCGAGACAGCTGGAGCTTCAAAAATCAGGGGTACAGAGGAACAGAGAACTGGACCTGCCCCGATTGCAAGGACACCGGGTTAGTGGGGATCAAGCGGCTTTTGGAAGCGACGCGCGCGTCGCTTCCAAAAGCCGCTTGTCGAACACCGCTGGCGTCAGG
>NZ_DASVTX010000471.1:0-3217 GCF_036387355.1 Longimicrobium sp.
GGTTCCCGTTGGAAACGCCGATCACCTGGTGCGAGCCGTCTGCCTGCTTGAGCGTCCAGGGCATTGAGGGACTCCATGGGGAAGAGGGAGTATGAACGGGCTCACCCATCCGGGCGGGCCCCTGGTGCACCCCGGGCGGAACCCGGGGCGGCCCGCCGCCCCGGGCATGGCGCCGGTGGGCGGCGGATTCTGAAAGGCGGTCAGCCGCCCGGTTCCGCCGCCCACCAGCCGGACGGCACCTGGTACCGCACCTCGGGAAGCTGAACGAGCGGAAGCCGCGCGCCCTCGATGGTGGCGAACACCACGTAGCTCAGGTTCAGCACGGCGCCCGCGGGGGTCACCGGCTGCACGGCGCCGTGCCACGCGTTGGCCGACGCCGCCAGCTGGGCCGCGATCTGCGCGGCGCCGTCCGTCTGCATGGAAAGCCCGTCCGCCAGCAGCACCGGCATCTCCCCCATCAGCGCCGTTCCGTCCGGCGCCGTCGCCAGCGGATAGCGGTAGCTCATCGACACCTTGAGGGTGCGCGGCTCCCCCGTGGCGGCGCCCGCCTGCGCCAGCTGCGCCAGCACGGGGGTGAGCGTCGCGGAGAGCGCGCCCGCCGGGGCAAACGGCCCCAGCGCGCCCCCGGTCAGCAGCGGCACCACCGGATCGCTGAAGCCCACCACCGGCGTCTGGTACACGAGCGCGGGGTTGGCCACCAGCGCCGGGTTGGAAGACAGCGAGGCGTTGCGAAGGCGCCAGCACTCCGCGCGCCCCGTCTGCCGCGTCAGCACGTCCATCTCCGGAAACACGACCGCCAGCGAGGCCGTGCCGCCCTCGTGCTGAAACGGATAGGTGGCGGTGAACCAGTTCTGCCCCGGGCCCGGCGGCTGCGCCCCGGCGGGGAGGGGCGAGGGCGCCACGGACCACGAAACGCCGTTCAGCGTGGGCCAGGTGAGCCCGTCCGGCCCGGATGCATCCGAGCATCCGAACACCTGCACCGTCCCCGCGTCGTAGGACTGAAAGCGCACCACGAACAGGTCCGTCTGCTTGGCGGGAGGCGCCTCGGCCAGGAACTCCATGTCCATCCACAGCGCGCGCCACGCATCTGCCACGGCCTGCACCCGCGCCACCAGCGCCGCCGCCACCTGCGCGGGCGCGGGGCCGGACGGGGCGGCGCCGCGCGCGGCGGGGAGCGCCTGCACCAGCGGCTGCAGCACCGTCCACGAGGCGTTGAACGATGCCAGCGCGGCGAACAGCCCGGCCAGCCTGCCAGTGATCCCCGGCGCGTCGCCCAGCGCCGTCGGGCCGCCGGCCCGCGGGAGCGGAAGGTTGTAGTCCGCCTGCAGCCACAGGTCGTCCTGCGCCTGCAGCTCCATCAGCGTCACGCCCGCGGAGTAGTCCCACTCCAGCACCCCGCCCAGCGGCCCCCTTCCGGTCTCCGGGGCTGCCTGCGCCGCGGACTGCCGCTGCATCACCGGAGTGGGCGGAATGCCGCGGCTGGGCACCGGCACGTCCACCGGCTGCAGCGCCAGGTCCAGCGACGGGGTGGGAAGCACGAAGCGCAGCCACTCCGAGGGCACGTACCCGAAGTCCTCGTCGGCCGTGTCGATCTGGTGCTCCATGAAGCGCACCTGGAACGCCAGCGAGAGCGGCAGGTCCGTCTCGTCCCCGGGCGACGTGGCGGAAACCACAAAGGTCAGGTACTGCGGGGACGGCCCGCCGCTGTCGCGCGCCACCAGCTTGGCCGTGCTGGAGGTGTAGGCCCGCCCCGGCGCCGCCCCCGCCTGGCCCGGCTCGCCCACCGCGCCAAAGAAGCGGGGCGGCGCCTGCCCGCCGGACTCCGCCGTCCCCGCCACGGACACGGCGGCGGGGACCTGCACCACCGCCGACACGGTGTAGGCCGCCGCCAGCGAGCCCAGCAGCGCCTGCTCGAAGCGGTCCGTGGCCGCCGCCGGGTCGCCCGGCGCCAGGAAGGTGTCCGAGGGCTGAAAGACGGGCACCACGCCCCCCGCAACCGCCGCGGCCAGCTGCGCCTTGGCCGCCATCAGCGCGTGGAACGAGTCCGGGGCCAGCTGCGCCAGCGCCATCGCCGTGTCGGCGGATAGCACCCCGTCCACCGTCTCCAGAAAGGCCGATGCCCAGCCGTCCAGGCCAACGGCGGTGAACGTCTGCGTGGTGGTGACCGGGTTGAGCTGTGCGTCGTACGACGACACGCTGGCCGCGCCGTTCACCGGGCTGGTGCTGAGCGGCGCCAGGGTGAAGTACGCCGCGCGCGGGTCGGTGAACGCGGCCATGATCCCCGCCGTGGCGCTCCACCGCATGGCCCACAGGCTTTCCGCCGCGGGCGGGCCGCCCGCGCCCGCCGTGTCGCTGCGCACCGCCAGCTTGGCCGTCCCCGATCCCCCGTCAAAGCCCTGGAACGCGGCCTCGAAGTCCATCGCGAAGGCGGTGAGCGTCACCGTGGACGGGTCCGCGCCGCTGGCGGCCCCCGCCGGCGCGTCCAGCTGCGCCGCCACCGTCTGCGTGGCCGAGAGCGCCGCGGGGAGCCGCCGGGCCGCCAGCGGGTCCACCAGCGCCGCGTCGCGCGACAGGGTGAGCGTCGTCACCACGGGGAACACGTCGTCCGTGCGCCCGGCCAGCTGCGTGGGGTCGATGGGGGCGGCCAGCGCGCAGTCGATCGGCTGCACGCCCGTGATGGATCCGCTCTGCGCGACCCCCTGCAGCGCCGCGGCGACCTGCCCCGCGAACGCGGCCAGCCGCCCGAGCATGGCCGGGCCGCCGGCGGACAGGGCGGGGAGCACCGTGGTGGCCAGGGCCAGCCGGGTGTTGGGGTCCTGCGCCTGCGCCAGAATGGTGCGGTAGCGCAGCAGCGCCGCCCCGGCATTCTCCTTCACCGTCTCCGCCGACGGCGCCGTGCCGGGCGCGAGGAAGTCCGGGCGGAACTGCAGCGCCAGGTTCAGCGACGGCGAGGGCGTGGCGGCAAAGCGGTAGCCGGAGCGCACCCCCGGCCACTCGCCCGGCGTCAGCAGCGGGTCCGCGTACAGGATGGGGAAGGGCGCCGTCCCCGTCTCGTCGTCCAGCGCGTTGCCAAAGACGTCGTTCACCCGAAAGGTGAGCGTGGCCGTGCGCCCCACGGCGGAGTACACGCCCGGTGCCTCCCCCCCGTCCACCACCGCGAACGGGTAGATGGGAAGGATCTGCCGGTAGTTCTGGCCGCCGTCGTCCGCCGGCGCCG
>NZ_DASVTX010000472.1:0-5749 GCF_036387355.1 Longimicrobium sp.
AGGGAGGGAGCGGCCGAAGGCGAGCTCGATGACTGGGGCGAAGTCGTAACAAGGTAGCCGTAGGGGAACCTGCGGCTGGATCACCTCCTTTCTGGAGCGACGAGTATCCTTCTTCGGAAGAGGAAAGTCCTCACAGGTCGACTCGGACAGACACCCGGACACACTGGTTGAAGGGCCTGTAGCTCAGTTGGTTAGAGCGCACGCCTGATAAGCGTGAGGTCGGCCGTTCGAATCGGCCCAGGCCCATGTGCCCTGAGTGAAGCCCCCGCAGCGGATTCCGCTGTCGGGGGCTTTGCTGTTTTCACCGTTTCGGAAGTCGCGGCAATCGTGACCCTGGGAAACCAGATCTCCCGCAACGGGGGAGCGCTTCGCGCCCCCCCGTGCGGCTCAGCGGCCGGCCTGCGGGTCGCGCACCATCTGCGCGAAATCCAGTTGGGCGCGGTCACGCAGGGCATCGCGGGTAAAGCGGAACTGGTAGTACCCGTACTTGAGCGGCTCGCGGCCCAGCGCCTGGTAGTTGGCGCCAAAGTAGGTGGCGGGGTCCTGCCCGGCGGGGGTGGGATCCGTCAGGTTGTCGGCCGCGCGGGCGGCCATCTGCTCCAGCATGGCCAGGTACCGCTCGCCGTCCGGCTGCGTGCGCCAGAAGGCCACAGCCCAGCGGTTGGCCATGTTCTCGGCGTCGTACTGCGTCGCCTCGCGGCGGCCGGCGCGCGCCATGAACCAGTGCCCCATCTCGTGCGCGATGTTGAACCGGTTGAAGAACGCGCGGAACAGCTGCTCGCCCGCGGCCGCGTCGCCACCGGCGAAGGTGGTGAAGATGGAGCGCATCCCCGGCGGGGCGGTGTCCCACCACGGCACCACGACCTGGTTGGAGTCGCCGCGGAAAAAGATCAGCTGTGGCGTGTTGCGGACCTGTACCGTAGGCGGGGGAGCCAGCGGCGTTCCGCGGACGCGCGCGACCTCCTGCGCAAAGGCGTTCGCGATGGCCTGCGCATCCGCACGGGAGCGCGCCGTGCCGGTGTACACGGGAACCAGCGGGGCGTCCGCAGAGCCGGCGCAGGGAGGGTTGGCGCCGCAGGCAGCGGGGGCGAGCGCGCAGACCAGCGCGGGCAGGGGTGCGGTTCACCGCGGGGCGGGGTGCGGGTGAAAGCGCAGCCGCGGGGGAGGACGGCGGCCGCGTCCCGCTACGAGCCCTCACACAGCTCGGCAAACCCGCCGCTTCGGGATCACGATCGGTGCGCCTCTGGACGCGGGCACGGAGGCGAGGGCTTGTGCGCCGTTGTAGATTGGCGTCACGGCGGGCCCGGATCCTCCATCCGGCCCCGCCCGGCGCCACTCCGTACGTCCCGCGCTCCCTTCCCACGCCGAGCACAGGCCCCGGTGCACACTCCCGTCGTCGCGAGCATGCTCGCCATGGCCGGCTCCACGCCCGCCTTCTTCACGGAAGTCGCCGCGCTGCTGGTGGCGGGTGCGGCCATCGCCTACGTGGGGTCGCGGCTCAGGCTGCTCCCCATCGTGGGCTTCCTGCTCGCGGGCGTCGTCATCGGGCCCAACGGGCTGGGGCTGGTGCAGGACCGCGAGCTCGTGGACGCGGCCGCCGAGGTAGGCGTCATCCTCCTGCTGTTCACCATCGGCATCGAGTTCTCGTTCGAGAAGCTGAACCGCATCCGCCGCCTGATCTTTGGGGCCGGGGCGCTGCAGGTGCTGCTGGCGACGGGCGCCACCACCGCGGTGCTGGCGCTGTGCGGAGTGGGGTGGAGGACGGGCGTGTTCACGGGCTTTCTGGTTGCGCTCTCGTCCACCGCCATCGTGCTCAAGCTGCTGGGCGACCGCGGCGAAACCGGCGCGGAGCACGGGCAGGTAGCGCTGGGGCTGCTGATCTTTCAGGACCTGGCCATCATCGTGATGGTGCTGCTCGTTCCCGCGCTGGGCGGCGCGGGCGGCCCGCCACGGGAGATCGGCTTCGCGCTGCTGCGGGCGGCGGGGATCATCGCCGTCGTTCTGCTGGTGGCGCGAAGGGTCATGCCGCGCATGCTGGAGGTGGTGGCGCGCACCTGCTCGCCCGAGCTGTTTCTGCTGACGGTCGTGGCGGTGTGCTTCGGCACGGCGTACCTGACGTCGCTGGCGGGTGTGAGCCTGTCGCTGGGCGCCTTTCTGGCCGGGCTGCTGGTGAGCGAAAGCAGCTTCAGCGAGCACGCCCTGGGCGAGATCCTGCCGCTGCAGATCCTGTTCAGCGCCACCTTCTTCGTGTCCGTCGGCATGCTGACGGACCTGCGCTTCCTGGTCACGCACCCGCTGCTGGTGATGGCGGCCGTGGGCGGCGTGCTGGCCATCAAGTTCGCCACGACGGCGCTGGCGGTGGGGGCGCTGGGGTACCGCCTTCCCGTAGCCGCCGCGTCCGGGCTGGTGCTGGCGCAGGTGGGCGAGTTCTCGTTCGTGCTGGAGCGGGTGGGGCGCGAGGCGGGCCTCACCCCCGCCGGGCTGGGCGCCAACGGGTCGCAGGCGTTCATCGCCACCACCGTGCTGCTGATGATCGTGACGCCCGCGCTGGCGGCGCTCGCCACCCGCGTGGAGGGGCGCATTCGCGGGCACCGGGCCGCGGTGGAGCAGGCGCGCATGGGGGTGGACGAGGACGCGTCGCACCTGCCCGCGCTGGACGGCCACGTGATCCTGGCCGGCTACGGCGACGGCGCACGCCGCCTGGCGCCCGTCCTGCGCGGCGGCGGAATCCCGCACCTGATCACCACGCTCAACCCGGGCGGCGCCAACGAGGCGGACGGGGACGGCTCGCCCGTGCTGCGCGGCGATTCCACCCGGCAGCGCACGCTGCAGCTCGCCGGGGCGGAGCGGGCCCGCGTGCTGGTGGTGGCGGATGACGATCCGGGAACGGCGCACCGCATCGTGACCGTGGCGCGCTCGATCAATCCGGAGATGCACATCGTGGTGCGGACGCGGTCCGCGGGTGACACGGAGGCGCTGCGGCACGCCGGGGCCGACACGGTCGTCGCGGAGGACACCGAGGCCGTGGTGGCGCTGGCGACCGGCATTCTGCGCGTGCTGGGCCGCGCGGATGCCGACATCGCCGTGCAGCAGGCCGCCGTGCGCGAGGCCGTTCCCACCGCCCCGCCGGCTGCGCCCGTCCGCCCCGGCCTGCCGGACCCGTCGCGCGAGGTCACCTTTACCCCCACGGCGTCCCGTGCCTGCGCCCACGTGGCACAGGTTCGCCCCGTGCACCCCAGCGCGCCCGGGTGCGAGGAGTGCCTGCGCACCGGCGCGCGGTGGGTGCACCTGCGCATCTGCATGACGTGCGGGCACGTGGGGTGCTGCGACTCGTCTCCCGGCCGGCACGCGAGCGCCCACTTCCACGCGACGAGCCACCCCGTCATGCGCTCCGCGGAGCCGGGCGAGTCGTGGGGATGGTGCTACGAGGACCGCCTGCAGCTCTGAAGCCGCGTGTCGGCGGCGAAGAATGCGGAGTGGCTCGATCGAGAACGGAAGGGCCGCCGCGAGATCCGTGGCGGCCCTTCTCGTTGGTCTCCGGATCGCGCACGGCCTCCGGGCGGGACGGAACGCGATCGCGGGGTTCCGCGCCCTGGGCGGCGGATGTTTGCTTGCCTGCGTGCCGCGCGGCGGGACTACTCCTGAATCCCGCCGTCCTTATCCCCGTCCGAGCGCAGAGAACCCCACCGTCCAGCTCTCCTGGTGATGTCCGCCCGGCCTGAGCGGACCGGCGCACCTTCGCAAAGCCCCGGGCGGCGATGCTGCCCGGGGCTTTGCCGTGCGGATTCCCATTGGCCGATCCGTCGCGGAGAGCCGTCGCCGGTTGACATTGACCGCGAGGTCAATAGCTTTCCATCCACATCCCGGCCCCGCGGGGCCGGCCCTTCTGTGTTCCAGCCCGGATCCACGATGTCCGCACAGCTGCCCGCCGCTCAGGGCGACGAATTCCACGACGACAT
Source organism: Longimicrobium sp. (assembly GCF_036387355.1). Classification (GTDB taxonomy): domain Bacteria; phylum Gemmatimonadota; class Gemmatimonadetes; order Longimicrobiales; family Longimicrobiaceae; genus Longimicrobium. The sequence goes on from NZ_DASVTX010000472.1 coordinate 3,960, forward strand.
CATCTATCCGGCGGCCATCCCGTTCGTCCTCGTCCACCTCGCCTGCCTGGGGGCAGTGTGGACGGGCGTGAGCGCCAACGCCCTCATCCTGTGCGCGGTGCTGTACGTGGTGCGGATGTTCGGCATCACCGCCGGCTACCACCGCTACTTCTCGCACCGCTCGTTCAAGACCAGCCGCGTGGCGCAGTTCGCCCTGGCGTGGCTGGCGCAGAGCTCCGCCCAGCGCGGCGCGCTCTGGTGGGCCGCGGTGCACCGACATCACCACCGCCACTCCGACACCGAACTGGACGCGCACTCGCCGCGGATGCGCGGGTTCCTCTACTCGCACGTGGGGTGGATCTTTGACGCGAAGCATGCGGACACGGAGATGGACGCCGTGCCGGACCTGGCCCGGCACCCCGAGCTGGTGTTCCTGGAGCGCTGGCCGCTGGTTCCCGCCGTCATGCTGGGCGCCGGCTGCCTCGTGTTCGGGGGATGGACGGCGCTGGTGGTGGGCTTCTTCTGGAGCACCGTGCTGCTCTTTCACGGCACCTTCTTCATCAACTCGCTCGCGCACGTCACCGGCAGCCAGCGGTACGTGACGGGAGATGACAGCCGCAACAACTGGTGGCTCGCGCTCATCACCCTGGGCGAGGGATGGCACAACAACCACCACGCCTACCAGCGCTCCACCCGGCAGGGCTTCCGCTGGTACGAGGTGGATCCCACCTACTACGTGCTGCGCGCCCTAGCGTGGACCGGCGTCGTCTGGGAGCTGGGCGAGCCGCCCGCCGAGGTGATCCGCAACGAGCGCAGGCTGGGCGCGGCCGTCGTGGAAAAGGTGGCCCGGCAGCTCGCCGCGTCGTTCCCCGTGGACGGCATCGTGGCCCAGGCGCACGCCGCGCTCGCGGCCGCACCGCACCCGGAGGATCTGCGGGCCGCGCTGCGCAGCGCCCAGCTGCAGGCCGCCACCGCCCTCGCCGCGGTACACCTGCCGCACATCCCCACGGTGGACGAGGTGCGCCAGTACGCCGAGCGTACACTGGCCCGCACGCCCAGCATGGACCAGATTGCGGAGCGCGCCCGCCAGCTGGTGGTGGAAGCCGTCTGCGTGCGCCTGGCCGAACAGCTGAGCCCCGCGTAGTCCGTCTGTTTCAGGAAGGGCGCGGCGGGGGTGCGGTCCCGCGTGGACGGCACCTCCGCCGCGTTGCTGGATGATGGACTGGCCCGGCACCCCGCCGGCACCGGTCGGCCCTCCCGGTTGTCCCGCGCGCCGCCCCCGCATGCCCGGCAGAAAAGTTCCCGAAGAACAGCGCAGGCTCGAGATCCTCAAGGCCGCGTACCGCGTTGCCGGGCGGGAGCGCATCACCGGGCTCACGGCCCAGGCCGTCGCCGCGGAGGCGGGGGTGAGCAAGGGGCTCGTCTTCTTCCACTTCGGCAACCGCGACGGGCTGCTGGTGGCCCTCCTCACCTGGCTGCTGGACATCACCCTGGTGGGCCCGGACATGACGGAGCTGCTGGCCGGCCGCACCCCGGGGGAGCGGATGCTTTCCGCGCTGCGCAGGGACGTGGAGGCGCTTCCGCGGCAGCGGGAGCGGGTGGAGCTCTTTTTTGACTACTGGGTGATGGGGACGCGCCACCCGGAGGTCCAGCGCGCCATCCGCGCCGCGCTGGACCGCTATCGCGACGCGTACCGCCCTCTCGCCCAGGCCGTGGTGGACGCTGAGCCCGAGCGCTTCGGCGGCATCGGCGCGGAGGGGCTGGCCGGGGTGGCCGCGGGGTTCATCGAGGGCTGCGCCCTCCAGACGGTG
>NZ_DASVTX010000473.1:0-2002 GCF_036387355.1 Longimicrobium sp.
AAGTGCTCCGTCCGTGCCTCCGCCGCATGCACCCCGGCGAGTGGTCGCGAACGCCATCTGTTTCCGGGCCGTGCCCGGCCAGGCGCGCGGGAACGCCATCTTCCGTCAACGGAGATATTGATGCGGAAAACGAGTGTGCTCCGGACGGTGGCACAACGCCCAGCCCGGACGCGCGCCGGCAGCTCTCCAGAGCGCTCCGCGGGACCGGAGTGCTACTTCGCGGGGGCGTGGGCGATCAGGAGCGTGTGGCGCGGGCCGGACCTGCCGGCGTGGGCACGGACGCGGACCTCGTCCACCTCCAGCCCCGTCCTGCGGAGGAGGGCGGCGAACTCCGGCTCCGCTTCCGCGGACCAGTAGGCCAGGCGGCCGCCGGGGCGCAGCGCGGCGGCGGCGGTCCGCACGCCGTTGGCGCGGTAGAGCGCCGCGTTGGCGCCGGTGGTCAGCGCGCCCGCCCCGTTGTCCACGTCCAGCATGATGGCATCGTACTCCCCCGGCCCGTCGCGCAGGACGTGCGACACGTCGGCGTGTCGCAGCTCCACCCGCGGGTCCGCGAGCGCGCCGGCGGCCAGCGGGTACTCGGGGTTGCGGTTCCACTCGATCACCTCGGCCACGATCTCGGCGACGACCACCGCGGCGTCCGCGGGGAGCACCCGCAGCGCGGCCCGCAGGGTGAAGCCGAAGCCTAATCCGCCGATCAGCACGCGCGCGCCCGGCGTGCCGGCCAGGGGCAGGCACACGCGCTCGGCGAGCTGCTCCTCGGAGTGGAAGCAGCGCGTGTTCATCAACTCCACGTTGTTCACGCGGAGGGCGTACGCGCCGTCGTGCCGGTACAGCGTCATCACGGTGCCGTCCGGCGCGGCGGCCTCGCCCAGGCGCTCGACTCGCTTCATCTGCTGTGCGGCTTGGAATGGTGTGGATCGCGACGGCAACCTGCCGCGGCGCGCCGTCCGGGGCAAGGCGCTGCGGGCGCTCCATCATCCAGCGTGAAGCGACGGACACCCCGGCCTTCCAGGAAGGGCCGGGGTGTCCGCGATCCGGGCGGGCCGGTGTGTTCGGCCCTGCCTTGACGAGAAGCGTCAGACGCGCGGCGGCGGCGGATCGGTGCGCTCGATGCGGGTGGGCGCCGGGTCCACGTGCTCCACGCGCGTGGGCGCCGGGCGGGTGTGCAGTTCCTCGCGCACGTGCACGTCCTTGCGGCCGCGGGGCATCAGGCCGGCGAGCCCCAGAAGTCCCAGGAGCCCCCAGGGAAAGCCGCGGCTCTCCTTTTCTTCCGTGCGCGTCGTGGTGGTGACGACCGCCGTGTCGTCCTGCGCGGCGGCCGGACGGGGCGCCGCGGCGGAGAGGCCGAGCGCCAGCCCTGCAACCGCCAACCTGCGGATGTGTGTAGCCATGCATGCCTCCTTGGGCGTGAGATGAGGTGGTCCCGCACGAATCGCGGCCCGCGGCCATGCCGGAAACGTGCCGCATTCGTGCGGCGGAGTGCATGCAAAGCTTTGCATAAGCTTGCGTTTCGGTACGCGGCGGCACCGGATGTGCCCCGAACCGGGCGCTGCGGAGTTGCAGGACGCGACAGACGACCGGGATGAGCGGAATGGAACCCAAGGACGAGGTGCTGGACGGAGACGCGCCGGAGGACCTGGTGCGGGAGTGGCGCGAGTTCGTGGACGAGTGCGCCGGCGGCTATCCGTTCAACTTGTACGACTACCACGCCGACCTTGCCGTCCGGGACCGGCTGGAGGCGTGCCTGCAGGCCGGGTGCCTGCCCGGGGCGGTAATGCAGGACGTAGAGGCGCTGGATGCGCGGTTCCGCGCCATGCTGCAGCCGGGGGTGCAGGTGGGCCCGGAGGCCGATCCCTGGTGGCACCGCGGCGTCCCCGTGTACGCGGGCTCCGAACTGGCGGAGGGAATCCAGGAGTGGTTCTCCGCTCCCGTCGAGGTACGCAACTAGCTGTCGCTCGGCGGCGGGCTGGGTAAACCGCGTCTCTCACGGAGGCCACGGGGG
>NZ_DASVTX010000474.1:0-8942 GCF_036387355.1 Longimicrobium sp.
CGGATCCGATCGCCCGGCAAGCGTCGTATCTGCCCGCGCGCGCCCGTGCGGCTCGCGGGATGCGGATCACGTGGCCGGGCGACGGGCGCGACGGGCACACACCGGGAGGAAGCGACTGATGAGTTCCGACATGGCACGGCAGTGGGCGAACGTGGTGTTTTCCGTAACCCAGATCGTGGCGCCGGCGCTGCCCGCGGCGCTGGGCCGGCAGGACGTCGGCACCATCTCCAACCAGCAGCCCACGTACGTCGTCCCGGCGGGCTATGCCTTCTCCATCTGGGGGCTGATCTTTGCGCTCACCGTGGCCTACGCCGTGTGGCAGCTTCAGCCGGCGCGCGCCGCGGACCCGCTGCTGCGGCGCATCGGGTGGCTCACGGCGGCGGCCATGCTGGGCAACACCCTGTGGCAACTCGTCTTTCCCATGCGATGGTTCGCGCTGAGCGTGCTGGTGATCTTCGGCATCCTGGCGTCGCTGATCGGGGTGATCGCGCGGACGGCGCCGCGGAGGCACGCGCTTTCCGCCACCGGCCGCATTCTGGTGTGGATCACCTTCAGCATCTTTCTGGGATGGATCACCGTGGCTTCCATCGCCAACACCGCGCACGCGGGAGCCGCGCTGGGATGGTCGGGCGCGCCGCTCACGGCGGAGCTGTGGGGGATCGTGATGGTGGCCGCCGCCGGGCTGATCGCCGCGGGCGTGACGTGGATGGCGGGGGGAAACACCGGCTTTGCGCTCACCGTCGTCTGGGCGCTGCTGGCCGTCTTCGTTGCCCGGCGCGGCGGGGACACGGCGGCGCAGTCCGCAGCCGTGGCGTGGACGGCGGTGGGCTCCACCCTGCTGATCCTGCTGACGCTCACCGTTTCCCGCTGGCGCGCGCGGTCCGGCTGAACTATCCCGTCAGCGAGGGATGAGAAATCTTTGACTCGGCGGGCCCATGCGCTCAGCCACGCGGGGTGCGCGACTGAACTCCACGTTCCGTGTTCGCGGCAGGGCGTTCCGCGAGTGCGCCCACCGCCAGCCCCACCAACACTGCGAGGACGGAAGCCGAAGCCATTTGGAACCACATGGTTTCCCAGACCCGGTCCATACACAATGCACAGACTGGCAGCTGGCTGCATGTCGCCATCTGTGGCATTCTGACGCCGTAATACCAGCGCCCAACCACCACGCCAAAGACAGCGGGGACCATCGCGTGCACAACCGTCGTTGCCACCCAGTGTCGCCCGGCACGCCCTGAAACCCAGTCCGAACCGAGCCCCGCGAGCGCCAGCATCACGGCCACCGCTGCCGGGAGATAGGCTCCACCCGCGGCCGTACACCCGAATTCCGGATGGGGCACCGATCTGCCGCCCTGCACCAGAAGTTCCGTCGCGACGAGATAGCCGCCGAAAACGCAACTCATCACGCCGTAGTGGATCCGCATTCGTCCGTGGCCGAGAGCATCGTCGTGGGCACCGTAGATCAGGAAAGGGGCGCACCCGGCGGGTGCGCCCCTTCTTTCATCGACCGTACCGCGGGATCAGTTGCCCGGCGCGGCGGCCGGAACGCCGCGCAGCTGGTCCAGCCGCGCGATGAGCGTGGGAACCTGCGCGTCCAGCCGGGTCATGACGGCGATGAGCCGGTCCACGTACGCCTGCTGCTTGGCGGCCATGGCGGGCAGCGCCATCACGCGGGGCGTAAGCTGCTCAAAGTAGGTGGACAGCGCCTCGGCCTCGGTGGTGAGCGCGGCGAGCTTGACGGTGTCGCGGGCGATCTGCGCGGCCTGCAGCTCCAGCCCCAGCGTCTCCGCGCGGGCGATGCGGCCGGCGGCGGCCGTGTCCAGCGACGCGGCGGCGGCCATGAGGTCGCGGTTGAGCGCCTCGCCGGCGGCCACAAGGGCGGTGTCCTGCAGCGCCTGATCCTGCAGCTGCGCCAGGCGCGTCTGGATCTGCACCATCTCCGCCTGCGGAGCGGCCTGGGCCGGCGGGGCGGCGGGCGTGGCCTGCGCGGCCAGCGAGCACGGAAGCGCCAGCGCGGCGGCCACCAGCAGTCGGGTCATTTTCTGCACGAGGTACATCTCCCCACCAGAGTACAAAGGCGGCCGCCGAGCCGGCGGTCCGCGGAGTGGAGGGGGATACACTACATGCGTTTACAATGATCCAGGGGAGGGAAGTGCTGAGTGCGGAGTGCTGAGTAACGGCAGAGGGAACGGAAGTGCTCAGTGCCTGGTGCCCAGTGCCCACCGGCAGTATGCCGGCCCGCCGCACTCGGTTGGGAGCATCGCCGAGCCGCGCCCCTCCGCACTCTGCACTCCGCACTCTGCACTCCGCACTCACGCACCCAGCACTCACGCACTTCCCCTTCCCCCTCCCGCCGCAAACACCAGCCCCACCAGCACAATCAGAATCACCCCGTACGCCGAGGCGCCGCCAAAGTCGAAGCCGCGCAGGCTGGACAGCATCTCCACCGAGATGGGGCGCGTGCGGTTGGTGTACAGCAGGATGGACGCGACGAACTCGCCCAGCGCCGTCACGAACGCCAGCAGCGCGCCCGCCGCGAGGCCGGGGAGCACCAGCGGCAGCACCACGCGCCGCGCCGTCGTCCAGCGCGACGCGCCCAGCGAGGCTGCGGCTTCTTCGTACGTGGGGTCCAGCTGCTTGAAGCTGCCCAGCGCCGCCCGCGTCACCAGCGGAATGTTGCGGATGAAGTACGCCAGCGGCAGGATGCCCCACGTCCCCACCAGCACGAAGCGCCCGGCCAGCGGCTGGTGCACGTTGAAGGTAAAGACGAGGGCGATGGCCAGCACCGTTCCCGGCAGCGCCCAGGGCAGCGCCACCAGCGCCGAAATCCACCCCCGCCCGCGCGTACCCTTTCGCGCCAGCAGCCACGCCGCCGCGTACGCGAACACCACGTTGGCGATCGTGGCCACCGTCGCCATCTGCAGCGAGTTCAGAATGGGCACCAGCCGCTGCGATTCGCTGAACAGCCGCGTGTAGTTCTCCGTGGAATACGAGGGAGGCAGCACCTGCGTGGTCCACGTCCCTTCCGGCACAAAAGAGATCAGCAGCACGGTGGCGTGCGGCAGCAGCAGAAACGCCACGAGAACCGTCGCGCCCGCGGTCAGCCAGCCGCCGCGGCCGGACGCGGCGCGGGGCGCGGGCGCCAGTCCCTTGCCGGCGCCGGTGTACTCGCGCCCCGCCTCGTACCGCTGCAGCAGCCACAGGAACAGCAGCGAGGCGAGGGCCAGCACCACGGCCTCCACCGCCACCAGCCCGTCCTCGCCGTTCAGCTTGCTGTTGTACAACTGCGTCGTCAGCACGCGGAATCCGCCGCCGAACACGTACGGCGCGCTGAACGACGCCATGGACGTCATGAACACCAGCAGCGCGGCGCCGCCCAGCGCGGGAGCCAGCATGGGGAGCGTCACGCGCCGCATCGTCGTCCACCACCCCGCGCCCAGCGCCGCCGCCGCTTCCGCGTACCCGCCGTCCAGCCGCGCGAGGCCGGCGGAGACGAAGAGGTAGAAGTAGACGTACATGGTGTAGGCGTGCACCAGCAGCACGGCCCAGGCACCCGTAAGCCGCCACGGCGCCTCCGCCATCCCCAGCGCGGCCTGCACGCCGCGGGTCAGAAACCCGCTCTCTCCGTACAGAAAGAGGAACGAAAGCGTCCCCACCAGCGGCGGCAGAAGAACGGGCATGGCGGCCAGCGCGCCCAGCACCCGCCGGCCGGGGAAGTCGCGCCGCGCGAACAGAAAGGCGAGCGGCACGCCGATCAGCGCGCTCAGCACCACGCTGGCGAGCGAGATCCACACGCTGTTCCACAGGGCGCGCACCTCGCTGCGGCTGCCGAAGAAGCGCGCGTAGTGCTCGCCCGTCCACCGGCCCCCGTCCAGCACGCTGTCCGCCAGCACGAACAGGTTGGGATACAGAACCAGCCACAGCAGGACGAGGACGACGGGACTCGCCACCCACAGCGCGCCCCCGCTCCGCCCCTGTCTACTCGCCATCAGAGCCATTGATTATCCGCCACGATTCGTGCATGTTCATCCGCCGCGCGGCATCCCGCCCGCGCCTCTCCATCCCACCCGGAGCGTACCGATGAGCCTGGACCCCAACGCCCTCACCGTCGAAAGCTTCGACACCACGCCCACCGCCATGTCCATCGCCGGCGTGGGCCAGGGCACGGCGTGCTTCGAGACGTGCAAGACCGACTACACCAGCGATCCGGACCGCGACACCTGCGGCGACAAAACCAACCCCTGATCCGCCCCGGCGGGTGAGGAACGGCGCCGCCCGCGATGGTCGCGAGCGGCGCCGCTTTCGTCTCCACCCTCTACGCCGTCACGGCTCCGCCGCGTAGGCCACCGGCTGGGCGCTTTCCACCAGGCAGATGCCCGCCACGTCGCCCGGCGACGCGGTGTGCGGGCCGCCCTGCACCAGCAGCTCCGGTCCCGCTTCCGTTTCCATGCGGTAAAAGGTCGCCGCGCCGGCAAAGCGCCGGTCCAGCACCCGCGCCCGCAATGCGTTCGGCTCGTCCGCGGCGGCCAGGGTGAGCGCCTCCGGACGCGCCATCAGCCGCACGCGCGCGCCGGCGCCGCGGGGCGAGTCCGCCGCCAGCCGCGCGCGCCACGTTACTCCCGCGGCCACGGTGCACGCCGCGCGGTCGCCATCCACCGAATCCACCGTGGCGGGCAGAAAGTTGGCGCGCCCCAGGAACGAGGCCACAAAGGCGTTCACCGGCGCGCCGTACAGCGCCTCCGGCGATCCCACCTGCTGCAGGCGCCCGCGGTCCATCACCGCGATGCGGTCGGAAAGGGCGAACGCCTCCTCCTGGTCGTGCGTCACAAAGACGGCCGTCATCCCCAGCCGCTTGAGCAGGGCGCGCAGCTCGTCGCGGGTGCGCTCGCGCAGGGCGGCGTCCAGGTTGCTCAGCGGCTCGTCCAGCAGCAGCACCGGCGGCTCCGGCGCCAGCGCGCGGGCCAGGGCCACGCGCTGCTGCTGCCCGCCGGAAAGCGCCTGCACCTTGCGCCTCGCGTACGGCTCCAGCTCCACCAGCCCCAGCGCCCGCGTGACGGCGGCCTCCACCCCCGCGCCGCGCTCCCCGCGCGACTTGAGGCCGAAGGCCACGTTCTCCCACACGTCCAGATGGGGAAAGAGGGCGTAGTTCTGAAACACCATCCCCACGTCGCGCTTCTGCGGCGGCAGCGCCGTTACGTCGCGCCCGCCGATGAGCACGCGCCCGGAGGTGGGGTGCTCAAAGCCGGCGATCATCCGCAGCGTCGTCGTCTTGCCGCAGCCGGAGGGGCCCAGCAGCGTCAGAAACTCGCCCGCGGGCACCTCCAGCGACACGCCGTCCACCGCCACGGTGTCACCGAAGCGGCGGCCGACCGCGTCCAGCCGCAGCAGCGCCTGCGGGGTGCCGCCGCCCGCATCCGCCCGGGACGCGATGGGAGCGGAAACGGTCACCGTCCGCCCCCGCCGCGCACGTGTTCGTCCCAGTACCGCATCCACTCCGACTCGCGCTGCTGAAGCTGCTTCCAGTCCATCGGCTCGGGCTTGATGGCGCGCTGGGCGGCGCGCAGCCGTTCCGGCATGCTGTCCATCGGAAAATCCGTCCGCACCGGCAGGCGGTAGAAGTCGCGCACCGCGGGGACGAGCGCCGCGTTGCCGCCCACGTACTCCATGAACGTCTTCGCCGCCTCGGGATTGGGCGCGTCGCGCACCACGGCCACCGCGTCGATGATCTGCGGGGTGCCGCTGCTGGGGATCACGTAATCGATGGGATAGTTGTACCTGGCGCGCACCATCTCGATGTCGGGCAGGGCCCAGAGGGTGATGTGCCCCTCCTGCCGCGCGAGCATCTGGTACAGCAGCGTGGGATTGAGGACGTACTGCTTGGTGTTGGCGTCCAGCCGCCGCAGCCACGCAAACCCCTGCGCCGTGTCGCCGCTGGCGCGGATGCCGCGCTGCACCACCATGCCGAAAATGGTGCGCATGGTGCCGCTGGCCATGGGATCGCGAATGAGCAGCTTTCCCTTCCACCTCGGGTCCAGCACGTCGTCCCAGTCCCGGGGCGCCTGCGCCGCGGGCACCGCCTGCGTGTTGTAGGCGATCACTTCCGGCGTAAAGTAGGTGCCGTACCAGCGGCCCTTGGGGTCGCGCGCATCGGCGGGGGTGACGGCGGCCCAGCTGGGCGCGCTGGGCGCGAGGAGCGAGTCGTCGGCCGCCTGCTGAAACATGGACGACGGGGCGCCCCACCACACGTCGGCCTGCGGGTTCGCGCGTTCGGAGCGCACGCGGTCCATGACCTCCTGCGAGCCCATGTCCACGTACTGCAGGTCGATGTCGGGATGCGCCGCCTCGAACCGCTTTTCGAACGCGGAAAGCATTTCGCGCCCGTGCGGCGAGTAGACGGTGAGCACCGAGCGCCCGTCGCCGCCGGTGCAGGCGGCCAGCAGCGGCAGGGCGATCAGCGGAATGCGGGCGAATGGCCGGCGAAGGCGCATGGATGTGCGATGGTGGTGGATGAACTGCTGCTGCATCGGTGCGCGTCCGGAGGTCAGCGCGGAACGACGGTTCGGTGCGTGCGGCGGGCTGTGGCCCTCACCCGTCTCGCTTAGGCTCGCCACCCTCTCCCACGAACAGATGTGGGAGAGGGGGCACACCCCAACGGCGGCCCTCGCCCGACCCTGCGTCGCTCCACACTGGCCGGAAGCGAAGCTCGAGGGGAGAACGGAAGGATCGGTGCGCTTCGGACGGCTCGGCGCGGCCGCGGGCAGCCCTCTCCCCCCAGCCCCCTCTCCCCCAAGCGGGCGAGGGGGAGCCGTTCGGCGCGGGGCAGACGGCGGCGCGTGTGGCCGGCCCCGTTCCCGGCGATTGAACCGCACCTCGAACGACACGAAGTCCGCCTTCGCGAACTGGAACACCGGCATTCGCGTCCGCCGCCCGGGCCGGGCTGTCCGCCGGGTCGATTGAAGCCTCGATCGTGGGCGCGACAGCGGCCACGAGTCGGGGCTTACCGCGGTTGGAGCGGCGGATTCATTCGCTCAGGGGGCGTCGGCGGGAACGGCGTGGCGCTGCGCGTGGGCCCCTCCCCCGGCCCCTCCCCGTGCAAACTGCGCACGGAGAGGGGAGAACTTCATGTGCAACCATCCGCCCGCGTGCAGGTGAAGTCCCCCCGTCCGTTTGGGGGGACTTTCCGCCGTTGTTGCGGCGAATTCATTCGCTCAGCGTGCCTGCGCTGATTTCCGGCTGTACGCGCGGAGACGTCCGCCCCACCAACCCTCCCCCAGTCCGTTTTGGGGGAGGGTGGGCGAGTAATGCGAGCCCGGGTGGGGGCCGCCCTGAATCCCGCCCCTCTGCGCCAACTTCCGCCCTTCGCGGCGGCTCACGCTCCGCCCGCTGGGCTCAGCGCCCCGCTGGATCGTTCGAGCCGAACGCGAGCAGGTTGGCGAACAGGCGGTATGCGCCGGGCACGCCTTCCGGAAACTGGCGAAAGAACGCCAGCCCGGTGTACACGTACGTCCCCTTGCCCGGATGCCCGATCAGCAGCCCGCCCTGAAGCGACTCCCCTGGATCCCCCATCTCCAGCAGGGGCGTGTAGAACGGGTCCCACGTCTGCGCAAAGTACAGCCCGCGCTCCTGCACCCACCCCTCGAAGTCCGCCGGCCCGATGCGGTTGGGGATGGTGAACACCCGGTTCTCGGGCTGCAGAATGCGGACGGCCGCGTTCTCGTCCGTCACGCGGCCATGGGGGCGCGCCATGGTGATGGGCGCGGGCGTAAACTCCCCTTCCACGATCTCGTACTTGTTGTACTGCACGATCATGGTCCCGCCCGCCACCATCCAGTCCAGCAGCCGCTCGTTGTGCGTGCCCAGGTCCGGCCGCACCTCGTACGCGCGGCTCCCGGCGATGATCACGTCGAACCGGCTCAGGTCGCCCTCCGCCAGGTCGTCCGCCGTGAGCAGCGTGGGCGTGATTCCCAGGTTTTCCAGGAACGCCGGGCCTTCTTCGCCCGCACCCTCGATGTAGGCCACGCGCAGCCCGGCGGGCACCCGCAGGTCGAACGCGCGCACCCGCGACTCCGCCGCGTGGTACAGCGGCCGGGCGCGGACGTGCGGGTAGTCGATCATCTGCACCCCGCGCGCGAACCGCGCGCCGCCCTCCGCCTCGAACACGGCGGACACGGCCACGTCCCCCGCCGGCGCGTTGGCCGGCGCGGTGACGGCGAAGCGCACCTCGCGCACCTCGCCCGGCGCGGTGAACGCCACCGGCACCGCGGCCGGCTCCGCGCGCCATCCGGCGGGAACCACCAGCCGCAGCGTGCCGCGCGCGCCGCCTTCCGCCTCCGCCGCCATGCGCACCACGTACGAAAGCGGCCGCGGCTGCGAGGTGCTGAGCACCCGGGTGCGCGGCGAAAGCAGCACGCTCACGGCGGGCACCACCATCACCGGGCGGCGGATTTCGCCCTGGCGCGGGTCCACCTCGCGAAAGCTGGCCTCCTGGGGCACGGCGATCTCCGCCCCGCCCACGCGCAGGTGCGCCACGGCCAGCACGGGAGCCGCCTCGAACGGGCGGCCCAGCGCCGCGTCCCGCTCCGGCCAGCGGTACAGGTCGCCGTCGCGCGGCTGGCGCAGAAAGTACGGAATCGTCAGCTCGGCGTCCGCGGGCACCCGCACGCGAAAGCGGCGCACCAGCAGCGCGCCCGGCGCCACCGCCGCGTCCGCAGCGGGCTGCACCGCCGCGGACGACCAGCCCCGCGGCAGTTCGGGCTCCAGCGAGGCGACCGTCACCGGCTGCGCGCCGCCGTTCCACAGCGAGAGTTCCACCGTGACCGTGTCGCCGGGCGCGAGGCGCGCCTTGCTGGCCGTTGCGTCCACCACGATTCCGGAGGCGAGCGCCAGGGCGCGTTCCAGGTCACGTCGTTCGCCGTCCATACGGAACGCCAGGTCCGCCGTGC
>NZ_DASVTX010000475.1:0-10849 GCF_036387355.1 Longimicrobium sp.
GTTCTACATGCTGGTGCCGGACCCCACGGGCGTGGTGAACGGCAACGCACGCACGGTCGCCAGCATGCGCACCGGATCAGCCAGTTCGGTGGGCACCATTGCGCACGAGTTCCAGCACCTGATCAACGCGTCGCGCCGCGTGTACGTGTCCGGGATCCAGAGCTTTGAAACCGTGTGGCTCAACGAGGGGCTCAGCCACATCGCCGAGGAGCTGATGTTCTACCGGGCTTCGGGCATGGTCCCGCGCTCCAACGTGGGCCCGGGAAGCAACGCCGTGTCCGGCATCCAGGCCAGCAGCAAGCGGGTGAACGCGTACAACACGTACGCCAGCGCCAACATCGGCCGCCTGCGCACCTGGATCATGCGGCCGGATACCTCCGGCCCCATCAAGGGCAACGACGTTCTGGCCACGCGCGGCTCGGTGTGGGCCTTCCTGCGGTACGCGGCGGACCGCATCAACGGCGACGATTCGTCGCTGTGGTACGCGCTTGCGAACTCCAAGCAGTCGGGCACCACGAACCTGCAGGCCGCGCTGGGCACGGATCCGGTGCCGTGGGTGCGCGACTGGGGAACGGCGATGTACGCGGACGACGCCGGCATTGGCGCCGCCTCGATGTACACGATCACGAGCTGGAATTTCCGCGCGTGGTATACGCTTCTTGGCGGTTCCACCGCACCCTTCTACCCGCTGCAGGTGCGGGCGCTCACCAGCGGCAGTCCGCTCACGCTGAGCTATTCGGCGGGCGGCGGCACGGCGTACGTGCGGTTCAGCGTGCCGGCCAACACCTTCGGGTTCGTAACGGCGCTCTCCGGCGGGGCCATCCCCACCAGCCCCTTCGCGCTGTCGGTCATCCGCACCAAGTAGTTCCGCGGCTTTATCATGCGCGGTTCAGAACGGCCCGCCCGGAGTTTCCGGGCGGGCCGTTCCTTGCTGCCTCGTTGGATCCGAAGCCGTGCGGAGGTATCGTAGTGCGGCCCCCGCCCTCGCGCCGGGGGCCGATGCGCCGCACGCTGTCACCCGGAAGTTGGCTGAGATGACATCATCCTCGAAGGCGGTGGGTTCATCCGCCGTCCCGGTTCCTGCCGCATCGGCTCGCGCCGCCGCATTCGCGCTCGCCGCCGGAACCGGTTGCGCGCTGGTCGGCGTGGCCGCCGCGGGACACGATCCCGTCGAAATACTGCCGATCGTGGCGGTGTGGGCGGCGGTCATCGGGATCGCGGCTCTCGTCTGGCCACGCCGCGGGCTTCTCGCGTTGTGGGCGCTTCTTGGACCGCTGTGGGTCGTGTTCGCCGCGGATCATCACCACGGCGTGGCGACGTGGTATCTGGGCCTGCTCCTGGAGGCGCCGGATGCGTTTGAGGCCTGGAGCCTGTTCGCCATCCCGCTGGCGGCGGCCTCATGGGGCCCCGTCATACGGCCCGGCGCTCGCGCGGGGGCCGGTGCGTCGGCCTGGCTCGCGCTGTACGGCGTGAGTACGTGGATTGCCGCTCACGCGCCGGACGTGGGCGGCGGGCCGCGGCACACGCCGCCGGTGGTGTACGGACTGGGAGCAGCGTGGCTGCTCTGGCCCGTTCTGGTGAGCGGCTGGCACCTTCGCCGCGGCTGCTCGGCATGAGGTGACAGAAGGAGCCCGGCACCTCGCGCGAGGTGCCGGGCTCTTATGTCATGGATGATAGACGATCAGCCGATGCCGAAGAACCGGATCAGGAGCGCGCTCAGGGTGATGAGGACCACCAGCGAGCCCGTGACCGTGGCGATTACGCGGCCTCCGACCTTGCCCAGCACCCGCACGTCCACGCCCAGTCCCAGCGCCGCCATGGCAATGACGGTCATCCACCGCGACACCTCGCGGACGGGGCCGGCGACCTCGGCGGGGATCAGGCCGACGGAGCGCAGCATGGCCAGCACCAGAAAGCCGGTGATGAACCAGGGGACCAGCGACCCCGCCGACAGCTTCTGCTCCCCGATCCTGCGATTGCGCAGGCTGAAGAAAACGACGATGGGGCCCAGGAGAAGGACCCGCACCAGCTTCACCAGCGTGCCCACTTCGCCGCTGAGCGCGCTGACGGGAAAGGTGGCGGCGATCACCTGCGGAACGGCGTACACCGTCATTCCCGCCAGCGCGCCGTACTGGTAGTCGCTGAACCCCAGCAGCGGAATCAGCAGCGGCAGGGTGAGGACCACGATGACGCCCAGCACCGCGGTAAAGGCGATGGACGAGGCGACATCCTCCTTGTCGGCCCCGATCACCGGCGCCACGGCCGCGATGGCGGAGTTGCCGCAGATGGCGTTGCCGCAGGCGATGAGCGTGGCCAGCCGCGGGTTCAGCCCCAGGGTGCGCCCCAGCCCGTACGCCGCCGCCAGTCCGCCCACGACGACGATGAGGATGGAAATCAGCAGCGGCGCGCCGGCGCTCATGAGCAGCGGCAGGTTCACGGACGCGCCCAGCAGGACGATGGCAATCTCCAGCACCTGCTTGGCACCCAGCTTGATCCCCGGTTCCCACCGCGGCCCCGGCTTCCACGCCGTGCGCACGATCATCCCCAGCAGGATGGCCAGGACGATCGCCTCAATGACGGGGTGGCCGAACAGGCGTGTCTCCGCCGCCTGCAGCGCCCATGCGGCGACGGTGAGCGCGGCGGCCAGGGCCAGGCCGGGGAAGGGGGCGGACCAGCGCGGGCGGGCGTCGGGCACGGGAGCGGAGGCTGGGCTGCGCGGGGCAGGCACGGAGATTGACGAGCGCGGGTGCGGCAGGGGCGGCGAACCGCCCTTCACCAGACCGGAACGTAACCCAGATGCTTCAGGAAAACGAGCGCAGCCTGATCGAGAAGCGGCTGCTGGTCGAGCGCAAGCGGGCGCTGGACTCCATCGGCCACTTTGACGAGATGTCCGACGAACTGCGTGAACGCACGGGCGAGCTGAGCGGAATGGACCAGCACATGGCCGACTACGCCAGCGAGCACCAGGAACAGGAGCAGCAGTTCCTGATGGCCACGGTGGAGGGCCGCCGGCTGTACGCCATCGACGAGGCGCTGGGGCGGCTGTACAAGGAGCCGGAGCAGTTCGGCTTGTGCGACGTCTGCGGCAAGCAGATCGAGATGGCGCGGCTGGAGGTCATTCCCGAGACGCGGCTGTGCGCCGAGCACGCCCGCGCCCGCGACGAGGCGGCCGGCGTGGACGCCGACCCGCGCGAAGCCGACGGCTCCGCCCGCCCGGCCTGACGCTCCCGCACCCAGGTCTCGAACGCACTTCGCCGTGAGCGGCATTCCGCTCACGGCGAAGCGTGTCTGGCCCCGCCCCCGTCTTCCGGAACTGTCCGACTCGGAAGCCGTCCGCGACGCACGGAGCGCTACACGCGATCGCCCAGCAGCGCCTGCAGCGTTTCCCGCGCGCGCATCACCCGCATCTTGAGCGCGCTCACCCCCGCGCCCAGCATCTCGGCCATTTCCTCGTAGCTGCGCCCTTCCACGTGCTTCATCAGGAACGCTTCGCGCTGCCCCTCGGGAAGCTGAGAGAGCGCGTCCAGGATGATGCGCCCCGCCTCGCCGCTTTCCAGCTCGCGCAGCGGGTCCTGCGCGGGGGACGCGGGGACGTCCTGGTCCGTCAGCGAGACGTCGCGGCGGCGGCGGCTCTTGAGCCAGTCCTTGCAGCGGTTGCGCAGGATGCGGAACAGCCAGGCCGCGAAGCGGTCCGGGTCGCAGGTGCCCAGGCGGCTGTACGCCTTTACGAGCGAGTCCTGCACCAGGTCCGCGGCGGTGTCGCTGTCCCCCACCATTCCCAGGGCATGGCGGTACATCGTCTCCTGGTACCGGCGCACCAGGACCTCGTACCGGCCCGTCTGGCCGTCCAGGACCATGGCCACCAGTTCCGCGTCGCTCGCCGACTCCAAAAGCGTTGCCGTGAGAGGGGAGAAAAAGTGGGCGCGACGGGGCCTTGCGCATGCTCCGCGCCGCTGGCCGCGTGCTTGCGGGGGTTCCGGGGCGTTGCTATGTTGCCGCACTTCCGCTGGCCCGGACCCTGCTGCGCTCCACGCGCGCTCCCGGCCCCGCGGAGGCCGGAAAATGTACTTTCGCAATCGCGTCCGAGAAAGCTGAAATGGCTGCCAAGGGTCTCGAGGGAGTCGTCGTCGCGCAGTCCAGGCTGAGCGACATCAACGGCGAGGTGGGGGAACTGATCTACGCGGGGTACGACATCGACGACCTCGCCCGCAACACCACCTTCGAGGAGGTGTGCTACCTGCTGTGGAACGGCGAGCTGCCGACCCCCACGCAGCTGGAGGAGTTCAGCGCGCACATGCGCAAGCACGCGACGCTGGCTCCCGAGATCGTCGAGATGATCCGCAACTATCCAAAGGATGCGGATCCCATGGCCGCGGTGCGCACCGCGGTGTCGGCGCTGGGGATGTTTGATCCGGATGCGGACGACATCACTCCCGAGTCGGTGCGCCACAAGGCCATGTTCCTGACCGCGCAGACGCCGGCCATCGTGGCGGCGTTCGACCGCGTGCGCAACGGCAAGGAGCCGCTGGACCCCAAGCCGGGGCTGGGCTTCGCGGCCAACTTCCTGTACATGCTCAACGGCGAGGAAGCCAACGAGACCCGCGTGCGCACCATGGACGTGGCGCTCGTGCTGCACGCCGAGCACGGAATGAACGCGTCCACCTTTGCCGCGCGGGTCACCGCGGGCACGCTGGCCGACGTGTACAGCGCCATCACCTCCGCCATCGGCACGCTCAAGGGCCCCAGCCACGGCGGCGCCAACGTGGAGGTGATGAACATGCTCCGCGAGATCGACCAGAGCGGCGAGGACCCGGGCGCCTGGGTGCGCAACGCCCTTTCCGGCGGCAAGAAGGTGATGGGCTTTGGCCACCGCGTGTACAAGGCCACGGACCCCCGCGCCACCGTGCTGCGCGAGCTGGCCGACAAGATCATGGCCGAGGCGGGCGAAACCCGCTGGCTGGACCTGTCGGACCGCATCCGCGCGGTGATGGCGGAAGAGATGGAAAAGAAGGGGAAGAAGATCTACCCCAACGTGGACTTCTTCTCGGCGTCCGTGTACTCCACGCTGGGCATCGCGATGGACCTGTTCACGGCGGTGTTCGCCATCGCCCGCATGCCGGGGTGGACGGCGCACCTGATGGAGCAGTACACCGACAACCGGCTCATCCGCCCAGGCTCGGACTACATCGGGCCGCGCGACCGCAAGGTGACGCCGCTCGCGGAGCGCTGATCCGGCGGGTTGCACCGCTCTTCGGGGCGCGGCGGGCACCCCCGCCGCGCCCCGCTTTCGTTTGGGCGGGGACGCGCTCCCCGCCCTCACCACACCACGACCATCCTTTCGATACCGACCATGGCGAGCGACCAGCGTCCGTCCGCGCCCACCGATGGCGAGCGCATCACCATCAGCGGGGGCCGGCTCAACGTCCCCGACGCGCCCATCCTTCCCTTCATTGAGGGCGACGGCACGGGGCCCGACATCTGGGCCGCCTCGCAGCCCGTCTTTGACGAGGCCGTGCGGCGCGCGTACGGCGGGAAGCGCCGCATCGTGTGGATGGAAGTGCTGGCCGGCGAAAAGGCGTTCCACCAGACGGGCGACTGGCTCCCCTCGGCCACGCTGGACGCCTTCCGCGAATACCTGGTGGGCATCAAGGGCCCGCTCACCACGCCGGTAGGCGGGGGCATCCGCTCGCTGAACGTGGCGCTGCGCCAGGAGCTGGACCTGTACGCCTGCCTGCGCCCCGTGCGCTGGTTCGAGGGTGTGCCGTCCCCCGTGAAGCGCCCGGGCGACGTGGACATGGTCATCTTCCGCGAAAACACGGAAGACATCTACGCCGGCATCGAGTTCGAGGAAGGCACCGAGGACGCCGCGAAGTTCCGCGCGCTCATGCAGGAGCAGTTCGCCGGCCGCTACCGCAAGGTGCGTTTTCCGGAAACGTCGGGCTTCGGCATCAAGCCGGTGAGCCGCGAGGGCACGGAGCGCCTGGTGCGCTCGGCGCTGGACTACGCCCTGACGCACAAGCGCAAGTCGCTTACGCTGGTGCACAAGGGCAACATCATGAAGTTCACCGAGGGCGCCTTCAAGACGTGGGGCTACGAGCTGGCGGAGCGCGAGTACGGCGACCGGGTGTTCACCTGGGCCGAGTACGACCGCATCAAGGCCGACCAGGGCGAGGACGCGGCCAACGCGGCGCAGAAGGAGGCGGAGAGCGCCGGGCGCATGGTGGTCAAGGACAGCATCGCCGACGCGTTTCTGCAGCAGATCCTGACGCGCCCCAAGGACTACGACGTGATCGCCACGCTGAACCTGAACGGCGACTACGTGAGCGACGCGCTGGCGGCGCAGGTGGGCGGCATCGGCATCGCGCCGGGCGCCAACATCAACTACCTGACGGGCCACGCCATCTTTGAGGCCACGCACGGCACCGCGCCCAAGTACGCGGGCAAGGACCAGGTGAACCCCGGCTCCGTGATCCTGAGCGGCGAAATGATGCTGCGCTACATGGGATGGACGGAGGCCGCGGACCTGATCATTGCCGGGCTGGAGGGCGCCATTCGCCAGAAGACGGTGACGTACGACTTCGAGCGGCTGATGGAAGGCGCCACCAAGGTGTCGTGCTCGGAGTTCGGCCGGAAGATCATCGAGAACATGGGGTGAACGGAGTAGTGCCCAATGCCCAGTGCCCAGTGCCCGGTGCTCTGTGTGAGTTCGGCGGTCCGGCTTCCGGCCGCCGTTCTCCGGCACCCTGGGCACTTGAACCTGGGCACTGGGTACTTCCGTTCCGTTATCTCTGCATTCCTTTACCGACTCCGCTGACCGTATGAAGATCTCCGCCCTTCGCGCGGACGTGGCGCGGCACCCGGCGCCCCTGCTCGCCCTTCCCGTGCTGCAGGGCGACACGCAGGACGCCGCTTTCGTGTCGCTGGACGAGGCCATGGGCGGCCAGCTCGCCGCGCTCCTGGCGCGTGGCGACCTGCGCGGCACCTTTGGCGAAACGGTGGTCGTGTTCCCCGCCGCGGGCACCACCGGGGCCAAGCGCGTGCTGCTGGTGGGCGTGGGCAAGGGCGCGGACCTCACCCCCGAACGCCTGCGCCGCGCCGCGGGAAGCGCCGCCAAGCAGGCGGCCAAGTCGCGCGCCGCCTCGCTTGCCTTCGCCCTCCCCGCCTCCGCCGTCCCCGCGCGCGACGCGGCCCGCGCCGTGGCCGAGGGGCTGGTGCTGGGCGCCTACGACTTCCGCGAGTGGAAGAGCGAAGACCCCGCCGCCCCCGCCCGCGTGGCGCTGGACGAAGCCGTCCTCCTCCTTCCCGAAGGCGCGGACCAGGGCGAGTCCGCGGAGGGCGCGCGCGTCGGCGAGATCGTGGCCCGCGCCGAGAACCTGGCGCGCACGCTGGGCAACCTGCCCGGCAACGTGGCGACGCCCACGTATCTCGCCGAGACGGCGGAGCGCATCGCGGGCGAGACGGGGATGTCCGTGACGATTCTCGGACCCGAGGAGATGCGGGCCGAGCGGATGGACGCGCTGCTGGCCGTGGCGCAGGGGAGCGCGCAGGAGCCGCGGCTGATCGTGCTGGAGCACCGCGGCGGCGCGGAGGGCGAAAAGCCGCTCGTTCTGGTGGGGAAGGGACTCACCTTTGACGCCGGCGGCATCTCCATCAAGCCCGCGCAGGGGATGGAGGACATGAAGTTCGACATGTGCGGCGGCGCCGGAACGCTGGGCGCCATGCAGGCCATCGCCGAACTGGGGCTCCCCATCAACGTGGTCGGCATCGTTCCCAGCAGCGAGAACCTGCTGGGATCAAAGGCGATGAAGCCGGGCGACATCGTCCGCGGGCGCGGCGGCAAGACCATCGAGATCGTGAACACCGACGCGGAGGGGCGGCTGATCCTGGTGGACGCCATCTCCTACGCCTCGCGCTTTGAGCCCGCGGCCATGCTGGACGCGGCGACGCTGACGGGCGCCTGCGTGATCGCGCTGGGCCACGCCGCCACCGGGGTGATGGGGAACGACCAGGCGCTGCTGGACGAGGTGGTTGCGGCCGGCGAGGCCACGGGCGAGCGCTGCTGGCCGCTCCCCATGTTCGACGACTACCGCGAGCAGATCAAGAGCGACTACGCCGACATCAAGAACAGCGGCGGGCGCCCGGCGGGGACCATCACCGCCGCGTGGTTTCTGCGCGAGTTCGTGGGCGAGTGGCCCTGGGTGCACCTGGACGTGGCCGGCACGGCGTACGGCGACGGCAAGATCAGCTACCTGAGCAAGGGCTCCACCGGCGTGCCCACCCGCATCTTCGTGGAATGGGTGATGGCGCGCGCCGCGCGGCGGGAGGCGTCCGCCCCCGCATGACGCCGCGCCTGCTCCGGCGGGGGCTCCCCGCGCTCCTTTCCCTGGCCGCCGCGGCGCTGTTCGCCGCGGCGGAGCTTCGCGCGCAGGACCCCGTGCCCCGCGACACGCTGCGGCGGGACAGCGTGGGGATCCGCGACCCCAACGTGCGCGGCGACACCATGCCGGACCGCGCGGCGCCGGACACGGTCCCCGCGGATTCCACCCTGCCCGCGCCCATCTTTCCGCTCCTCTCTGAGCCGCGGCAGAGCGGGTTCGGGCCGGGCGTGTGGGTGTACGGCCCGGAGGAGCTGGCGCGCTTTCACGGCCTGTCGCTGCTGGAGCTGCTGGACCGCATTCCCGGCGTGGTCATCACCCGCGAGGGAAGCCCGGGGCGGCCGGCGGGCGCGGCCAGTTTTGGCGGTGGCGGCGGGCGGCTGCGGGTGTTCATGGATGGATGGGAGCTGCCCTCGTTCGGCGCGTCGTCGCCGGAACTGCAGCGCATTCCGCTCATCGACATCGCCTCCATTCGCGTGTACCGCGGGCTGGGCGAGATCCGCCTGGACATCCAGACGCTGCGCCTGACGGACCGGCGGCCGTTCGCGCTCATCGAGGGCGGCGAGGGCGACTACGCCACCCGCATTCTGCGCGGGCTCTTTTCGCGCCCGCTGGGGCAGCGGATGGTCGTCACCGTGGGCGTTGACGTGTCGGAGACGGGCGGGTTTCGCCGCATTGAGCCGTTCAGCGCCAACACCGGCTTTGGCCGGCTGAGCTACGCCTTTCGCGTTGACCGCGCCGTGGAGGTGGAGTACCGCACGACGGCCGTGGACGCGGAGCGCACCGTCCTTTCCGGCGGCAACCGGGCCACGCTCCCCGTGGAGGCGTACGACCGCGGCGAGCTGCTGCTGCGCGCCCGCGGCCGGCTCGCGGGGCCCATCTGGCTGGACGGCGCCGTCGGCCGCAGCTTTCAGCGCCCGGACGGGGTGGACAGCATTTCCCCCGACCGGTCCGCGCTGCAGGGGTACGCGCGGGCCGTGGCGGACGTGCCTGCAGGCCGGCTGGAGGGCGCCCTTCGGTACCGCGCGGTGGACGACGAGGGCTTCGCCGCGCAGGGGCTGGAAGCCTCGGCCCGCGCGGAGGTCACGCCCGGGCGCGCGCTGACCGCCTGGGGCGAGGTGCACGCGGGAAGCTGGGGCGGGTCGACGGGGATCGAGCTGGAGGGCGCGGCGCGCACCGGGGCGTGGCGGGGGATCTCGTTCTTCGGGCAGGCGGCCACGGGAACGCGCGCCATCCGCTACTGGCAGGACACCACGGAGGTCGTCCGCAACCTGGGGAGCCTCGTCAACCCCTCCATCCCCGCGCTGGACACCGTTCCCGTCGTCCGCTTTCCCAGCATCACCCCCACGCTGGTGGCGCTGCGGGCGGGGGCGGAGCTGAACCGGGGGACGGTGCAGGCGGGCGCGGCGTTCGTGGTGCACGACCTGGGCGACGTGGCGCCGTACGGCTTTCAGTTCGACCGCGGCGCCGCGCCGGCGGGGGGGAGCACGGTGTCCGGGATCGAGGCGTACGCCTCCGTCCCCGTCTACTGGCGCCAGCTGCGCTTTGACGCGCACTACACGGACTTCTTCGCGGTCCCCGAGCGCCCGTACACGCCGGCCCGCTTTGGCCGCGCGGCGCTGGAGTTCCACGGCGTGTACCGCTCCGGCAACCTGGAGCCCACGCTGCGGGCGGAAATCCTGGCCCGCGACCGGGCCCTTTCGGTGGATGCGGAGACGGGGACGCTGACCGCGGTGACGGAGCCGTACGCCATCTCCAGCGTATTCGTGCAGATCCGGGTGCTGGACGTGCGGGCGTTCTACCGCTTCGAGAACGTGCTGAACCGCCGCTCCGCCGCGGACATCCCCGGGCTCACCCTTCCCGGCGCGCGCGCCCTGTTCGGCGTGCGCTGGTTCTTTCGCGACTGACGCGCCGTGCCCATCGGCGGCCGGACCCTCCTTCGCCACTGGCGGGGGAGGGTTCGCGGTTTCGGCCGCGGGGCGGGGCGGGGTGGATGACGATCGCCACTCATCCGCGGCGGACGGCGGGGGGCGCAAACGGCGGAAATGCTGGGCCGGAGCGGGTTTGACGAGCGTTTGGCCGGATGTCAACGGATTGACGGCGGTGCGGCCACGGGGTAAACTTGCCCTCCCTCTTACGGTGGCGCGATGATCCGGAGCATGACGGGGTTCGGGGAAGCGGCGCGGGAAACGGCGGCGGGAACGTTGCGCGTGGAGATCCGCACCGTGAACCACCGGCACCTGAGCGTAAACTTTCGCACCCCTCCTTCGCTCGCGAAGTGGGAGCCGCAGTTTCGCGAGTGGCTGCGCGCCGAGCTTTCGCGCGGGCACGTGAACGGCTCGCTGCGGCTGGAGCCGGCCGGCGCGTCGGGCGCGGCCGCCTTTGGCCTGTCGCTGGACGAGGAGCGGGTGCGGGCCTACCTGGCCCTTTTCGCCGACCTGCGCGACCGCTTCGGCGTGGGGGGCGACCCCGAC
>NZ_DASVTX010000476.1:0-5073 GCF_036387355.1 Longimicrobium sp.
CGGGCGGAGGTTCATCCGGTCCAGATCCGGTCATCCGCTGAATGTAGCACTCCGGAGACCTCCCGGCAGGCGCGGCGCGAGGGCGAGGCAATCCGCTGCCTCGCCCGGGCGTGGTCAGCGCACGACGGGCTCCGGGGCCCCGGCGTAGCGTCCGTAG
Organism: Longimicrobium sp.; assembly: GCF_036387355.1. GTDB lineage: Bacteria > Gemmatimonadota > Gemmatimonadetes > Longimicrobiales > Longimicrobiaceae > Longimicrobium. The sequence goes on from NZ_DASVTX010000476.1 coordinate 158, forward strand.
CGGCCGAGCAGATTTCCGATCGCCACCAGGACGGGGAAGAGGAACCGCTGCACGGGCGCGGGGATCTCGGACATGGCGAACTCGCTGCGGTAGCGCGTGGCCAGGTACGCCGCATCCAGGATGTGGGGGCGCCCGCCGCCGTTGCGCTTCTGCGAATCGAAGATCTGGGCCAGAAAGTACTCCACGTTGTCGGCCGGTTCAATGTAGCCGGTGCAGTGGAGGTCGTCCTCGCCCGCGTTCCAGAAGCGGTGCACGTCGCCCGGCGCGAACGCCACCGTCTCGCCCGGCCCGGCGAACTGGTATGGCTGGCCCGGCCGCTCGTATCCGATCCGCCCGCGCACCACGGTAAGCGCTTCGGCCTGATGGTGGTGCACGTGCATCACGGGGCCCGCCCCGGGCGCCACCACGTTTTCCACCTCCAGCCGGTCTCCGTGTTCTCCCGGAACGCGGCGCAGAAAGGTGAGGCGCTCGCCCGCGCCGTTGTCGATGCTGTGCGGATAGGTGAAGGCGGTCATGGCGTCGGCCCGGATCATAGGGTGAGTGCGTCGCCGCCCATTCCGGGCCGGCGCCAGAACCTTACCCTCGTCGCGCGCGTCTCTCGTGGGTAACGCGACCCATCATGGTCCGGTTGTCGCCTGTGGAGGGTCTTCAGACACCCCGCTCGCCATCGCATCCGCGCGGAAATGCGGAAGCTGCGCCGGATCGTCAGCCGCGCCGAATCGTGGCGCGGAGTCGAAGGATCTACTTGCCGCCGATCCAACGTCGCGACACGCACGTCCGTTCTCACGGGCATGGCAGATCCTTTGTCGGCGCCAAAGTGCGGTGCCCGCCGCAAGTGCCTCCGGCGCCTCCTCAGGATGACAAGTTCATGCGCGATAAAGACTTGGGTGCGCACGGAATGTCATCCTGAGCGGAGCGCCGCGCCGTATCGTCAGCCGCTCCGAACTGTGGCGCGGAGTCGAAGGATCTACTTGCCGCCGATCCAACGTCGCGACACGCACGTCCGTTCTCCACAACGTGCAACCTCCGCCGCGGATCAGAAGAGCGCGTCGGGCGCGCCGCCGAGCGCGCGCAACTGCTCGGACTCCGGCGAACCGGCGCTGATCATCTCAAAGTCCGCGAAGTCGAAGCCCGGCCCCACCGTGCACCCCACGAGCGCATAGGCGCCGGCCGGGCGCGCCGCCTGCCAGCAGTTCGCGGGCACCACGCACACCGGTCGCGACCCTGCCGCGCCCGTGGAGAGCGTGGCCCTCTTTACGGGCTCGCGGCCGTCGGTCCAGAACAGCTCCAGCGGTTCGCCTTCATAAAAGTGCCACACCTCGTCGGAGCGCACGCGGTGCCACCGGCTTTGCTGCCCGCTCACCAGCAGAAAGTAGATGGTGGTCAGCGCGCTCCGCGCCGCGCGGTCGTCCAGCGGCTGCACCTGCTCGGCGGATCGAAAGACCTCGCGGTAGTAGCCGCCTTCCGGATGAGGCTGAAGCTCGAGTTCCTGGATGAGGGCGGCGGCGCGAGCATGCATGGGGTCGACAGATCGGGCTGTGAGTGGATTACTCGGTGAGGGCGCGTGACTAGAAGACCGCGCTCCAGACTTCTTCCGCGGCCACCCAGCCGCCGGGATGCCTGCGAAGCGCGCGGAAGGTGACGTCGCCGCAGAGTTTGCCGCACGTAACTACAATCCTCACGACCGCGACCTTTCCGTCCCGACTGTAGCCCACCGCCGACAACTGGACAATCGGGTTGTGCTTGTACAGGCGACGATCGTCTCGCACAAGCGTCTGCACCATCAACTCGGCGCTGTCCGCCGGGACGCGCCGGTCGTGCCCTGTGACGCGAACGGAATCCGGGAGTGGGTACACGGATTCGCTCCGGGTGTGCAGATCCGCGACTGCTTCGCGGATTTCGGGCGAGAAGTACTGCAGGTCCTTAACGAACGCCCGGTAGTTCGCGGGATTGGAGAGTGCCGCCGAGTCCGTGACGGCCTGCACGATCGCGCTGTCCGAACAGCAGTGCTCGCGCAGCAGGCTCTCGTAGATCGCGGCCGCCTCCGCCTGCGACTCGGATCGGCTCGCGCGCCCGCACCCGCCAGCACAAAGCGGCAGCAGGAGCGCGGCGGCGGGAATCCATCTCATGGAACGGGCCCGAACCAGGGTCAGGAAGTAAACGTGCGGCGGCAGTCGTACACGGTCCAGAGGCCGGGTGTCCGCTGCACGAGCTTGCAATTCCACGTAGTGCCGTTCAGCGGCCCGGCGTAGTAGGTCAGGTCCACGCCCCACAGCCCGGGCTCCCGCAGCGCGGCATCCACGGTGAACAGCCGCGCGAGCCCGCCGTCGGGCGCGGCCACGAGCGCTTCGTTCCGGCGGCAGTCCGCGGAATCGTGGATGGGTGCCCGGGTCTGGATGGCGGCGAGTACGTCGGCGGGAACGGTGGGAGTGTGAAAGGGATATCCGGCCGCCACGCAGAGCGCGCCTGCTTCCGGCCCCTCGTGGTCCGCTCCCGTGAGCTCGAACAGGTGCTTGAACGCGGCGATCCACCCGCCCGCGGGCGGCGTGGTGCCCGGCACCGCCGCCGGCGCGGCAGCCGGCCCGGAGGACGCGGCTTCGGCGCGCGCTTCGGCCGCGGGCGTCGCCGCGGGAACAGGCGCGCCGCCCACGACCGGAGCGGGCGGGCGGGCGGGGGCGCATCCCACCGCGCAGAGCAGCAGGAGTGCGCTGGCGCGACGCCACCGTCCGATGAGCCGCACCACCCGGCCCCCCAGGCAGGCAATCGTCACTGCGCCGGAGAGGACCGGCGGCGCCAGACCAGCGTCAGCACCAGCAGCGCGAGCGGGATCGGCAGAAGCGTCACGCTGCAGTACAGAATCAGCAGCGCGATCATGAACGGAGCTGCCGCGCGCAACGCTTCCGCGATCGGGCGTGTGACGGTACTCGCTGCCCGACGGGCGGCGAGAGACAGAGAAAGCGTACGAAACGTGTCACCGCGATTGAGGATGGCGAGGGCGAAGGAGTCCCGGCTGAACGTGGTGAGCGTGTCGCCGCTGACCGCCACGTTGATCCCCAGCGAATCGCGCAGAATGCGGTGCCACTCCTGCCTCTGCGGATCGGACGGCGGACCCGGCACGGAAAACACGGAGTCGTACCCGGGTGCCCTGGGCGCCAGCGAATATCGCGGCGCCACGAACACGTAGATCACCAGCAGTTCGGCGATCAGTCCGAACGTCCACAACCAGCGGATTCTGCCCGGCGTCCAGTCGCGGATGGCCACGGAGGAATTGTGCGGAGGGTGGATGTACGGGTGGGCGCGGAAACGGAGCCGAACATCAGGGCGATGCTCGGCTCCGCCGATGGGGGCGTGGCGCTCTCAGCCCGCGGGGTGCGGGTCGGCGGCCATGATGGCGGCGGCCTTGGCGCCGATCAGGTCCATCTGCCGCCGCCGCGTCTGCGCCCAGCGGGGAAGGCGCAGCAGGTTCGCGGCAAAGGCGCCCAGCCCCGTCGCGGCGATCATTCCGGGGACGATGATGTCCTGCGGCAGCCCGCCCGAAAGCGCGGACGACAGCGCGGCAGCGCCGGCGAACAGGCTGGCGCCGCCCAGCGCGTTGAGCACGCGGGCGTTCCCCTTTACCGTGCCCAGCCGCAGCCGGTATCCGTCCACGCTGGGCTCCACCAGCGCGTGCAGGTTGCCGTTGCTCCACTCGCGCAGCCCGCCCTGCGAGGCGACCCGCCCGCGGGCCCGAAAGGTGGAGCGCAGTTCGGCGACGAGCTTTTCCCACTCCCCTTCCGTGGGCGCGCGGGGCAGCGCCACCGTGTGCACCACCTCCACGGGCATCCCCAGCGACCTGCGCACCGGCGTCTGCACCGCGGGCGCGTCCAGGGAGGCGGCCGCGCGGGTCACGGCCGCGACGTCCAGGCCGGCCTCGCGCCCGATGTCCTGGAGTTCCACGAGGGTCAGGCCGTTCGCGGCCGGGGCGGGGCGGGGCTCCGCCAGTTCGCGGCGCGCCGCTTCGGCAAAGATCGCCCGGACTTCGTCATCGTCGTACGTGCGCTGGCCTGCCATGGACTCGCTCTCTTGCGGACGGTTGAACCGAAACCGGCGACGCTCCCATCCAACATAAGGCAAAACGCCGCGCCGCGCTGGTATACGGGCACCAGGGCGCCGCGGGTTCAGGCAGGAGGGGTGACGCGATCAGTGCAGCGCGCCCGAGTTCACGATCCAGCGACGAGAATGCATCCTCGGCATCTTCGCCGCGTCCATCGTCCATCCCGTGCAGGCCGCGCTGGATCCCCGCGGTTGCCGGCGCGTTTGCCGCCAGGTCAGGCAGGTTGGGATCACCATCCGCCTGCTGGTTCATCCGTTCAGCCTGCCCGCAGATCGCGTGATGACACCCGGAATCGCCGTCGCGTCACTCGCGCGGGGCGCACGCGGGGTGGCGGCGCAGCCATGCGGATGCGCGCAGCAGGGGCGCGTCCTGGCCCGCGACGCCGCTTTCGGACACGAACTCGTCGGGGGCGATGCGCAGCGGATACCGGCGGCCCAGCCGGTCGCGCGGGTACGCCGCGGTGATGATCAGCATGGCGCCATCGCGAAGCGGAACGTTGGCGTTGGCGGATGCGGCGCCGGACGTGGTATCTCCAAACGTGCGCAGGTCAGGCCGGCCCAGGAACGCCAGCAGCGTCATCTCGCCGCTGCTGGAAGTCCGGCGCCCGGTCAGCACCGCGACGGGAGCGCGGAGATGGGTGAGCGGGCGCGGGGGTGTGCTGCCCCAGCCGTGCGCCGCGGTGGAGGTGCTGTCGCCGAACCAGCTGCGGCCGTCGCGGTAGCGCCATGCCCGGCCAGGGGGGCTGTCGGTGAACGAGCCGACCGCCTCACCACCCAGCAGCGGCCCGATGCCGGCCAGCATGGGCCACATGTTGCCGCCCGTG
>NZ_DASVTX010000477.1:0-10130 GCF_036387355.1 Longimicrobium sp.
GGAGGGGGCTCGGCGCCGTTGGCAACAGCTGTATCGTTGCCTACGGCGCGCGCAGCCCGGCCCGGAGTGCAGCGCAGGGACACGCCCTCATCCGCGGTTGTCGTTGCTGGTTCCGGCCACGCCGGGTGTTGAAATCGGGCATTAGGCAATAAGCGGACGGGCGGGAGTCGGGCGGGATGGCGAGTGAGATGCGCATGCCCCGGGGCGGCGGGCCGGGGAGGACCTTCCGGAGATACGGATGCAGATTCCCATCGAGCAGTACACGCTGGAAAACGGGCTGCGCGTGGTGCTTTCGCGCGACGACGCGCTCCCCATCGTGGCGGTGAACCTCTGGTACAGCGTCGGCAGCCGCGACGAGCGGCCCGGGCGCACCGGGCTGGCCCACCTCTTTGAACACATGATGTTCCAGGGATCGCTCAACGTGAGCGACACCCAGCACATCCAGATGGTGGAGCGCGTGGGCGGCACCATCAACGCCTCCACCTGGCTGGACCGCACCAACTACTACACCATCCTCCCCTCCAGCCACCTGGAACTGGCGCTCTGGCTGGACGCGGACCGCATGGCCGGCTTCGTGGCCGCGCTCACGCAGGAGAAGTTCGACAACCAGCGCGAGGTGGTAAAGAACGAGCGCCGCCAGCGGGTGGACAACGCGCCCTACGGCGACTGGGACGAGCGGCTGCAGCGGCTGGTGTGGCCCGAGGACCACCCGTACCACCACTCCGTCATCGGCAGCATGGAAGACCTGGACGCCGCCAGCCTGGATGACGTCGCCAACTTCTTTCGCACCTACTACGCGCCCAACAACGCCGTCCTTACCCTGTGCGGCGACTTTGAGCCGGACGAGGCGCGGCGGATGATCGAGCGCCACTTCGGCCCCGTGCCGCGCGGGCCGGAGGTGCCGGCGCTCCCCGGCCAGCCCGTCATTGCCCCCATTCCCCTGGCCGCCGAGGTGCGCGAGCGGGTGGAGAGCGCCGTGGCCCTGTCCCGTGTGTACGTGGCGTGGCGCATTCCGCCGTACGGCGCGCCGGAGTACTACGTCGCCGACCTGCTTTCCGAGCTTCTGGCCGGCGGCAAGTCCGCGCGCATGTACCGGTCGCTGGTGCGCGAGCAGCGGCTGACGGCCTCCGTGGGCGCCTTCGTGTTTCCCGTCGTTACCGGCGCGTCGGCCTTCGTGCTGCGAGGCAACGCGCTCCCGGGACAGGCGCCGGAACCGCTGGAAGAAGCGATGATGGCCGAACTGCGCGAGGTGGCCGAGACGCCGCCTACGCCAGCGGAAATGGAGCGCGCCATGACGGGGCTGGAGGCGCGCCGCATTCTGGAGCTGCAGAAGGTGAGCGAGCGGGCGGACAACATCTCCATGATGGCCACCTACTTTGGCGATCCGGGGCTGATCAACACCGAACTGGAGCGCTACCGCGGGCTCACCGCGCACGACGTGCAGGCGTTCGTGCGCACCTACCTGAACCCGGACAACCGCGTGGTGCTTACCTACGTTCCCCAGCCCGCCGCGGAGGCCGCGTGAGCGCGCACGACGAGCTGGACCGCACCCGGCCGCCCGCGCCCGGCGCGCTGCGCCCCTTTCACTTTCCGCCCGTGCAGCGCGCCACGCTCAGCAGCGGGCTGCAGGTGCTGCTGGCGGAGAACCACACCTTTCCGCTCGCCACGCTGGACCTCGTCCTTCCCGCGGGCGGCCTTTCGGAGCCGGAGGGCAAGGGGGGCGTGAGCTCGCTCACCTCAGGGCTGCTGGAGTCCGGCGCGGGCGCGCGTGACGCCGCGGAGGTTGCGGAGCGGGTGGATGAACTGGGGCTGGTGCTGGAGAACGGCAACTCGTGGGACACGACCCTGGTGGGGTTCACGGGGCTGAACACCCGGCTGGACGCGGGAATGGAGGTGCTCGCCGACCTGGCGATCCGCCCCACCTTTCCCGCGGACGAGGTGGAGCGCATCCGCAACGAGCGCCTGGCCGGCCTGACGCAGCGCCGCAACGATCCGGGTGCGCTGGCCGACGAGCTGGTGACGCACTTCATCTTTCCCGACGCGCATCCCTTTTCGCGCCGCATGGGCGGGCTGGCGTGCACCCTCGCCATCCTGGCGCGGGAGGACGTAACGGCCTTTCACGACGCGCACTACCGGCCGGGGGGCGCGTGGCTCTGCGCCGCGGGCGACCTGACGCTGGACGAGGTGGTGCGGCTGGCGGAGCGCCACTTTGCCGGGTGGACGGGCTCCGTGCCCGCCCCCGCGGAGCCGCAGGCCACCAACCGGCTGCAGCAGACCACCATTCTGCTGGCGGACCGCCCCGGCTCGGTGCAGAGCGAGGTGCGGGTGGGGCACATCGGCGTTCCGCGCAACCATCCGGACTACTTCGCCATCACCGTGCTGAACGCCATCCTGGGCGGCACTTTCAGCTCGCGGCTGAACCTGAACCTGCGCGAAAAGCTGGGCTACACGTACGGCGCCAGCAGCAGCTTCGGGATGCGGCGCGCGCCCGGCACCTTTCACGTCAGCAGCGCCATCCAGAGCGAGCCCACGCCGCACGCAGTGAGCGAGATTCTGCGCGACATGCGCGAGGTGCAGCAGGACCTGGTACCGCGGGAAGATCTGGAGAACGCGCAGAACTACCTGGCCGGCGTGTTTCCCCTGGGGTTGCAGACTACGGACGGGCTTTCCGGAAAGCTGAGCACGCTGGCCGTGTACGGGCTGCCGGACGACTACTTCGGCCACTACCGCGAGCGGCTGCTGGCCGTCACCCGCGAGGAGGTGCGCGAGGCCGCCCGCACGCATCTGATGCCCGACCGCGCCGCCATCGTCATCGTGGGCGACGCGGGGGCGCTGCGGCCCGGGCTGGAGGCGCTGAACGCCGGCCCCGTGCAGATCGTGGATCCCGCCACCGAACTGCGCTGATCCGCCGCAGGAACGGATGATGGCCATCCGCACACGCCCCGCGCCCCCCGGCGCGGGGCGTCCGTTCATCGGCGGCGGGCGGAACGGGATGGGCGAACCGGGAGGGCGGCGAATCCGGACGCGGTGCCCGCTGATGCCGTTGCACCGGCGGGAGTCCGCCGGTCGGAAACCGCACGGGGGGAGATGCGCGCGGGTCACTTCGCGTGAGGGATGCGCGCCCGGAGGGCCGAGAACCCGGAGCGGCAGGGCACAGCCGTATCGTGCCCTGGTGCGGAGGGGGCTCGGCGCCGTTGGCAACCGCTGTATCGTTGCCTACGGCGCGCGCAGCCCGGCCCGGAGCGCAGCGCAGGGACACGCCCGCGTCCGCCCTCGTCCTTTCTGGATCCGGAACCGCCGGGTTAGGATCAAGTTAACACCGTTCCGGGGCGGTTCCGCCGCGGGGCGCATGCGTCCATACTTACAGCGTGAGAGAGAAACCGATGCGGGAAGATCAGGCGCAGGTGCAGCCGGGGCTGGTGGAGCGGCGGCCGGTGCACCGGGGGAGGGTGGTGGACCTGGGGATGGACACGGTCCGCTTTCCCGACGGGTCGGTGGGCGAACTGGAGATGATCCGCCACTCGGGCGCCTCGGCGGTGCTGCCGGTGCTGAGCGACCCGTCCGGCCCGGACCCCCAGATTGTGCTGGTGCGGCAGTACCGCTACGCCACCGATGGCTGGCTGTACGAAGTGCCCGCCGGCCGTCCCGACCGCCCCGGCGAGCCGTGGGATGAATGCGCGCGGCGGGAACTGCGCGAGGAAACCGGGCTGGAAGCCGGCGAACTGCGCCCGCTGACCGCCATCTGGACCACCCCCGGCTTTACCGACGAGCGCATCCACCTCTTCATCGCCACCGGGCTGACCGCCGGCGCCACGCAGCACGACGCCGACGAGTTCATGTCCACCGTCACGCTCCCCATGTCCGAGGCGCTGCGGATGGTGCGCGACGGCGAGATTACCGACGGCAAGACCATCTGCACGCTGCTGTACGCGGCGGGGTTCGTTTTCGGGCTGTAGGCCGCCGGTCAGAGCCGCGCCCGGACGAGCGTTCTTTCCAAAGCAGCGCTGCCGCGGGGACACGCAGGGTGTCATTTCTCCGCCACCCCGTCCCCTGCAGAGGACGGCGGAGCGACGGCCGGTCCAAGCCCGAAGGCACGATTTGCCAGCGGAGACGCGGGATTTTCCGCCTTCCGCTCCGGAGCGGCCCCCGGTACGGGGCGTGCCCCTGCAGCACGGGGGGCAGCCGCCCGTCCGGTACACATCAGGAGGCCTTTGCCATGTTCAAACTTTCCGTCAGCGAACGCCGCGACGCGCAGAAGCCGCGCTCCCCGCGTGAGGAACTGAAGCAGCTGGACGACAGCGGCGTGGTGGCCGCGCACCTGGCGGGCAACCGGCTCGCGTTCGGCGAACTGGTGGAGCGCTACCAGAACCGGCTGCTCAACTTCGTCTACCGCAGCACCGGCGACCGGGAGCGCGCGGAAGACCTGGTGCAGGAAACCTTCATTCGCGTGTACCGGCACCTGCACCGCTTTGACCAGAGCAAGAAGTTCTCGACCTGGGTGTACACGATCTCGTCGAACCTGGCCAAGAACGAGCTGCGCAACCGCTCGCGCAACCCGCTGGTGCTGTTTCAGACGCTGCTCAAGAACCGCGACGCGGACGCCAAGCCGCTGGAGTGGGAAGACAACACCTACCGACCGGACGACCTGTTCCGGAAGCGCCACCTGAAAAGCCAGGTGGACGCCGCGGTGGACCAGCTTCCCGAGCACCACCGCACCGTCTTCGTGCTCCGCGAGATGGAGGGCAAGACGTACGAGGAGATCGCCGAGATCACCTCCACCAACCTGGGCACGGTCAAGAGCCGCCTGAACCGCGCGCGCAACAACTTCGCCGCGCTCATCGCCCCGGTGCTGGACTGACCGGCTTGGGGAGAAGCGGAGGGACCAAGGGGCGGGCCGGACACTCCGGCCCGCCCCCCTTTCCGTTCCGCCCGGCCGCGCGCATTGTGGTGCGTGTCCCCCGGCGCGGTCAGGCGCGTGTCGGAGCGACGCGCCGGGTGTGGAACCCTGACACGGCTGCCGCGTACAACGGCGCGCTGGTGAATGGTGGCGAGGTGGCGGAGAGCTTCAAGGCGAGGTGAGGGCACCGATGGACTGCGACGTTTTCCTGGACGGCTACTCCGAGTACCGCGACGGGCTTCTGCCCGAGGCGGAGCATGGCGCGTACGCCGCGCACCTGCGGGCCTGCGCCTCGTGCGCGCGCTACGACCGGGTGATCGGCAAGGGCGTGCGCATGCTGCGCGACGAGCCTGAACTGGAAGTGTCGGAAGACTTCATGGCCCGGCTGCAGCACCGCATCTACCACGTGGACGAGGAAGTGCGCACCTCGTCCCGCCGCCGCGCGCGGGGTGTGGCCGCGGGCGGTACGCTGGCCGCGGCCGCGGCGCTGGCCGGCGTGGCGCTCATCCCCGGCCGCGGGGGCGAGAACACGGCGCTCCCCAGCATGGCCGTGCAGAGCGGCAGTTCCGTGGCCGCCTCGCTGGCCGCCGCGGAAGCCGAGAACGCCGCCACCGGGCTGGGCGCGCGGCTGGAGCAGGTAGGGGTAGACGTGTACCCCATGCCGTACCGCGACGTGCTGTACAGCCCGGCGTCGGTCACCACGTCGATGGGGCACACGGCGGGCGCGGCGCGCCTGCGCGGCGAGTAAGTGCCCGCCATTCGCCCCGCGCAGCTGGACCGCACCCTTCGCGAACGCGTCGCGGGGGGTGCGTTCTTCTTTCACGGCGACGAAGACTTTCTGCGCGAAGAGGCCGCCGGGCGCGTGGTGGCGGCCTACCTTGACCCTGCCACCCGCGACTTCAACTTTGATCAGGTGCGCGGCGCCGACGTGGCCGCCGAAGACCTGGCAAGCGTAATCGGCACGCCGCCCATGATGGCGGAGCACCGCGTGGTGGTGGTGCGCGACGCGCAGGGGCTCAGCGTGAAGGCGCGCGAGGTGGTGGAGGCGGCCGCCAAGGCGCCCCCGGCGGGGCTCATCCTGGTCCTTTCCGCCGCCATCCCCTCGGCCAGCAAGGCCAAGTTCTACGACGAGCTGAAGAAGCACGCCGTTTCGGTGGAGTACGCGCCCCTGTCGCACGACGACGCGCCGGGGTGGGCCATGGAGACCGCGCGCGAGGAGCTGGGCTACGAGCTGGAGCCGGACGCCGCGCGCGCGCTGGTGGGCGGGGTGGGGGTGGACCTGGGGACGCTCACGTCTGAGCTCAAGAAGCTGGCCGCCTACGCGCAGGGGCGCGAGCGGGTCACGCTCGACGACGTGCGCGCCGTGGGCGGCGCCATTCCCCGGCAGGACCGCTGGGAGTGGTTCGATCTGGTGGCGGAGCGGCGCTTTCGCGAGGCGGTCGCCGCACTCCCCGTGATGCTGGACCAGGGAGAGAACGGGGTGGGGCTGGTGATCGGGATGGGAGGGGTGCTGCTCAAGATCGGCCTCGTGTGCGCGGGGGGGCAGGGCGCGCTGGAGCGCGAGCTGAAGCCGTTTCAGAAGTGGATGGCGCGCCGCATCGGGCCGCAGGCACGCCGGTGGACGCTGCCGGAGGTGGACCGCGCCATGGAAGAGCTGCTGCGCACCGACCGCCTGCTCAAGTCCGCCTCGCTTTCCGACCGGCAGGCCATCGAAGAATTGCTGCTGCGGCTGTGGGCCATCGAGCGCCCGGCCCGCGCGGCCTGATCTCCGGACAACAACGACGACGGCCCTCCCCGGAAGCTCCGGGGAGGGCCGTCGTGCGTCAGCGCAGCGCGTCCAGCACGGCCTCGGGGTGGCGCGCGACGACGCGCAGCAGCGCCCGCGCGGGGCCCTCGGGGCGGCGCCGCCCCTGCTCCCAGTTGCGCAGGGTGCCCACGGGCACGCCCATCATGGCCGCGAACTTGGGCTGCGACAGCTTGAGCCGCGTGCGCAGCTCCTTTACGTCGACCTCGTCGGCCACGAAGGTGCGCGAGGGCGCGGCCTCGCCGCGAAGGATGGCGCCGCCCTCGCGCACGCTCTGGAGAAGCTCGTTGAACAGTTCGTCGCGCATGGCCACGACCGCCTCCGGGGAATGGGTTTGATCAGCCGAACTCGGCCTGCACCAGTGCCTTGAGCACCCGCCGCTGGTGCGTGGACAGGTCGTCCTGCTCGTTCTTGGGATACATGTGCAGCATGAGCAGCCGGTTGTGCGAAAGCGCGGCGTAGTAGATGACCCGCACCCCGCCGCGCTTTCCGCGCTCGCTCCCCGCCCACCGCACCTTGCGGATGCCCCCCGTGCCCGCGATGACCGACCCCGTGGAAGGGTCGTCGAGGAGCACGATCTGGAGTTCGCGGTACGACTCGGGAGAAAGAAGCTCCTGCACGCGCCCGCGTGAACATGGGCGTTTCGACGATCTCAAGCTGCATGGCGGGCCCCATGGTGATTGTCCCGCCTCATCTCCAACATACACCAGCGGCGCACGTGCGTCAATGGTGTAGAGTGTCGGAGTTCGGGAACTGCCGGGCGGTGTCCGGATCGTACAGCATGCGATTGATTCGCGCCATAACGCAAAATCCGCCACAGGTGGGCAAATCGTCTGGATCTCCGCGCGGTGGTTGAGCCTGGGCGTGCGTGCAGGTATATTCGGGCATGCCCGCAAACCTGACCGATCTGCTCACCAGCGGCTCCGTTCCGCTGTATCTGGCTCCCCAGGCGGGAGTCAGCGAGTCGCCGTTCCGCCGGCTGTGCCGCGAGTACGGGGCCGACGTCGTGGTTTCCGAGTTCGTTTCGGCGGAGGGAATCCGCCGGCACGACCGGCGCACGCACGGCTACCTGCGCTTTCACGACGACGAACGCCCCATCGGCATCCAGATCTTCGGCTCGGAGCCGGAGGCCATGGCCGAGGCCGCGCGGCTGGTGGAAGAGGTGTACGAGCCGGACTTTCTGGACATCAACTTTGGGTGCCCGGTCAAGAAGGTGGTGAGCCGCAACGGGGGCTCGGGGTGCCTGCGCGACCTGGACCTGGTGCAGTCCATCATCCGGCAGGTCAAGGCGGCCATCAGCATTCCCACGACGGTCAAGATCCGCAGCGGGTTCACGGAAGAGACGCGCAGGCCGGTGGAGATCGCGCTGCGCTGCCAGGACGCCGGCGCGGTGGCGCTCACGCTGCACGCCCGGACGCGGACGCAGATGTACAGCGGCACGGCTAACTGGGATGAGATCGCCGCCGTCAAGGCCGCGCTCGACATCCCCGTCATTGGCAACGGCGACGTGTTCCGGGGCGAGGACGCGGCCCGCATGCACGCCCACACCGGGTGCGACGCCATCATGATCGCGCGCGGATCGCACGGGGCGCCCTGGCTGTTCCGGCAGGCCCGCGCGGCGCTGCAGGGGGTCCCCATCCCGCCCGACCCCGATCCGGCGGAGCGCTTTCGCATCGTCATCGAGCACGCGCGCCTGGCCATTGCCTGGGAGGCGGACGAGGAAAAAGCGATGATTGAGTTCCGCAAGCACCTGGGGTGGTATACCAAGGGGCTGCCCAACGGGCGCCTGCTGCGGCAGGAGCTGTTCGAGGTGCGCCGGCTGGAGGACGCGGAGCGGCTGCTGGAAGGCTACCTGGCGGAGTACGAAGGGGCGCCGGCGTGACCCCCGAGCGGCTGCGGGCGCTGCTGGACGAGGTGGCGCGCGGTGCCCTTCCCGTGGAAGAGGCGGAGCGGCGGCTGGCGTGGGCGCCCACGGAAGACCTGGGCTTCGCGCGGGTGGACCACCACCGCGCGCTGCGCCACGGCTTTCCCGAAGTGGTGTTCGGCCTGGGCAAGACGCCGGAGCAGCTGGCGGCCATCGCCGGGCGCATCGCGGCGCGCGGAGAGGGCGTCCTGTGCACGCGCGTGGCGGAAGCCGCGGACGACGCGCTGCGGGCCGCCGTTCCCGGCATCCGCATCAACCCGCTGGGGCGGACGGCGTACCTGCCCGCCGCGGAGCCGGTCGCGCGGCGCACGCGGGGGACGGTGCTGATCGTCACGGCGGGAACCAGCGACCTGCCCGTGGCGGAAGAGGCGGCGGACACGGCGGCCGCCTTCGGCAACCCCGTGGAGCGCCTGACGGACGTGGGCGTGGCGGGGATTCACCGCATCCTGGGCGCGCGCGACACGCTGGCCGGCGCCGCCGTCATCATCGTCGTCGCGGGGATGGAAGGGGCGCTCCCCTCCGTCGTGGGCGGGCTCGTTTCCGTTCCCGTCATCGCCGTGCCGACGAGCGTGGGGTACGGCGCCTCGTTCGGCGGGCTTTCCGCGCTGCTGGGAATGCTGAACTCCTGCGCGTCCGGCGTCACCGTTGTCAACATCGACAACGGGTTCGGCGCGGCCTCCGCCGCGTCGCGCATCAACCTCCTTCCGCCCGCCTGACCATCCGCACTTCCCCGCGCGTTCCCCCCCTGCTTCCGCTCGCGGCGACGGCGCTGGCCTACCTGGCCCTGCTGGCGCTCGCGCCGCGGCTGCCCTGGTGGGGCGGCGCGCTCGCCGTCGCGGTGCTGGCGGGGATGGCGGTGTGGACGTTCCGCGTGCGCGGGAAGGATGCGGCTTCCGCCGCGGCGATGTGGCCCGCCGTCCACCTGCTCATCGCCGTCACCGGCCACCTCGCCTCTCCCCTGGTTCCGCTGGGCGCCGCCTGGGCCGCGCTGTTCGCGCGCCGCGCGCCGCGGTGGGCCCTGCACGGGGCCGGGGCGGCCCTGGTCCTGGGCCTGGGGGCGGACGCGATGGACGGGACGCTGCCGGGGTGGGCCGCCGCGCTGCGCTGGGCGCTGCTGATGGCGGTTGCGCCCGCGCTGGCCGGCGTGGGCGCGCGGATGGGCCGCGGCGCGTCCGCCCACCCGGAGCGCCCGCAGCCCGCGCCCGCGGCTCCGCGCGAGGGGGCGGCGACGGACGCGGAAACGGTGGAGACGGCGATGGGGATCGTGCTGCGCGCCACGGACGCGCACGAGGCGGCGCTCTGGCGGGCGGAGGGCGACGGGAACGAGCGGTTGGCGGCGCTGATGACCCGCGTGGCCGCGCCGGACGTTCCCGCGCCCGCGTCGCCGGTGGCGCTGGCGGGGCACCCGTTCGCCTGGGCCATTGACGAGCGCCTGCCGCAGCGCATTGAGCGGGGCAAGCGCGACCTGCCCTCTGCCTGGGCCGCGGAGATGCTGCTGGTGCCGG
>NZ_DASVTX010000478.1:0-4409 GCF_036387355.1 Longimicrobium sp.
CGTGCCCGTCATGGAGATGTTCTTCGGCTACTGCGTGCCGCGACCGTACTGCACTGAGGAGGAAACCCAACCGGAGCCCGGCCGGCGGCTGTACGTGGAAAAGTACCACGTCGCCCAGTCGCACACCGTCACCGCGACGGAATACCCGGAACCCCTGCAGATCGACGCGCCCGCCAGCGTGGCGCCGGGCCAGCCGGTCACGCTTACGGTGCGCGGAGCAGGCGGGATGCGGCTGCGCTATCCGCGCCTGGACACGGCCGACGTGGGCTGGATGTGGTTCCCGGGCGACACCGCGGCGGTGCCGAACCCGGGCTGGCCCGAGGGTCCGTTCGACTGCTCCACCCCGGTGTGCACGTTCACCCCGCGAGAGGGCGGGCGCATGCTCATGTGGACGTGGGTGGAGGGCGCGCTCGTGGAAGCGTGGAGCGACGTCGTTCGGGTGCAAACCAACGACATGCTCCTGAACTGTCCCGATTCCGTCCAGCGCGGGATCTCCGCCACGTGCACTGTGAGCGCGGAACCAGGCGGTACTCTGTCCAAGATCATCTGGGAATTTACAGACTCGACCGGTACCACAACGGTCTCCGACTCGAGCGGGCGGCACTCGTGGTCCGGCCGGATGGCCGTTGGCGGCGCCGTGCATGTCACCGGCGAATTGGACGGGCTTTCACTTGTAAAAACCGCACACCTGCGTGTTACGCCGCGCACATGGCAAACGATCGCTCTGCGCGTCTACCAAGCACCTGGGCTACACCTTCCACTGCAGGTGGACAGCATCCACCATCTTGGGGACACCCATCTGGACTCGCTTACCACGTATCACATCAGGCGGATCGATGATGGCCCAAACCGTGGGTGGGCATACCTCGAGAACCCGATTCCGGAGATCGGTCAGCCCGTGCACATCAACGATGTCGCATTCGCGCCAGGAAGTGCTTGGTACAACCTCCAGACGGGGGGCAATTACACTCTGCCCAGCGGAGTGGTGGTTCCGAACGGCCGGTGCGACGCCCATCACATTCCAACCCTGAAGCAACTGACGCGCACACACGAGGGGCTCGGTTCTTCCCCGGGCTTCAACAGTCACTCGGACTCTTTCCGATGGTATTTACAAAACCAGAACCCCCAAGTGAGATTCGAGAAACTTATCATGCCTCCTGGGGTCGAGGGTTGGGGACTCGGCGACCTGGTCGAAGCTACATACGCAGACGTTACGTCCCGACATGGCGGCAATCTCGAAGCATAAGCCCGCTGGAAGGACTGACCTTGCTGCATTCCCTTGCTACGCACGTCCCTGGTGGCCGTGATGCGGATTCTCAGAACCGAGGTGTTCACGATGAGAATGAAACTGGCCTGCGCACTTTTCCTTTTGTGCCTGCCGACAGTGGCGATCGCCCAGGCTGACCCTGGCAGTGTGCATCTGCGCAACGACTGCCGCCTCGCAACGCAGGTGCTGACCACCGGGCAGCCCAGGCCAAAGCTGCAATGGGCATCCCAGATGTACGACAGGTGTCCGGGATTCGCGGCCCAGGTAGCGAGTGCAATGCTCCGTGCACGCACATCAACGGATACGGCCTACCTCAACGCGATCACATTCCCGGCGAACCAGCTTCAGGACAGAGCGGTCTTCGAAGCAGCCCTGGAGATCTCTGCCGACCGGGGCGCGAGCATTCCGGCCAGGGTGTACGCGAACCGGGTGCTCTACTGGATCCGGTTCCCGAGTGCCGGCACGGACTACACCACACTCGTAGACGTGGACGGTGATGGTCGTACGATCTGCACGCGCTATGGGCCGAGTTCGCATGCTTCCGTTCAGGTGATCCAGCCTCTCCCGACAGACTGGAGGGCTCGGATCCACGCGGTTACGTCGACGGTGATGCGCAACATGTCGGAGCCGAGCCCAGTTCGGCAAAGTGCTGTCTGCGTCGCGCTTACCACGCGCCCGGAGTAGCAGGCGTTCCTCAAGTTTTTCGCTGAACCGGACTCCCCAGTTGCGCAGCGGATTTTCCGGTCCGGCCCGTTGCGACTCGTTTAGGTCACTCGCGAGAGGCGAAGCCCGTGAACGGATCAAGCTGGTTGTGCGCTCTCATCGTTTCAGGGGTGCTTCTGACGCGTTCTGGATCGGCTTCTGCGCAGGCTGGCCGTGATTCCGTATACCATCGGAACGATTGCCGATTCGCAGAACAGGTTCTGCGTACCGGCAACCCGGCCCCGCATCTCGAGCGCGCATCCCAGATCGCGCGACGCTGCCCCAGCGCCGGCGAAGCGATCGCGCAGGGGATGCTCCGGGCTCGTACCGCGACGGATACCGCTTTCCTCGACAAACTGACTTTCCCGCTGATCGACCTCCGGGACGGACGTGTGTATGAGACAGCGCTCTCCATTGCGGGGGACAGGAGGGCGAGTGTGCCGGCGCGCGTTTTCGCGTTCCGCGCACTCGTCTGGACGCTCGAGCCCGGAGGGATGATCGACTACGTGGACCTGGTGGACGAGAGGAGGGATGACCGCCACCGGCGTTGCAACCCAGCCGGCGCCCATCTGCACTGGCGTCCGACGCTCGGAGCGCCGATCCCGGCCGATTACGAAGCACTGATCCACCGGCTTGCCGAAGCAACTGTCCAGGACACATCAGCGATGCGGCAGATCCGGCGGGCGGCTGCTTGTGCGAGACAACCGGCTCGTCCTGTGAGCGCTCGGTGAAGAAGGCAGCCCATCCATGCGCCGGGCGCTGCAGTGCAACTCCGAACCCAGAGATACATTGATCGGACGCGGGAAGCTCCTCGTTCTGATGCTGGTGGCGGGGTTGGTGATCCCCACACTTTCGCTCGCGCAAGCGTTGGAGGAGAACGACCTACATCGGCGCAACAACTGCCGACTTGCCGAACAGGTAATCCGCACAGGCCACCCGGCGAACAAGATGCAGTGGGCATGGCAGTACATTGGGCTGTGTCCAGCCGCGCAACAGATCCCGTTGCTGCTGGACCGGATACAGCAGGCCCGGCAGTCGCCGGACTCCGCGCTGGCGCACGACGCCATGCTGCGGCTCAGCACGCTTCAGGATGGCACCCTGTTTCGTGCGGTTCTGAACGTCGCCGGTGACCGCCAGTCGACGGTGACCGCCCGGATTCATGCATTCATGGCTCTGGCGGCGGTCTCAGACCCGACCAGCTATCCGCGGTACGAGGCATTCGTCCAGATGGGGCAGTTGCCGGAAGGTAGTGTGGGAGTCTGCACGGTGATGCGATCGCACCACCTTTTCCGAGAGCCCGGCCCCACGCCGCTTCCGGCTGATTATCGTTCGCAGATTGTTGCGCTCGCACGGCGGGTGGCCGCGGACCCCACGGAAGCAAGGGAGGTCCGAGGCGCCGCGCGCTGCCTCACGTAGTCGCCGTTCCAGCGGATGCTGCACGCGGGGTATGCATAGGACGGCGAAGGCCCCGCATCCACAGGAGATGCGGGGCCTTCGTCGTGTGCGCCTACGCGGTGGCGAGGTGGGGGTTCCCGTGCGGCGCCGCGGAGTCACCTGGGCGGGCGCCGTCGACGGCGCCGGACGCGGGGGCGCGGCGCGGCGGGATGACCAGCACGGTGCAGGGGGCGTGGCGCAGAACCGTTTCCGCCACGCTCCCCAGCAGCCAGCGCGTGGCGCCGCGCCGGGCGTGCGTGCCCAGCACCAGCAGGTCCGCGCACCATGCGCGCGCCTCGTGCCCGATCACGTAGGCGGGCTCGCCAAAGCGCACGCACGGGCGCGGAACCCGGCCGTCCACGGCGTGCGCGGGAAGCACGTCCGCCAGTTCCTCCAGCGCGGCGGCGATCTGCTCCTCGGCCGTGTCCGCCGTCTCGCCCGGCGCGGCGGGCGGCATGGCGTGCAGCGTCCGTACGGCCGCGCCGGGCGACGCGATCAGGCAGGCCAGCCGCAGCCCTTCCCGGTGCGCGGCCAGCGATGACGCCGACAGGTCGGTGGTCAGCAGAACGCGCTCCAGCGCCGGCTCTCCGTGCACCACCAGCACGGGAACGGTGGTGGCGCGCAGCACGTGCTCCGCCGTGGTGCCCAGCAGAAATCCGCTCACCCGCCCGCGCCGGGTGGGCGCCAGCAGCAGCAAGTCCGCGTGGTGATCTGCCGCCAGGCGGGGAAGCACTTCGTCGGGCCTGCCCCACGGCGCGTGGCAGACGATGTCCGGGTGCGGGCTCGCGGCCCACGCTTCCCGCCGCAGCCGCTCCCGCACGGCGCGCTCCAGAATGCCGGCCGGGCCCGCTCCCGCGCGCGCCTGGTGCAGCAGCGTGTGTTCATCCGGATGACAGACGTGCACCAGGTGCAGGCGCGCGCCGATCCGCGCCGCGAGTTCGATCGCGGGGCGGATGACGGGATCGTTGCCGTCGAGCGTCGCCACGCCGGCGACCAGGGTGCGTGC
>NZ_DASVTX010000479.1:0-8505 GCF_036387355.1 Longimicrobium sp.
GTACGTGCTGCGCGCCAGCTACGCGCCCGCGTCGTGGCAGGGGGGCGATGCGGTGGTGGTTTCGCTGTCGCGCGCCGGCCTGCGCCCGCCGCCGGACGCCGTGCTGCGCGAGCGGTTCGGGCTGACGGCCCGGGAAATCGGCGTGGCGCGCCTGCTGGCCCACGGCCGCGGCAACGCGGAGATCGCCCGCGAGCTGTACGTCAGCGAAGCCACGGCGCGAACGCACACGCAGCGCATCCTGGGCAAGCTGGGCGTGGCCCGCCGCGCCCAGGTGGCGGCCGCGCTCCTGGCCGCGGCGCCCGCCCCGCGCTGATCTCCCGTCCTGCACGCACGGCGGCCTCCGATCCCATCGGAGGCCGCCGTTTGTGCAGGGGCCCGTGCCGTGGCAGATTGCGGGCGGCGGACCATCCCGCAGGCAACCGGACAGGAGAGGGCGAGTGAAGCGGTCGATTCCGGAAGCGGAGCTGGAGCGGGCCGGGGCGCAGCTGCGGCCGGCCAACCTGGCGTTCGTGCGCCGGTACCCGGGTGAGTCCGCGGCGCGGCAGCCCGTGCACACGGTGTACGCGGGCGCGCAGTTCTACACGCACGACGCGGCCGCCGCGCACGGGCGCGAGGCCCTGCACGCGCTGCACGAGTACGCCCCCGAGCCGGATGCGTTCGCGCACGCCATCGGGCTCCCCGCGGACGTGGACGCGGCCGCGCTGTACGCGCGGGTGACCGACAAGCTCACGCGTGAGCCCGTGGAGGATTTTCGCGTGGACTTCGAGGACGGCTACGGCGTGCGGCCGGACGCGGAGGAGGACGCCACGGCGCTGGCCGTGGCGGAAGAAATGGGGCGGGGCATGCAGGCGGGGACGCTCCCCGCCTACACCGGATTGCGCCTCAAGGCGCTCACGGAGGAGATGCGCGGCCGCGCCGTGCGCACGCTGGACCTGTTCCTCACGCGACTGCTGGAGGTGACGGGGCGCAAGCTGCCCAGGGGGCTCGTCATCACCCTTCCCAAGGTCACCATCCCCGAGCAGGTCACCTTCTTCTGCGAGGTGCTGGAACTGCTGGAGCCGCGGCTGGGGCTGCCGGGCGGGTCGCTGCGCTTCGAGATCATGATCGAGACGCCGCAGGCCGTCATCGGCCCGGACGGCACGTGCCCCATGCCGGAGTTTCTGGACCGCGCGCGCGGGCGCATGGCGGGCGTGCACTTCGGCACGTACGACTACACGGCGGGCGTGGGGATCACCGCGGCGTACCAGGGGATGCGCCACAAGGCGTGCGACTTCGTGCGGCACGTGATGCAGGTGTCGTTCGCCGGCACGGGAGTGTGGATGTCGGATGGATCCACCGCCGTGCTCCCCGTTCCCGTGCACGCCGGCACGTCGCGGACGGACGCGCAGCGGGAGGAGAACCGCGCCGCCGTGCACCGCGCCTGGCGCATGCACTTTGAGGACGTGCAGCACTCGCTGGTGAACGGCTGGTACCAGGGATGGGACCTGCACCCGGCGCAGCTTCCCACGCGCTACGCGGCCGTGTTCGCCTTCTTTCTGGCCGGCCGTGACGCCGCCGCCGTGCGCCTGCGCGGGTTCCTGGCCAAGGCCGCGCAGGCCGGCGAAGCGTTCGACGATCCGCATGCGGGCCAGGCGCTGCTCAACTTCTTTCTGCGCGGCATCGCCTCCGGCGCATTCACGCAGAACGAGGTGATCGACCTGACCGGCCTCACGCCGTACGAACTCGCCCACCGCTCCTTCCATCACATCATCGAGGCGCGCCGGTAGCCTTCATCCCCCGCCGGCGGACGGCGGCGAGACTTCCGCCGGAACCCAGCCCAGGCCGCCGCAGCTACACCGGTCTCGCACATAATACTTGACAAATTTTTCCTTGTCCCCTCACCTTGCTTGAGCACCACGGCCACCCTGGCCGTCCTGTCTGATCCAAACTGCGTCTGACCATGGAGCCGGTTCGTGGATCCCTGTCCCCCCGCGTGATCTCGGATCGGGGCTCGGGTGCGTTCCCCGATGAGGTCGAGATCTGCGAATCCGCCACCAACGTGGTGGCATCGTACCGCGACGGAGTGGCCGTCGCGGGGAACGCCTCTCTCAGGAGCGAGCGCATGACGCGGAACCGGAAAATCTCATTGGCTTCCCTTTTGGTCGTTCTGGGAGCCGGCATGTTCCTGACGAGCCCTGCGAAAGCCGCAGCTGCAGAGACGTCCAACTGCGAGGCCACCGTGCGTTCGTACTGCCAGTGGGTGGCAAACACCTACTGCAAGACCGGCGCAACCTGTACGTACAACACCTCGACCTGTGACGTAACGAATGCCCAGTGCTGGCCGAGCATGATGTAGCTTCACATGGGGGGAGGCGCCCGTGCTTGCGCGCCTCCCCCACGGGCCCCGAACGGTCCTCGTAGCCGGCTCGGCGCCGGTGGGTATCTGTCCGCGTGAACCACTGGGTGTGCTGTGAAAGTAAACATGAGCAACGTTGGCACCGCCATCATGGTCCTGTGCGCGGTCACGGTTACCAGTCTCGTAATCCGTCGAGAACTGTTTACGCCGGCAGCGGCCTCCGCGGTGGTCAATGCCGAAACCCGCACGATTGCCGATTGGCGCAGCTATGTGGAGGGCCACCGGATCGGGCCGCAGGACGCGAGTGTCACCATCGTCGAGTTCTCCGACTTTGAGTGTCAGTTCTGCCGCGCGGCCGCGAGCCGGCTGCGGGCGCTCCAGGAGAAATATCCACGTGACGTGGCTCTGGTTTACCGCCACTACCCTCTGCCTTATCACAAGAACGCGGTGCCGGCAGCAAAGGCGAGCGTATGTGCCGCTCGGCAGGGGCGGTTTCGCGAATATCACGACGCGCTGTTCGCACAGCAGGACTCACTGGGAGCCGTTCCGTGGGCCCGTCTCGCGACGGAAGCGGCCGTACCCGACGAGGCGGCTTTCGAGGCGTGCTTCCGGAGTTCCGGACCCGACTCGGAGATCGAGCGCGACCGGGAGGCGGGATCGCGTCTGGGTGTCCAGGGAACGCCGGCGATCCTCGTCAACGAGCGTCTCGTATTTGGCGCGCCGCCGGGCACGCTGGAGGAGTTCGTGGAAAGCGCCGTTCGGGCGGCCGCGCGCAAGTGAATTTCCCGGCGCTCCCGCACCGAATCCAACCGGCTGGAAAAGGAGGGGGAATGTACAAGACCATCGCGTTGGCCCTCATGGCTACCGCCGCCTGCGCCGCGGACGTGGCCGGCCAGCAGCCGGGATCCCCGTCCGCGCCGACCCAGCGGTCGGTCGGAGCCGCCGGCCGGGAGGGGAGAAGCGCCGCGTATACGGGGATCGGTGTGAGCGGGCGGCCCGCTCCTGCTCCGGACGGCACCCCCCGGTGGGCGGACTATCCGCTGGTGCACGTGGTCGCGCAGGGTTCCCCGGCTGCGCGCGTGGGGATTCTTCCCGGAGACGTGCTGCTGCTCGTGAACGGAGTTGACGCGCGCGACCCGCGGGCGCTGTTTGGCGAACCGGGCAAGGTGTTTACGATCCGCCTGCGACGTGGAACGGGCGTTCGCGAGTTCGTCGTCGCGAGCGTCCGCCCTCCCGATCCGCCGGCACGGTGAACGCGCCCGTGCCGGAATCAGGGAAGCCAGCCGGCGCCGCGACGCGGCTCCCGGAGGCCGGCACCAAGCTGCGCCGCCTTTCCGTCGCCGCGGGCGTGGTGATCGCGCTGCTCTCCGCGAATCGCCTGGCCAGCCAGGCGCCCGGTTGCCGGTTGTCCGGGCGCGTGACCGGACCCGGGGGGACGCCCGTCCAGACCGCGACGGTGCAGGCGACGAGCACCGACACTGCCACCTCTGCCACCGCGCGCGCGACTCCGGATGCCGATGGCAGGTTCTGCCTTCGCCTGCGGCACGGGGGCGAGTACGTCGTTCAGGTAGACGCGGAGGGCTTCATCAGCCGCGCGCTGCTGCTCACGATCCAGGGTAACGCCGGGTCGCAAACGTTGGACGTGCAGCTCACGCCGGCCGCCGGCGCGGCCGTCCAGCTCGATCCCGTCGTCGCCCGCGCTCCCCGCCTCACACCGAAGCCCGTCTTGCGGGGAGCGGCGCCCGGAAGCGATCTCGCGTCCCAGGCGTCGTACACGATCGCGCTCTATCCAGGGGTACCCGGAGACATCGCCGGATCCGCGGGCGTGTCAGGCGAATACGTGCCCGTCGCGGGCGGCGCCCTTTCAGTAAACGGACAATCACCGACAGGAAACCGCACCACGCTGGACGGTCCGGGCTACGACGCGCGAGACGTCCCGGCGGAGGGCCTCGCCGCCGGCGGGGTGTTCGCGCATCCTTTCGATGTTGCACACGGCCAGTTCACGGGCGGAGAGATCGCCGGCCGGACAATGGGAGGCACCAACGTCTGGGGCGGCGCGATCCGGCTTGCGCTGGAGCCGCAATGGCGCGCGGCGGGCGAAGTGCCCGGCGGGGGCCGCGGCAGCCAGCCGGGCGAAGTGTTCGTCAGTGGTGGGGGCGGGGGACCGCTGCTGCCGGGGCGGCTCTTTGTTTTCGGTGCGGCGCAAGCGCGGCAGAGGTGGAACGGAACGTCGGGCGCCAATCCGATCGGTCCAGGCTCCCTCGCGCCCGACTCGCTCGCCCGGTTTCAAGGCATCGTGGAGGCGCTGGGGTTTCCGTCCACGCTGACCCGTTCCGCCGGCCATGCGCGATCCGCGACCGCGATTGCACGGCTGGATTACGTGGTGAATCAACGGCATCAGGCCATGTTCCGGATCGACGCGCGCGGCCGGGAAGCCAGCAGCACCGCGGGCCCGGCGCTGCTTCTTTCCGCGGAGCGGGAACTGAGCTACGGGGGAGGCGCGCTGCTGCAGATCACCTCACGCCTGAGCCGGGCGGAGAACGAGTTCAGCCTGCGCGGCTCGGTTTCGGACCGGCGCGTACGTAGCGCGGCGGCGGGTCCACGCGGGGAGGTGTGGATCTCTTCCGCGGTGAGTGGGACCGGCGTGGCAGGGGCGCAGTTGGCCTTCGGCGGGGAACCCGTCGGCGCGCCCGCAGAAGACCGCCGCGGCGTGGAGGCCGCCGACCGCCTGGCCCTGACCCTTGCCGGTGGCAGGCATCAGCTTCAGGTCGGGGGCGCCGCGCAGGCCGAGGTGGTCGGGCGGGCGATCCGCGGCAACCGCCTTGGGACCTTTTCGTTCGCGAGCCTGGGTGATCTGGAGGCAGGGAGGCCGGTGCGGTTCACGAGAGCACTCGGAGAGCGTGCGGCCGAAGTTGCGTCCGGCTACATGGCCGTGTACCTCGCCGACGTCTGGAGGCCCCGTCCTGATCTGCGGCTCATCGCGGGCCTTCGCGGCGAGCGATACTCCTTCGCGAGTCCGCGTGGCGGATCGCCGGCCGGGGACACCGCGTCCGGAATGCTGGCCCTTCCCGCGGATTCGCGCTGGAACCTGAGTCCCCGGGCCGGATTCACCTGGTACCGGTCCCTGCCGGCGAGCACGATCGGCCTCATGGGCGGCACAGGGCTATTCCGGGATGCCGCGGCCACCGGCCCCGTCGCGGCTCTGCTGGCCTCCGAAGGCGGACGCGCCATGAACCTTCGGTGCGTGGGAGCGGACGTTCCCGCGCCGCAATGGCGGACGTACGTCGAGGACCCGGCGGCCATACCCGCCGCATGCGCAGGCGGCACCGGGGCTTCCCCTGCGGTCATGGCCGACGTTTCCGGCTTTTCGGCCGATTACGCACCTCCCACCGTCTGGCACTCCTCCCTGGCGGCGTCGTGGCACCACCAGCCGTCCGGGTTCGGAGCTGAACTGCGCCTCGGCGCCTCACGCGGCCACTCTGTCACGCTTGCGTCCGACCGCAACCTTCGTGCGGAGCCGGTGTTCTTTCTCGGTGCGGAGCAGGGTCGGCCGGTCTTTGTTTCCGCTGATGCCATCGACCCCGCATCAGGCCAGCTCTCGCTCGGGAGTTCGCGGCGTGACCCGCGGCTGGGCGTGGTGCGGGAGGTGAACGGGCGCGGAGCATCAACGGCCCGCACGGTGGGTGTGGTGCTGCACCGTCTTACCGGCACGGGACTGATCCAGCTGTACTACACGTTCACGTCGGCCCGAGACCAGAGCACCGGGCTGGCGGGGCCCGCCGGGGGCTGGGCCACCACGGCGGGTGATCCACGGACGGCCGAGTGGGCCGCCACCGACTTTGAGCAGCGACATGCCGTTCAGCTCTCAACAGAGCGCAACCTGCGGCGTTGGGCTTCGGGAGCGGTGGTGTGGCGGCTCCTGTCAGGTACGCCGTTCACGCCCATCGTGGACGTGGACATCAACGGAGACGGCCTGGCGAACGACCGCGCCTTCATCCCGGATCTCGATGAGGCCCGCGATCCGGCGATCTCGGCGGGAATGGCCGCGCTCCTGGACGGGGTCCCCGCCGCCACGCGGTCGTGCCTGCAGCGGCAGGCGGGCAGGATCGCGGGGCGGAACAGCTGCCGCACGCCCTGGAGTTCGTTCCTGGACGTGCAGCTGAACCTGTTTCCGGGCGGGCCGCGCAACAAGCGCGTCGTCATCAACGTGGCCGCGGAGAACGTCTCATCGGCGCTGGACCAGCTCATCCACGGCCAGGGGGGCCTGCGCGGGTGGGGGCAGTACCCGTCGGCCGATCCGGTCCTGCTCCGTGCCGTGGGCTTCGAGGCGGAGAATCGGACATTCCGCTACCAGATCAACCCCGGGTTTGGACCCAACGCGGGCCGCTGGGGGGGCATGCCCTTTTCGCTCCGGATCCAGGCGCGGGTTTCGCTCGGAGCCGACCCGGCCACGCAGGCGCTGGTGGCGCAGGCCGTCGCGAACCAGGACCGGACCGACGCCGAGGACGTGCGGCTCCAGATGCTTCGGTCGTGGCGGAACGTGCCCGCCGAGGTGCTCGCGTTCCATCGTACGCACTCCGTCGGGCTTGCTCCCGCCCAGATTGCCGCGCTGGTCGCGGCGGCGGACACGGTCCGGGCCGAGTCGGAGCGCATCGCCGGCGCGCTCGCCACGGTGGTGATGGACCTCGGCGGCTCGGATGCGGCGCAGGTGCGGTCTGCCCTGGAGCAGCAGGGGACGCTGCTGGCGGAGGCGGGGCACGTGCTGGAGCGGGGCCTCGCCACGGCCCGCGCGGTGCTCACGCCCGCGCAGCGGGCCCGGGTTCCTCGCCGGCTGCTGGCGGAAGTGCAGGCGGCATTGCCCCTGACCGGGCACTCTGGCGTCAGGATGCTGCCGGACTTCTAGCTCGGGACCCGGGATCCCGGGAACAGAAAGCCCCGGACGGCATGGCCGCCCGGGGCTTCGCGTGTTCGGCTCCGCGTGCGACCTTCAACGCCGCGGAACGATCTTCCAGAGTTCGCCGGCCTGCTCGTCGGTGACCAGGTACAGCGCGCCGTCGGGGCCCTGGCGCACGTCGCGGATGCGCTTGTTGCGGTCGGTGAGCAGGTGCTCCTCGCCCGTCACGCGGCCATTGGCGATCTGCAGCCGCACCAGCCGCATGCTCGCCAGCCCGCCGATGAACAGGCTGTTGCGCCACTGCGGAAACGCACTCCCCGTGTAGAACTGCGCGCCGGATGGCGCGATCACCGGGTCCCAGTAGTACACCGGCTGCTCCATTCCCGCGCGCTGCGTGGCGGCCTCGCCCAGGGCCGAGCGGATGGTGCCGCCGCGGTACTCGATGCCGTACGCCTGCACCGGCCACCCGTAGTTCCGCCCCGCCTGCACGCGGTTGGCCTCGTCGCCGCCGCGCGTGCCGTGCTCCACCACCCACAGCGCGCCCTGCGCGTCCACGGCCGCCGCCTGAATGTTGCGGTGCCCCACCGACCAGATCTCCGGCAGTGCCCCGGAGCGGCCGATGAACGGATTGCCCGGCGCGGGCGCGCCGTCGGGGGTAATCCGCAGCGTCTTGCCGAAGTGGCTGTTCAGCGCCTGCGCCTGCGGACGGGTGACGGTGTCCGAGCGCTCGCCCATGGTGACGTACAGCATGCCGTCCGTGCCGAATGCCAGCCGCGACCCGAAGTGCATGTTGTTGGAGTACGACGGCCGCGTGTGCAGAATCACGCGCACCTGCTCCAGCCGGCTCCCGTCGCGCGACAGCACGCCGCGGCCCACGCTGGTGCCGTTGCCGTCGGCGCGCGGCTCGGTAAAGGTCCAGTAGAGGGTGCGGTCCGTGGCAAAGCGCGGGCTCAGCGCAACGTCCAGCAGCCCACCCTGCCCGCGCGCGTCCACGGCCGGAAGCCCCGCGATGGCCGGCCCGATCTGCCCCGCGGCGCTGACGATGCGCAGGCGGCCGGGCTTTTCCGTCACCAGCAGCGCGCCGCCGGGCATGGGCTCCACCGCCCAGGGCTTCTCCAGCCCGCGCGCCACCACCACCACGTTGAATGCCACGTTGGACCGCACCCCGCAGCCGCGTGTCTGCCCCGCGAACGCCGGACGCTGGCCGGCGCCGTTGGCCGGGCGCGACTCCAGCGGCGTGCACTGCGCCTCCGCCGCCGGAGCCCCGGCGCGTACG
>NZ_DASVTX010000480.1:0-3221 GCF_036387355.1 Longimicrobium sp.
GGCGGAGGTGGCGGCGGTTTCCACGGCGGCGCCGGAAAGGCGGCGCGCCAGCCAGCCGGGGAGGTCGGGCGGGAGTCCGGCGGCGAGAAGGTGGTTCATGCAGCAGAGATCATGAAGGGATGGTGCATGACGGGGCGCGCCTCACCACCCCAGCACGGCGGACACCTGGTCCGCCAGCGTCATGGGATCGAACGGCTTGTTCAGCACGCCCTGCACGCCCAGCCCGTCAAAGCGCTGGCGGTCCGCCTGCTGCACCTTGGCGGTGAGCAGAATGATGGGGATGGAGTCCGTTTCCGGGTCCGCGCGCAGGGCGCGGACGGTGGCGGGCCCGTCCATCTCCGGCATCATCACGTCCAGCAGAATGGCGTCGGGGCGCACCTCGCGCGCCTTGCGGATCCCCTCCGCGCCGGAGCCCGCGGCGTGCACCTCCCACCCGGCCGTCATCTCCAGGGAAAGCTGCGCCACTTCGCGGATGTCGTCCTCGTCGTCAACCAGCAGAATGGTGTGGCTCATCATTTTCCTCGCTGCGCCCCACCGGGGCAATCTGGTTCAGCAGGGCCACCACGCGGCGCTCGAAGTCTTCCGGCGCCTCGCGTCCCTTGGTCACGAATTCCGTGCGGCCCAGCCGCAGCCGCGCGCGCTCGTCCTCATCCAGTTCCCGCGCGGAGTAGACGACGAGCGGCACGCCGCGCACGCCGTCGTCGCGCAGCCGCTCCACCACCCAGAAGCCGTCGCCGTGCGGCAGGCCCAGGTCCAGCACGATCATGTCCGGCGGCTCGCGGCGGCTGAGCGCCACGGCCTCCACCCCGGTGGCGGCGTGCACCGCCTCGATGCCGTGCCGCCCGAACATTTCCACCAGCACCCGGGCCAGGTCCGCGTCGTCCTCCACCAGCAGCACCCGGCGGGGGCGGGCGCGGCGCGCCACGGCCTCTTCCAGCGCCTGCAGCAGCCCGGTGTCCGCCAGCGGCTTTTCCACCCAGTCCACCACGTCGGCCTGCTCGCGCACCCGCGGCAGGGGCTTGAGCGCGCTCAGGATCACCACGGGAATGTCCGCCGTTTCCGGCCGCGAGCGCAGCGCCCGCAGCGTCTCGGAGCCGTTCATCCCCGGCAGCATCATGTCCAGCAGAATGGCGCGGGGGCGCACCCGGGCCGCCTCCAGCACCGCGGCCTCGCCGTCGCCCACCCCCGTAGTACGATAGCCCCACCCGTGAAGGATCTCTCGCACGGAGGCCAGAAAGGCGGGGTCGTCGTCGCACACCAGAATCAGCGGCCCCTCGCCGCGCTCTTCCTCCGGCGGCGCCTCGGCGGGCGGGGCGGGCGGCGCGCTCTGGCCGGGCGGGGAGGTCTGCCCGGGAAGGGTGAAGCTGAAGGTGCTCCCCTTCCCCATCTCGCTTTCCACCCAGATGCGCCCGCCGTGCTGGTTCACGATGCTGCGGCAGATGGCCAGCCCCAGCCCGGTGCCGCCCTTTTCGCGTGCGTCGGACGAGTCCACCTGCTGAAAGCGCTCAAAGATGGCCTCGCGCCGGTCCTGGGGAATGCCGCGCCCGTGGTCAGTGACGCGGAACAGGATCTCGCCCTCCCGCGGCTCGGCGGTGACCGTCACCTCGCCCCCCGGCGGGGAAAACTTGACGGCGTTGGAAACCAGGTTGGTCAGCACCTGCAGAATGCGGTCGGGGTCGGCCACCAGGGGAAGGCGCTCCGCCCAGGCGAACAGGCTGATCCCCGCCTTTTCCGCCATGGCCGCCATGACCTCCACCGCCTGGTGCGCCAGTTCGGCCGCGTCCGTCTGCCGCACCTCCATGGTCACCCGGCCGGACTCGATGCGCTCGATGTCCAGGATGTCGTTGATCAGGCGAACGAGGCGGTCGGTGTTCTGCACGGCGATGTCCAGCATCCGCCGCCCCTTTTCGGGCACCTCGCCCAGCTTGCCGGCCGCCAGCAGCCCCAGCGAGCCGCGGATGGAGGTGAGCGGGGTGCGCAGTTCGTGGCTCACCACGGAAACGAACTCGTCCTTCATCCGCTCCACCTCGCGGCGCTCCGTCACGTCGCGAAAGGTGATGACGGCGCCGGTGAGCGTGTCGCCCTCCTGCATGGGGGTGGCGGCGTACTCCACGGGGAACGACGTGCCGTCCGTGCGCCGGAACTGCGCCTGGGTGACGGTGCGCGCCACCCCGGCGCCCAGGGTGGCGCGAATGGGGTTCACCCCGCCCTCCGCGGCGCCGCCGCCCAGGCCCAGCACCGCCTCGAACGGCCGGCCGATGGCGTCCTGCGCCGCCATCCCCAGCATGCGCCCCGCGGCGGGGTTCATGAAGAGCGAGTAGCCGTGCGGGTCGATGCCGTAGATCCCCTCCGCGGCGGCGTCCAGGATTAGCTCGTTCTGCCGGCTCATGCGCGCCAGCGCGTCGCGGGCAATGGCGCGCTCGGCGACCTCAGCCTGCAGGCTCTCGTTCAGCTCGCGCAGCCGCCGCGTGCGGCGCGCCAGCATGCCGGTGCTGATGATGCCCAGCAGCACGCCCAGCAGCGAGCCGGTGATGAGCAGCACGCGGGCGCGCCGCTCCAGCGCGGCCACCCGCTCGGCGCGCACGCGCAGCAGCAGCGACTCCTGTGCGCCCACGGTCTGCAGCATGGCGCGCAGCCGGGCCACGGCCTCCATGCGCCGCACGGTGCCGGCCGAGTCGGTGCGGGGGCTGTACGCCACGGCGGCGCGGGGGGAGATCAGGAGGCCGGACGCTTGCTGCAGCGCGTGCCACTGCGCAAACAGGCTGTCGGTGCGGTGCAGCCGCGCGAGCTGGCCGGGGTTGTCGCGGGTCAGCGCCCGTGCGCGGCGCATGTGCGCGGCGAACTCGGCGCGGTTGGTTCGCCACTGCCCCGCCAGCGCGGGCTCGCCGGTAAGCGCAAAGCCGCGGAACCCGGATTCCATCTCGGCCACGGCCGACTCCATGCCGTCCACTTCGGCGAGCACCTGGTAGGTGTGCACGCTCCAGCGGCCGGCGCTGGACATTTCGCGAAAGGTGTAGTACGCCAGGCCGCCCACGGCCAGCAGCACCGCGATCAGCAGGGCGAAGGCGGAAACCAGGCGCCGCGAGGCGGAGTCGATGGATTGGGTCACGGGTGCGTGTGCGGGCGCCGCGTGGCTGGCGGGCGCGGTCTGACGTCGGAAAGCAGGGAACCGGGGCAACCTTCGCGCCGCGGCCGCGGAATCGACGATTCCGGACGGGCCA
>NZ_DASVTX010000481.1:0-4320 GCF_036387355.1 Longimicrobium sp.
CGCAACACAAGAACGCGCGACAAGCCCGGCCGTTGACCGCCGGGCCCGAGGAGGGATCAATCCCACATGTCCCAGGCGCGTTCCAGGTCCTGCTTGCTGTACACGCGAAAGGCGGTGAGCGTGTTGGTGCGCTCAATCCCCGACACCTGCGCGATTTCTTCCGTAACGATCTGCGCGATGCGCTCGTACTCCTTCACCCGCACAATGGCGATCAGGTCGTACTCGCCCGAAACCGAGTACACCTCCGCCACCCCGTCGATGCCGGCGATGCGGCGGGCCAGCGCCGGAACGTCCCCCGGCACGGCGCGGATCAGCACGACGGCGGCAATCATGTTCATCGGTTCGTCTCGATCAGGAAAAAGGATGATTCCGGCCCGCGCCGCGGCCCGTCCCGCCGTCCGGGATCCGCCATCGGCCGAACAACGACGGCGCGGCTGGGGATGAGGATGGTCAGCGCGAGCGGTCCGGGTCCGTGGCGATCGGCCGGCCGTCCGCGGGAGGGCGCGGGCCGGAATCGCGCGGCAGCAGCGTGAGTCCCGCGGCCAGCAGCGCGATTCCGGCCAGCACCGACACCCATGGCACGCCGTCCCCGTTCAGCGCGAGCCGCTGCACGGCGGGTTGCCACAGCAGCAGCACCACGAAGCCGTTGTTCACGCAGTGCATCAGCATGCTGGCGAAGATGGAGCGCGTGCGCCAGACCACCAGGCCCATCAGCAGCCCGATCCACATTGTCGGCAGAAAGCGCAGCGCCGACTCGAACGACACGTGAAAGGCGCCAAAGATGGCCGCCGAGCCCACCACGGCGTGCCACGGCCGCACCTCGCGCCGCAGCGACTGCAGCAGCACGCCGCGGAACACCAGCTCTTCGCAGATGGCGGGAGTCACCGCCGCCAGCAGGAACAGCCAGAGCGCGCGCCGCCCCGACGTGGCCGTCAGCAACTGCTGCAGGTAGCCCAGGCTCTCCGTTCCGCCCTGGAACATCCTGAGCTGCGCCCAGGCGATCACCCATCCCACCGGAATCCCGCCCAGCGCAATGAGCACGGCCGCGGCCAGCGCGCGGGGGCGGGGCGGGCGCAGGGCCAGCGTGCGGCGCACGTCGTACGGCCCCAACGCGGCAAAGGCGATGGCCGGGAGCGCCAGCAGCAGCCACTGCGAAATGAGCAGCCCACGCTCCCCCAGCTGCGCCTGCAGCCGCGCGCCCAGGTGAAAGTACGCCAGCGCAATGCCGGCGATGAACATGGCCGTGGCGAACGCGGGCGGCACGTCGCGCCGGGCCGCGCGCCACGACGCCACCTTCTCGCGCCATCCGCCCGCCACGCGCTTTTCCTCCCCCGATCCGCCGCCGAACAGCACGTCCTCGCGCCCGAACGCGCGCGCCGCGAACGCCAGCGCCGCCGCCGCGTACACCGCGCTGGAGGCCAGCGCCAGCAGCGAGGGGAGCAGCGTGGCGCGCCCCGACATCAGCTCGCGCAGGAACATTCCCACGCCCATCACCGGCACCATCGCCAGCGCCGGGGTGAAGTCGATCCCCGGCAGGGTAACCACGAGCATGGGGAGGGTGGCCGCGAGCTGCGCCGGCGTCAGCGCGTTCTGCGCCTCCTTGAACGACTGCGCGCGGACGGCGATCCCCAGAAACAGCGCCGAGAACAGAATGGCGAGGGGAATGAGCGCCAGCAGCACCAGCGCCGCCGTGCCGGCCGGCAGCGTAAAGCTCAGGTTGGCCGCCTTGGCGAAGCGGAACACGCCGGACTGAAAGGTCAGCAGCATGCTGGCCAGGTTGGCCACCGCGGCAAGAATGCCGATGAGCGCCACGGCGGCGAACTTCCCCGCGACGATCTCGCGCGCGGGGACGGCGGCGGTCAGCAGCGTTTCCAGCGTGCCTCGCTCCTTTTCCCCCGCGGCCAAGTCAATGGCGGGGTAGAAGGTTCCCAGCAGCGTCATCAACACGAGGATGACGGGAAGAAAGCGGCCCAGCGCGTATCCGCCCGTTTCCGCCGCCGTGGCCACGGACGAGTCCGCCACCGCCAGCGGCGTGGCGAACCCGGGCGGCAGCCCCGCCTGCCGCAATCGCGCCGCGAGGAGAGTATCGCCCCACTCCTCCAGCCGGTCGTTGGTCAGGCGCTGCGCCCGCTGGGACCGGTCTTCGGAAGCATCGAAGAGACTGCGCGCCTGCCGCGACGCGCCGCCCGCATCCGCCGGGGCCAGGAGCACCGCCGCCTCCACCTCGCCCTCGCGTACGGCGGCCACGGAGGCGCGCCCGCCGCCCACGATGCGGATGGCGGAGTCCGCATCCAGAAAGCGCACCAGCGCGGGCTCCGCGCCGGCCACGGCCACCCGCGCCGGCTCCGCCCCCAGCCGCCGCTGCCCCAGCAGCGTCAGCTGCTCCGCCAGTACCAGCATGCAGGGGTACAGCAGCGTGGGGATGACGAGCATCATGAACAGCGTGCGGCGGTCGCGCAGCGTTTCGCGCAGTTCCTTGGCCAGCACGGTGCGCACCGTCTTCCAGCGCATCACGCCGCCTCCCGCGCGATGCGCAGAAAGGCGCGCGCCAGGTTGTCTTCGCCGCTGCGCGCCAGCACCTCGTGAATGGTCCCTTCCTCGGCCAGGCGGCCGCCCGCCAGAATCCCCACGCGGTCGGCCAGCAGTTCCACCTCGCTCATGTGGTGCGTGCTGAACAGCACGGCGCGGCCGCGGGTGCGCGCATCGGCGATGAAGTCGTAGATCGCCTCCCCGCTCAGCACGTCCAGCCCCAGCGTGGGCTCGTCCAGCACCAGCGCGGGGGGATCGTGCACCGTGGCGCGAGCGATGTTCACGCGCTGCCGCTGCCCGGTGGAGAGCCGTCCGCACAGCCGGTCCGCGAACGGCCCGATGCCGAAGCGCGCGACCACGTCTTCCACCCGCTCGTTCACCCGCCCCTCCTCCACCCCCTGCAGCCGGGCGAAGTAGGCGAGCAGTTCACGCGAGGTGAGGCGGGCGTACAACCCCATGGAGGCAGCCAGAAAGCCCAGGCGGCGGCGCACCTCCAGCGGCTCCAGCCGCACGTCGTGGCCGGCGATGCGGGCGGTGCCGCCGGTGGGCTTGAGGAGCGTGGCCAGGCAGCGCAGGGCGGTGGTCTTTCCCGCCCCGTTGGCGCCGAGCAGAGCGTACACCTCGCCGGGGCGCACGCGGAGCGAGAGCCCGCGCACGGCCGCGAAGTCGCCGTAGGCCTTGCTGAGCGCGTCAAACTCGATCAACGGAATCGGGGCTGGATGGGAGATGCGGGATGACCATGCCCGCCGCAGGCAAGATACAGGCGCGCCGGCTTCGGTGCGAGAATCCGGTGCGGTCAACGGCCTCACGAAAACAGGGACGGGAGCCCCATGCGAGGCTCCCGTCCCTTGTTCACACAGCCTTGGGCCGCGCCGAACCACTCAGCACTCAGCACTCAGCACTCAGCACTCACGCACCCAGCACTCACGCACTGCATTTCCTCAGTCCTGCTTGAGCGCCGCGACCTCCGCCGGCAGCGCGAACACCGACGCGTCGATCGGCTCGGTGCTTACGGACACCACGCGCATCTCGCTCCTCAGGTCACCCCCCATGATCTCGCGCACCTGACCGTCTAGCGCCGTGAACACCGTCGTCAGCGTAGGCATCTTAATGCCGCTGAACACGCGGTAGTCGCTGAAGGTCATCCGGATCTCGATGGGGTCCGCAGAGCTCAACAGGCGAATCGTGGCGCCGATCAGCAGGCCGTCGTCATCCGCAAAGCAGTTCACCACCTGGTGGCCGCTTGCCGCGACCATGCGCACCGCGATGCAGCTTTCGCCGTTCACCGTGTCGCGCCCCACCGTCTCCATCGACTGGAATG
Source organism: Longimicrobium sp. (assembly GCF_036387355.1). Lineage (GTDB taxonomy): Bacteria > Gemmatimonadota > Gemmatimonadetes > Longimicrobiales > Longimicrobiaceae > Longimicrobium. The sequence continues at coordinate 3,851 of NZ_DASVTX010000481.1, forward strand.
CACGGGCGAAGTTCATGTTCCACTCAAAATCAAACTGATTCAGCGCCGCACCGCGAACACTGTCGTGCCGGATCCTGGGTCCTGATACGGGGTCGCTCGACCACCTGGTCTGGCCGTCGTAGCCCATCGACGTGGCGCCCATGTTCGGGGCGTCCATCTTCATCACGAACCTGTTCCCCTCGCGGGATTGGTACACGTCTGCGATCGCGGTGAGGCCCTCGCCCTGCCAGCTGAGTTCCTGCCGCGTGTGGCGGTACTGCTGCGCGTTCAGCGCCTGCCTGCCGCCAATGGCCTGCAGGTGCCGCGCAACCACCTGCTCCGCGGTGGGCAGCCGCTGCGCGCCCGCGGGGGCGGCGGCCAAGACGACAGAGGCGCCGGCCAGCGCCAGCGCGCGAATGGCGAGTGTTCGCAGGTGAGGCATCGGCGTTCCCCCAGGTAAAAAGGTTGGCTGCGCGGGCGCAACAGCCGCC
>NZ_DASVTX010000482.1:0-3784 GCF_036387355.1 Longimicrobium sp.
GCGGAGCTGGGCCAGGTTGATGAAGCAGTTGGCCTGGTCCACCGCCGTGCCGTCGTGCGGGGCGCGCTCCAGCGCCCGGCCCAGCCACTCCTCAGCCTCGGCGTGGCGCTCCATGCGGGTGGCCAGCATCCCCAGGTTGTACAGCAGGGGAAGCCGCTCCTGCGCCAGCTCCGCACCGCCCGCTTCCGCCAGCGCCAGGGCGTCGCGGTAGCGGCGCTCCGCCTCCGTCCATCCGCCCTGCCACACCAGCACGTTGGCGAGGCCGGTGCGGGCCACCACCTCGCCGCGCAGGTCCCCCGCGTCGCGCGCCAGCTGCGCCGTGCGCTCGTAGTGCTGCGCCGCGTCCTGAAAGTCGCCCAGCGCCAGCGTCGCCCGCGCGATGCGGCGCAGCGCCAGGATCTGGGCCGCCTTTTCCTGCAGAGGGAGGGCGAGGGTGAGCGCCGCGCGGTAGCACTGGCGCGCGCCCTTGAGGCGGCCGAGCGATTCCATCTCCTCGCCCAGCCGGATCAGCCGCTGCGCCGCCTCGTCCCCCCGCCCCTCGTAAAAAGCGCGGAACACCGGGCGCAGCCCGTCATACAGCGTGGTGACGTACTGGCGCAGGCTTTCCTCCGCCTCGCGGATGCTGCGCTCCACGTCGTCCGGCGACACCAGGCGCTTGTCGACGGTGGCGTACGCGCTGGAGCTGTCCCAGGTGCGTCCCGGGTCGGGGACGGCGGCACCGATCACGCGAAGCCGGAACAGCTCGAACTCGTCCATTTCGGGGACGAGGGCGAGCAGTTCCGCTACGGTAGCCTGAGAGCGATCCACTGGGGAATTCTGGAAGAAGAAGAACTCAGCCGCCGCCGACGACGAGCGTGCCGTTGCGGGGGGACGACTCCATCCCGCCGTAGGTCGAGAAGTGGTTCGTCAGCGTGCGCAGCCGCAGCCCGTCGGCCGTCACCGTGCCGCCGATGTCCACCCAGGCGTCGTTCCACCAGCCGATGGTGGGGGCCGCGGCCGCTTCCAGCGTGGTGCCGCGGTACGGAAGCTCGATGGCCACCGGCGCGTTGAACTGCTGGTTGTGCGGCCCGAACTCCGCCAGCACGTGCTCGGACCCGTTGGGGTCTACCGGCAGCCGGATGGTGAACAGGGTGGTCTTGGTCACCGCGCCGCGGGGGACTTCAATGGCGAAGCCGTAGAAGTCCAGGCGCCCGCCCTCGGGACCGATCCACTTCTTGGCCCAGGCAATGGTGACCTGCGGCTTGGTGCGGAAGCGCGCCAGCTGGTTGACGTCGGGATTGGCCCCGGTGTTGAAGGCGGGGACGCCGTCCCGGGCACTGATCGGGGTGCCTGCATCGGCGCAGCCCGTGACCGCCAGGGCGGCCACGATTGCCAGCGCGGTGCCCAGCTTGCGGAAAATGGGGATCATCAAGTCCTCCGGAGTGGTGAACAGAGCGGACGGACGACGCCGGTGCACGGCGCGTTCCGCGGCGCGCCCGGACGAGCGCGCGCGGCAACTGTCTGGAAACTAACCACTTGCGACGAAATGGACAAATCCGCGCCCCGGCCGCCGGTGCACCGAAAGTGTGCACGGTGCACAGACCGGGGCGCCCGCTTACCCCGTGCCGGGGCCCAGCCCGTATTCCTGGATCTTGCGGCGGAGCGTGTTTCGGTGAATGCCGAGACGCTCCGCGGCGACCGTGACGTTGCTCCCCGTCTCCCGCAGCGCCCGGCGGATCATGCGGCGCTCCATCTCTTCCAGGGTCACCAGCGGCGGCTCGCCCCCGGTGCCCGTGGAGGCCGACGCGCCGCCCGACGCCTCGGGCGGGTTCAGGATGTCGGCCGGCAGGTGCTGCGGCAGCAGGATCTCTCCATCCGCCATCACCACCGCGCGCTCGGCGGCGTTGCGCAGCTGCCGCACGTTGCCCGGCCAGGGGTGCCGGTGCAGCACGTTGAACACCTCTTCCGCCACCGCGCGGATGGGCCGGCCGTGCTCGCGCGCGTAGTGCGCAAAGTAGTGCAGCGAGAGCAGGTCCAGGTCCGTGCCGCGCTCGCGCAGGGGCGGCAGCATCACCGTCACCACGGCCAGGCGGTAGAACAGGTCCTCGCGAAAGCGCCCTTCGGCCACGGCCTGCTGCAGGTCGCGGTTGGTGGCGGCCACGATGCGCACGTCGATGCCCACCGGGTTGCCGCCGCCCACCCGCTCCACCTCGCGCTCCTGGATGGCGCGCAGAATTTTGCTCTGCAGCGCCATGGACATGTCGCCGATCTCGTCCAGGAACAGCGTGCCGTTGTGCGCCCGCTCAAACCGGCCGATCCGCCGGCCGATGGCGCCGGTGAACGCGCCCTTCTCGTGGCCGAACAGCTCGCTTTCCAGCAGGTTTTCGGGAATGGCGGCGCAGTTGATGGCCACGAACGGCCCGCGCGCGCGGCGCGAGCGCGCGTGCAGCACCCGCGCGACCATCTCCTTGCCCGTCCCGCTTTCGCCCAGCACCAGCACGGTGGCGTCGCTGGTGGCCGCGCGGGCGATGGACTTGAAGACGCCCATCATGTACGGGCTGGCGCCCACGATGGTCCCCTCCGCCGGCGCGGCCTCGGGCAGGGGGCGCAGCCGCTTGATCTCCTCGATGCCCAGCAGGATCTCGCGCACGCGCCCGCGCGGGAGCGGCTTGGGGAGCACGTCGTGCGCGCCCTGGCGGATGGCCTCCATCGCCAGGTCCATGCTGGGCTGCGACGACAGCAGCACCACGGGCGCCATCCCGCTCTCGCGGTGCAGGCGGCCGAGCAGCTCCATCCCCGCCCCGCTGAAGTCCGCGTCCAGCAGAATCAGGTCCCACGCTCCCGACGCGATCAGCCGCAGCCCGTCCGAAAGCGACGAGGCGGCCGTAAGCTCCGCGTCGTCCAGTTCCGGTTCGAGCGTTCGACCGAGACTCCGGTCCGCGTCAAGAAGAAGGACCTTCAAAGTGGAATGGAAGGGCGGCTGGGTGTGGCGGAAAAAGGGATTTCGGGTTTGAACCGATGGAATATAGAGGAAGTGTCACGGGGGCGCAAACGATTTCCCCCTTCTGCTACACCGGTGATACATCATCTCCAGTTCTCTTGCCGGATGAGGGCGCACGCCCTAACCTTGTGCGCGCCCGCGTGGCACCGCCCCGCAAACCCGTGTTTTCTCTGGAGAGGGATCTGATGAAGTTCGCGTTGATGGCCGCCGTGCTGATCACCCTTCCCGCCATCTGCGGCTTCGTGTACGGGCTGCTGCACGGGAACAAGTTCCTGATGGCGGCGGCGGCGGTGAGCCTGGGGCTGAACGTGCTCCCCTTTCTGGTGGCCGGGTGGATGATGCGCAACGCCACCGGCGACGACATGGGCCACTGAGTCAGGGCAGCACCCGCAGCGCCCTGCGATCCAGCAGGTAGAGGCGCCCCCCGATGCCGTACGCGGCGTCCAGGGGCGCCTCCTGCATCCGGTCGCGCACCTCGCCGGTGGCCGCGTCCAGCACCATCATCCGCGCGCCCCGCCCGCTTCCGAACACCGCCACCCGCGTTCCCGCGGGGTTCACCCGCAGGCGCACCTCGTCGCCCTCCCCCGCCACGCGCGGCGCCTGGGCCCACAGCCGGGGGAGCCCGTCGCGCTCGTGGCGCAGGCGCACGACGCGTCCATCCGCCACCCCGAAGAGCGACCCGTCTTCCGCCGCCGTGAGCCCGCGCAGGGGAACGGGCTGGTCGGTGGCGAACAGGACGCGCCCGCTGGCGGCGTCGTGCACGCGCACGGTGGCGGCGGCCTCGCCCGCGGCGGCGGACGACAC
>NZ_DASVTX010000483.1:0-3830 GCF_036387355.1 Longimicrobium sp.
CAGAAAAAGACCGGCGGCCCCTGGGAGAGCCGCCGGTCCGCTGCATGAACGCGTGAGCCCGAAAATCAGGGCATCGTGGTGTCGCTGCGGCCGCTCAGGGAGATGGTGCTCACCCAGCCGTTGCGCTCGTCGTCGTTCTTGCCCGTGTGCAGGCGCGCGATGCCGAACTGGATGGGGCCCAGCGAGATGCCGCCCGAAAGCATGCTGCCGCTCTCGCCATCCGTCGCCACGCCCGCGCGCAGGGTGACGATGGGCAGCTTCTGCTGCACCCCCAGGCTGAGCTGGTTGCGCCACAGCGCGCTCACCGGCGACGCATCGCCCAGTTCCGACTGGTACTGCGCGCCGATGGTGGTACGGGTGGGCAGCACGTAGGCGCCGCCCACGCGCAGGGTGGCCGGCAGGCCACGGTCCAGGTCGCCGCGCAGCGACTCCGCCAGCGCGAGCACCGTGGGCGAGCCCGTGCCCGTGAACTCCGTCTCGCTCTGGTCGTAGCGGTCCAGGATCTCCTGCGGATCGCCGTTCTCGTAGTCCGCGCTGTTCAGCGTTACCGTGCGGATGCGCAGGTCGTCGTTCCACTTCATGGTGTTCACCACGTTGTCCACCGCCACGCCCAGGGTGAGGCCCGGGATGGGCTCCATGGCCGCGCCCAGGTCCAGCCCGAAGCCGTTGCCGCCCTTGGCCTGCAGCCCGGTGTACGTCACCTCCACGTCGGAGGGCACGGGGCCGGTGAACACCGTCCGCTGCCCCGTGAAGGCCGAGCGCGTCAGGTCGCGCGGCAGGAAGTAGTGGCCGGTGGCGCCCAGCGCCACGGGGCCCACGCGCCGGCCGTAGCCCGCGTGAAAGTCCCAGAACGAGGCGCGCGAGCCCTCGGTGTCCTGAATGTTGTACGACGCCAGCTTGCTCTGCTGGAACCCGTTCACCACCAGGTCCACCAGGCTGCGGTTGATGGTGTGCTCGCCCTGGATGCCGTAGCTGAGGCCGAACGCCACGCGGCGCACCTGCATGGAGACGAGCGGGGCGCGAAGGTAGCCCTGCACGCCGGTGCCGCTGGCGGGAACGTCGTCCACCAGCGCCTGGCGCTCGTCCTCATCCAGGTCGTTGTACTGAATCAGGTCCACGAACTGGCCCGTCGTGAGCCCGAACGACTGCGCGCCGATGGCCAGCGTGGGAAAGGCGACCGACCAGTGCGGGCTGTTGGGAAGTCCCAGGTTGGCGGGGTTCTGGTACAGCGACTCCTGGCCCCGGGCCACGCCCATGTACGCGCCGCCCATGCCCAGCGCGCGCGAGGTGGACGGGATCTGCGCCACGGCGGGCGTGGCGGCCAGCACCGTGGCAGCCACGGCGCATGCAACGTACTTGTTCATTGGAATCAAAATGATGTGTGGAAGGCCGCAGGAATGCGAACGGACCCGGAAGCCCGGTGACGTGCCGGAAAGACTGCCCTGAGGACGATTCGCGGCGGGGCGCGGAATCGCCGGAACAATATGCGCGAGAACGGGTTGTCGCAACTCCACTCCGGTGGCGCCACCGGAGAGCCGCCGGGCGCTGCGCGGCCCGGTGCAGCCTGCGGCAAGGCACGCGCCTGCCCGCTCGCGCATCCCCGCGTCCGGACGACGCTGTCCCCCACGCAGGCCCCCGCATGTACCCCATGGGTGACAGTCCGGCGCCCCGCGACGTGGCGGCACGATACGCGGTGCGGCGGCCGGGCGCACGGGTCAGACGACCCATACGGGCGCGCCGCGGCCCGGCCCGGCGGGGTGCAATCGGTTCTGCCCCTGCGGGTTGCGCGCGGCGAACGAGCGGGTAGCGGGCCCCGGTCCCGGCCGCCGGCCCCGCGCCCGTCCCTGTCCGAGGACGGGCGCGGGCGGCGGGAACGACCATTGCTCGCGTTGGGACGGCGGCCGGGCCTGCGATGGGCCGCCGCGCCTGCCGCCCCTTTCCTTCCGCCACAGGTTCGCCATGAGAACGAGACGCGTAGTACGCCCGGCGCTTTGCGCCGCCCTGCTGGCGGCCGCGCTCGCGCCGCACGCGCAGGCACAGACCATCCGCGCCTCGGTGGCGCGCGGCCCGGGCCTTCCGCTGGCCGAGGTGCTGGTGCGCGCGCAGGCGGAAGACGGCAGTACCGTGGGGGCGGGATTCACGCGGCGCGACGGCGTGGCGGTGTTGCGGCTGCGCAAGGCGGGGACGTACCGGGTGCTCGCCCAGCGCGGGGGGTACCACGACGTGACCGTGCAGACCGTGGTGGTGGGCAGGGACGGGGAGGCGTCCGTGCCGCTGCGCATGACCCAGCGGCCCTTTACCCTGGACACCGTCACCGTCGTTGCGCGGCTGCGCAACGAGCGCGGGCGGCAGGCGTTCCAGCGCCGGCGGGCCATGGGCGAAGGCGTGTACCTGGACGCCGAGTACCTCCGCGCGCGCAGTCCCCGCGAGGTCACGGATTTTCTGATCGGCGTGCCCGGAATCGCCTTTCAGGCCGGCCGCGAGGGCGGCATTCCCGTCACCACGCGCGGCGAGCGCTGCATGGTGACGCTGATCGACGGACGCCCGGTCCCCGCCCTCACGCGGGCGCTGCCGATGGTCCGCAACGCCAGCCTCAACAGGGCCGTTCCGCTGGGGTTCGATCCCGGGGACCCGGCGGCCCGCACGCTGAACCGCATGGTGTACCCGGACGACGTGGTGGCCATGGAGGTGTACCGCGAGTGGAACGAGGTGCCGCTCGAGTACCGGCAGTACGCGTACGCACCGGAGCAGCAGCAGCGCTGCGGCGCATCCCTGTACTGGACGTCGTCGCGCTGGTAGTTCGCCCCGCGCACGCCCCGCGGCCCTCCCGCCCACGCGCGCGGGAGGGCCGCCGTGCGTGGTGGGGCTTTCAGCAAGCCCCGGTAGGGGGTTAACTTACACGATTCCGGACCCTGATCCATGACCGAGCGGGACACGCACGTTGCGACTGAATCACATCCGTAACTTCTGCATCGTCGCCCACATCGACCACGGGAAGAGCACCCTGGCCGACCGGCTGCTGGAAACCACCGGCACGCTGCAGCTTCGCGAAATGAAGGACCAGGTGCTCGACTCGATGGACATCGAGCGCGAGCGCGGCATCACCATCAAGCTCAACGCCGTGCGCATGAGGTACAAGGCGCGCGACGGCGGCGAGTACCAGCTGAACCTGATCGACACCCCCGGCCACGTGGACTTCACGTACGAGGTGTCGCGGTCGCTGGCCGCGTGTGAGGGCGCCATTCTGGTGGTGGACGCGTCGCAGGGGGTGCAGGCGCAGACGCTGAGCAACCTGTTCCTGGCCATGGAGGCGGGGCTGGAGATCATCCCCGTGCTCAACAAGATCGACCTGCCGGGCGCGGAGCCGGAGCGCCGCCGCGCGGAACTCGTGGAGCTTCTGGGCGTGGATCCGGAGGACGTGATCTCCGCGTCGGCCAAGGCGGGCATCGGCATCGAAGAGATCCTGGAGGCGGTGATCGCCAAGGTGCCGCCGCCGCAGGGCGACCCCGAGGCGCCCGCGCGCGCCCTGATCTTTGACTCGTACTACGACAAGTACGTGGGCGCCGTGCCCAGCATCCGCGTGGTGGACGGGGTGCTGCGGCCGGGGATGCGCATCGCATTCGGCAGCAACGACAGCGTGTACCCGGTGGACGAGGTGGGCTACCTGCAGGTGGGCCGCTTTGCCGCCAAGGAGCTGCGCCCGGGCGAGGTGGGATACGTGATCGCCGGCATCAAGCGCGTGGCCGACACCCGCTCCGGCGACACCATTCTGGACGCGGAGAACCGCGCGTCGGAGCTGCTGCCCGGCTACCAGGAAGTCAAGCCGATGG
>NZ_DASVTX010000484.1:0-5760 GCF_036387355.1 Longimicrobium sp.
CACAACGTGAACCGCAAGGGCAAGACGCTGCGGACGGACGCCGCGGCGGGCGAGCGCATCACCCTGGTGGAGGCCGCGGACGAGGCGGACGAGGCGCGCTGGGTGGCGGAAGAGATCCAGGCGCGCATGGCGGACGATCCGCGCCTCTCGCTGCGGCACTTCGTGGTCCTGTACCGCACCAACGCGCAGTCCCGCGCCATGGAAGAGGGGCTGCGCCGCGAGGGAATGCCATACCGCGTCATCGGCGGCACGCGGTTCTATGAGCGCCGCGAGGTCAAGGACGCGCTCGCCTACCTGCGCCTGGTGAGCAACCCGGCCGCGGACGAGGCGTTCCTGCGCATCGTCAACGTTCCCCGCCGCGGCATCGGCGACGCCTCGGTGACGCGGCTGGCGGAGCACGCGGCGTCGCGGCGCATCTCCCTGCTGCGCGCGGCCGAAGAGGCGGGTGCGGTGGACGGCATCCGCGGCGTGGCGGCCCGCGCGCTGCCGGACCTGGCCGCGCTGGTCGCCAAGTACGCCGCGCTCGCCTCGCTCGAAGGGGTGGAGCTGGACCAGCTTCTGCGCGAGCTGGTGATCGAGTCCGGGCTGGTGGAGGCGCTCAAGGCGGAGGGTCCGGAAGGCAAGGACCGCCTGGCCAACCTGGACGAACTGATCGCCGGCGCCGCCGAGATCCAGCGCCGACTGGCGGACGAGGACCCCGAGCTGATGATGGAACTGGAGGAAGCGGGGGAAACGTCGCCGCGGCCGCTGGACCTGTTCCTGGGCCACGTGGCGCTGGTGGCGGACGTGGACCAGCACGATCCCACGGCCGACGCGGTGTCGATGATGACGCTGCACAACGCCAAGGGACTGGAGTTCCCCTTCGTCTTCATCACCGGGCTGGAGGACGGGCTGTTTCCCCTCATCCGCGCGTACGACGAGCCGGAAGACCTGGAAGAGGAACGGCGGCTGTTCTACGTCGGGGTGACGCGGGCGGAGCGCAAGCTGTATCTGGTGCACGCCCGGCGGCGGCGGCGCGGGGCGCAGTACATGGACAGCGCGCCGTCACCCTTCCTGGAGACCGTCCCCGAGGAGCTTACGGAAGCGCGCAAGACGCCGCGCATTCTGGAGCGCTCGTCGTCCTGGTCGCAGCCGTGGAAGCAGGGAAGCTCGTACACGTCGCGCCGTGAGCGGCTGTTCGGCGGGGATTCGGCGTGGGGTGGGGGGAAGGGCGGCAGGGGCGACGACGGTGATCCCGGCTACCAGGTGGACTACGCCGATTCGCAGGACGCGCCGTCGCTGCGTAAGGGCGCGCGCGTGCGCCATCCCACCTTCGGGTCTGGCACGGTCAAGGAACTGACCGGCTACGGCAACGACGTGAAGGCGTCCATCGAGTTCGATTCGGTGGGCCGCAAGACCGTGGTGGTGCGATACGCCAACCTGGAAAGCGAAACCGATTGGGATTGAAGACGTACCTTCTGGCCGGGTGGGCGGTCGTGCTGCTCGGGTGCGCATCCCCCGCGCGGGCGGACGCGCGGGTACCGGCATGGAAGAACGAGGGAGTCGAGATGGTGGATGGGCGTACGGGTACTCCCGGGCCGTTGGCCGCGCGGAAGGGCGTGGCGTCCGGCGGCGCGGCGGCGCTGATGGCCGGCCGCGCACGCCCGCTGCCGCCCGTTCCCGGCGACCGCCGCGAAACGGTGTTCCTGATCCACGGAATGGGGCGCACGCCGCTCTCCATGCTCCTGCTGCGCCGCCGCCTGGAGCGCGACGGCTACCGCGTGGTGAACTGGGGATACTGGCGCACGACGGGTTCGGTGCGGGAACTCGCCTCCATGCTGGCGCGCGAGGTGGAGGAGCAGCGCGGGGACGCGGCGGCGATCCACTTCGTGGGGCACAGCCTGGGCAACATCATCGTCCGCTGCCTGCTGGCGCACGAGGACGTGGGTCCGGTGGGGCGCATCGTGATGCTCGCGCCGCCCAACCAGGGCTCCGCCAAGGCGGACCGGTACGCCTCGCTGGTGGGCTGGCTGCTGCCGATGATCCACGAACTGCGCACGAACGCGGAAAGCACGGCGCGTACGCTGCCGCTTCCCGGGGACGTGGACGTGGGCATCATCGCCGGCACGCTGGACCGCAAGGTGCGCGTGGCCGAAACGCACCTGGACGGCGCGCGGGACCACGCCACCGTTCCGTCCGCGCACACCTTCATCATGAACCGCCACGACGTGCACCGGCTCGTCGCCCGCTTTCTGCGCGACGGCGCCTTTTCGGCCAGCGACTCGCCATCCACTCGCTGATCCGCGTTTGATCCTCTGGGACGAAGGCCGGCCGCTCCGCACGGAGCAGCCGGCCTCTTCCGTTGATCTGCGTCACGCCAGAAATGGCGGACCATTCACGGTGACAGCATCTAAATCCGACGTTATCTTGATGAACCACGGCGCGGCGAGTGTCGCGCTGGATGAGATCAACGCCTGAAGATGGAGCCTGTCATGAGCAAGATGAAGCTGGAGGTCGGCGCGCTCGAGGTGCAGTCGTTCGACGCCGCCACGGTGCCCTCGGCGCACGAAGGAACGGTGAACGGCCACGCCAAGCCCCAGACGCAGGGCTGCGGCTCGGAAATCGACGCCTGCCCGTCGTCGCTGGGCTGTACGCTCTTCGGTGACTGCCCGACGGCGCTCTGCGACACCACGGTGGAAGGCGGCTGCTACACCTCGCCCGAAACGGGCTGCTGATCTCAGCGCTCCCGTCATGGAAAAGGCCGGCGGCTCACCCGAGCCGCCGGCCTTTGCCGTCCGCTGACCGGGACAATCGCCGTGCTCCCACGATGCGGGTGTGGCGGGAGAGGCTGGAGCACGCCGCGCCGGACTGCCGCGCGGCGGATGCTTCGGGCCGGGATTCTTCAGTCCCGCATGAACGCGGTGCCGGGGAAAGCGCAGCGCACGCTCCTTCAGAATGACGCCCCAGCGCCGAGGTGCACGGCCATCCGGGTTGATGGGGATGGCGTCGCACCGGCAGCGACATGCAAAGGCTCGCGCGCCGTCGATCCGCCCCGCCGCACAGTAGACCAGCACCACAGGTTGCCTTGTGCCGCGGAGTATGGGTGTCATTCTGAGAGAGGCGCCGCGCCGCACCGTCCGTCACCCCAGAGCCTGGCGCCGACCGAAGAATCCCGCGCCACCGCATCCGATGCACGCCAGGTTGCTCGCCGCGCCCGGAGGCTGCGGGTGCGGCGAGAGAGGCGGGAGCACGCCACGCCGGACCGTGGCGCGGCGGACGTTTCAGTCCGGGATTCTTCAGTCGCGCATGGATCCGGCACCGGGGATAGCGCGGCGCACGCTCCTTCAGAATGACGCCCCCAGCGCCGAGGTGAGCGGCAGGCCGCCGGTGGAGCGGAGGTGCCGCGGCGGGCCATTGCGACACGCACGCCCGTTCTCACGGGCGCAGTAGGTCCTCCGTCGGCGCCAGAGTTTCGTGCAGCTGCGGGTGCCTCCGGCGCCTCCTCAGGATGGCAACGCGTTGTACTGCAATCAGATACACGCGTATGGGCCTGTCATCCTGAGGGAGCGCGCGACGTACTCTCCGCCTGCCGAACCCGTGCGCGACCGAAGGATCTACCATCCGCCGAGCGAACGTCGCGACACGCACGGCAACCGCCGCAACCATCCGTACCACGAAAAAGCAGAAGCCCCCTTCTCCGGGCCGGGAGAAGGGGGCTTCGTGGTTCACACGGCCGCGCTTACTGGCGGCAGGGCGCCTGCGGGCCGGGGCCCGGCTTGTCGACCGTGAGACGCGCATCGCGGTTGGCGATCTGCACGCCCAGCGCGCTCACGAAGCGCGCCACGCGGGCCATCTTCTCGTAATCGATATACTGCGGCTCATCCGTGAGCATGTGGTAGTCCGGATGCCCGCCGGTGGTAAAGAACGTCACCGGGATGTTGTACCGCGCGTAGTTGGCGTGGTCCGACCGGCAGTAGATCTGCGCCTCGTGGCCGGTGGCGTCCATCGAATAGTCAAAGGTGAAGCCGTGGCTGCCCGTGCGGTTCACCTCTTCCACCAGATCGCCCATCTGCGTGGACAGGCGGCGCGATCCCACCAGCTGCAGGTAGCCCGGCCCGCCGTTCTCCACGTCGCCCGCGCCGCCGCGGCCGATCATGTCGATGTTGAGCTGCGCCACGATGCTGTCGCGGTTCACCGTGGGGTGGTCCACGAAGTACTCCGAGCCGAACAGCCCCTTCTCTTCCGCCGTGTGCCACACGAACAGCATGCTGCGGCGCGGGCGGGTAGACATGCCCGCCATCTGCTGCGCGATCTCCAGCAGCCCCACCGTGCCGGAGCCGTCGTCGTCCGCGCCGTTGAAGATGGAGTCCACGCGCGGACGGCTCACCCGGCGCGCGCTGTCCAGCGCCGCGCGAAGGCGGCCCGCGATCTCCGCCGTCATGCTGTCCGGCTCGCCCTCGGCGCCGCCGCGGCGCAGCAGGCGGTTGAAGATGGCCACCGAATCGTGGTCCACCGCGTCGTGCGTCATTCCCACGTGGTCATTGTGCGCGCCCAGGGCCACGTACTGGCCGCGCATGCGCGCGTCGCTGCCCGGAAGCACCGCCACTACGTTGCGCGCCGGGAAGGGCGTGGGCCGGGTGGACCAGGTGAAGCCGCCCGTGGCCGTGCCGCCCGCCTCGCCCATCTGCGCCTGCGCCAGCGGCTTGCCCAGCAGCCGCTCCGCCACCGCCGTGGTGACGATCATCCCCGCCGGGGCCGGCCTGGCCTGCGGCTGCTTGCCGGCCATCTCGGTGCGCGCCTCGCCAAAGAAGTCGCGCAGGCCCTCGGGCGTGATGTCCAGCGACGCGATGGCGATGCCCGCCGCTTCGGCGTAGCGCTCAAAGGTGCGGCCGCCGGCCCAGAAGGCGAACGGGGGAGGCCCGCCCTGCTGCGCCGCGCCCATGGAGAACACCACCAGCTTGCCGCGCGCCTGCTCCGGCGAAATCATGGACGCCGCGTCGCCGATGCGGCCGCCGTACACCACCGGCACGCCGGACGAGGCGTTGAAGCGTTCCGAGAACACCAGGAAGGTGCCGTAGCGCGGCAGGGGGATGAAGTCCGTCCCCGCGCGGAAGGTCTGGCCGCCCGCGCTCAGCGTGGCGTTCTCCACCCCGATGTTCACCAGCGGCACGGTCTGAAAGAAGGTGCCGTTCTCGCCCGCGGGCTGCAGCCCCATGCGGCGCGCCTCAGCGGCGATGTAGTCCGTCCCCATCACGTTGCCGCGGGTGCCGGACTCGCGCCCCATCATGCTGTCGTCGGCGACGATGTACAGCCGCGTGCGCAGGTCCTGCGGGGTGATGGCGCTGGTGGTGGGACGGGCGGTGTGCTTCAGCGGCTCCTGCCGGCCTGCCTGCGCCTGCGCCGGAACCGCGGCCAGGGCGGCCGCGGCGCAGGCGAGCGCCGCCACACGGGTGTTGGGTCTCACGTACGAACTCCTGGATGGGGACGAACGGGCGGAGGGCCGGCCGGCCCTCCGCTGGAACTGCATGGGACGATCAGAAAAGGCCGGCGGATGGGGATCAGGCGCCGGCCGCCGCGGGCGTGGCCGCGGGGGCGATGACCGGCCGCGCGGGAACGCGGGCCAGCGCCTCGGCCTGGGTGCGCGCGCCGCGCAGGACCCGCAGCGCGGACTGCAGCTGGGCGTCGCGCCCGGCGCCGCGCAGGAACGCCGCGTCCTCGCCGTACACGTAGCCGGCGATGCGCGACTCGATCAGCCGGTCGATCAGGCTGGCGCCCGCGTCC
>NZ_DASVTX010000485.1:0-2466 GCF_036387355.1 Longimicrobium sp.
TGAAGAATCCCGCCACACGGCTTCCGATGCACCACCGGCTGCGCGGCGTGCCCCGAACTCCGCGGGCGCTGCCGAGAGACCGGGGCACACCGCGCCGGCCCTCGTCCGCGCGAGCGGTTCGGCCCGGAAACCTTCCGGCGCACAAGGATCATCGTGGGGGATGCGGGCCGTGTACGCTGCTCCTTCAGGATGACCCTCAGGCTCGGAGCAGGCAGGCAGACTCCGTTGCTCACGGCGGAGGTGAAGAACCTGCTCGCCCGGACGCCTCGGACCCTGAGTGTCATTCTGAAGGAGGCGCCGGCGGTGCCATCCGCGTGCTCAGACTCGGGCGCCGACTGAAGAATCCCGCCACACGGTTTCCGATGCACCACCGGCTGCGCGGCACGCTCCGAGCTCTCCCCCGCGCGGCCTCGCTGATCCGCGGCGAAGAACGCCCGCGTTCATCCGTTCCCGGGCGGTTTCGCGACGCGGGCCGCTGAATTAGGTTCAGTCGGCTTGCAACCCACCGCCGCGGCCTCCCCGGCCCGGCGCGCGCACCCGTCCACCTTCCGCTGCTTTCGCGAGGTCCGCCCATGCAGGAGACCGAGCTGATCTACGACTGGAACACCCTCGACGGCTCCTTTGACTACGGCACGCGCCGCGGCGTGCAGCTGAACGACGAGACGCTGCGCGACGGGCTTCAGTCGCCCTCCGTTACGGATCCCGCCATCGGCGACAAGATCCGGCTGCTGCACCTGATGGCCGAGCTGGGCATCGCCGCGGCGGACATCGGCCTTCCCGGCGCCGGCCCGCGCGCCGTGCGCGACGTGGAGGCGCTGGCGCGCGAAATCGTCGACTCCCGCCTCGCCATTGAGCCCAACTGCGCCGCGCGCACGGTGCGCGCCGACGTGCAGCCCATCGTGGACGTGTCGCAGCGCGTGGGGATCGCCATCGAGGCGGCCACCTTCATCGGATCATCCCCCATCCGCCAGTACGCCGAAGACTGGACGCTGGACCGGATGCTGCGCGCCACCGAAGACGCGGTGTCGTTCGCGGTGCAGAACAACCTTCCCGTCATGTACGTGACGGAAGACACCACCCGCGCCAACCCCGAAGTGGTCAAGGCGCTCTACACGACGGCCATCAACTGCGGCGCGCGGCGCATCTGCGTGTGCGACACGGTGGGGCACGCCACGCCGCACGGCGTCCGCCAGCTGATCCGCTTCGTCAAGCGCGAGATCGTGGACCCCAGCGGCGAGGACGTAAAGATCGACTGGCACGGGCACCGCGACCGCGGGCTGGCCGTCCCCAACTGCCTGGCCGCCATCGAAGAGGGCGCACACCGAATTCACGGCACCGCGCTGGGCATCGGCGAGCGCTGCGGCAACGCCGAGATGGACCTTCTCCTGGTCAACCTCAAGCTGCTGGGGCTGCACGACTGGGACCTGTCGCGGCTGAACGAGTACGTGGCGCTGGCCAGCCAGGCGTGCCGCGTGGACCTGGCGTACAACTGGCCCGTGTTCGGCCCGGACGCCTTTCGCACCGGGACGGGGGTGCACGCCGCGGCCATCATCAAGGCCGAAGCCAAGGGCGACGCGTGGCTGGCGGACCGCATCTACAGCGGCGTGCCGGCGGGGTGGTTCGGCCTGCGCCAGGTGATCGAGATCTCACCCATGAGCGGCATCAGCAACGTGCGCCACTGGCTGGCCGCGCACGGCTACGGGGCGGACGACGAGCTGTGCAGCCACGTGTTCGAGGCCGCCAAGACCTGTGACCACACCTTTACGGACGACGAGGTGCACGCCATCTGCCGCACCTTCCGCGCGTCCGCCGCCCCCGTGGCCCAGGCCGTCTGATGAATGAAGCTGAAGGAGTGGACGTCTACTGGCTCCCGCACTGCAGCACCTGCCAGAAGGCGGTGGAGCACCTGCGCAGCAAGGGCGTGGTGATCCGCTCGCTGCGCGATCTCAAGGCGCAGCCGCTGGAGCACGCGGAGGTGGAGGACCTGGCGCGCAAGGCGGGCGGCGCCGACGCGCTGTTCAGCCGCCGCGCCATGAAGTACCGCAAGATGGGGCTGCACGAGCAGCAGCTTTCGGAGGACGATCTCCTGCGCCACATGACGGAAGAGTACACCTTCATCACGCGCCCCGTCGTCGTCCGCGGCGACCGGGCCACCGCGGGCTTCAGCGCCAAGCGCTTGGACGATCTGGTCCGCTGAGCGAAGGATGGACTGATCGGCGGAAACCCCGCTCCGGCATGCTCCGGGGCGGGGTTTTTGTCCATGGAAGTACCCCCTTCGCTCGGCTCGTCTGGTACACGGCTTCCTCGCGTCAAACATGCCTGATCCGCGACGATGCGGTACACGGGCCAGGTGACCGGGCTCGCAGCCGGCGTCTACACCTTCACGGTGCTGCACAGCGTGGACGGCCGGACCAGCACCGCGTACACCAGCACGGTGGTCGTGCGCTGATCCGCGGCGCATCGGCG
>NZ_DASVTX010000486.1:0-10482 GCF_036387355.1 Longimicrobium sp.
GGACGGCGTGTAATTGCCGGTCCGGAGTGGCCGAATGCGTCCGATGCGGAGTGGGTCTGCGGCGGCGGCTGCTACGGGGGGAGCGCGGGCGAAGTGGCCTAACGATCTGCTGCAAGGTCACTTATACGGGCGGAACGATAATCCGCGCCGCGTTCGCCGTCAAGCGTCTGTGTTGATCCCGGCGGCGCGGCGCGTCATCTCATCCACAAACCGGTCAAAGAGATACACGGAATCATGCGGTCCCGGGGCGGCTTCGGGGTGGTACTGCACCGAAAAAACCGGCCGCTCGCGGTGCTCCAGCCCCTCTACCGTGCCGTCGTTCAGGTTCAGGTGCGTGACTCGCAGCCCGGGCGCGCCGGGAATGCCGCCCTCGTCCCCGCGAACCGCGAATCCGTGGTTCTGCGCGGTGATTTCCACCGCGCCGTCGCTGATGCGCCGCACCGGGTGGTTGCCGCCCCGATGGCCGTACTTGAGCTTGTACGTCTCCGCCCCGAACGCCCGGGCGATGAGCTGGTGCCCCAGGCAGATGCCGAACACGGGCGTGTCGCCGTCGGAAAGGGCGCGGATCGCGTCCAGCGCGTGCCCCACCGCCTCCGGGTCGCCCGGCCCGTTGCTCACGAACAGGCCGTCCGCCCCCGCCGCCACGATCTCCTCCGTGGGCGTGGCCGCGGGGAGCACCGTCACTTCGCACCCGCGCTGGGCCAGCAGCTTGAGCGAGTGCGTCTTGACGCCGAAGTCGTACGCCAGCACCCGGTAGCGCGTCTGCCCCACGGCGGGGACCACGTACCGCGACTCCGTCGACACGCCGTCCGCCAGGTTGAGCCCCGCCATGTCGGGCTGCCCCAGAATGAGCGCCCGCAGCTCGTCCGCGTCCATCGACGCCGGGGCGACGGCGCCGCGCATGGCCCCGCGCGAGCGGATGTGGCGGGTGAGCGCCCTCGTGTCCACGCCGGTGATGGCCACCACGCCGTGGCGGGCCAGGTACGCGTCCAGCGACTCGGCCGCGCGCCAGTTGCTGTGCAGGGGCGGCGCCTCGTGCAGCACAAAGGCGGCGACCTGCGGGCCGGCGCTCTCCTCGTCTTCGGCGTTCACGCCGTAGTTGCCGATGAGCGGGTAGGTCATGGTCACGATCTGCCCGCTGTACGAGGGATCCGTAAGGACCTCCTGGTACCCGGTCATGGACGTGTTGAAGACCACCTCGCCGAACGCGGTGCCGCGCGCGCCGTACGCCTCGCCGCGGAACACGCGCCCATCCTCCAGCATCAGCACTACGGATTCTGCCACGAACGTCTCCGGCCACGGGAGGGCAAGTCGATGCCACAGCGGTACCTACGGCGGCGGCAATCTACGCCCCCCGCGCGGCCTGTCAAGCAGGAACAATGGCGCGGGCCGCGGGCGCTTCCCTGCACGGCGCGTCTGGCGCGGCGCGGCGCGCGGGGTACATTGCGGCCTTGCGACCCAACCCCGCAGGAGGAACGCAGTGCCAGATCCGCAGCCGCTCGTGTTTGTGTACGCCGATGAATCGTGCCTGGGCAACCAGTACAAGGACCGCGCGCGCCCCGGCGGCGCGGCCGGGCTGCTGGAGTACTGGCACCCGCAGAAGGGATGGGTACGCCGCGACTACTACCTCGCCGAGCCGGACACCACCAACAACCGCATGGCCATCCGCAGCGCCACGGTGCCGCTGCAGGCGCTCAAGCAGCCGTCGCGGGTGGTCTTCACCTCCGACAGCCGCTACCTGGTGGACGGCATGACCAGCTGGGTGCACGGGTGGGCGGCGCGCGGGTGGAAGCGCAAGGACGGCGAGATCGAGAACCTGGAGCTGTGGAAGGCGCTCATGCCCGTGGCCGCGCGGCACGAGGTGCAGTGGCGCTGGGTGAAGGGGCACAACGGCCACCCGCAGAACGAGTACGCCAACCACCTGGCCACGCGCTCGGCGGCCAAGCAGATGGACAGCGGCGGGCTGGTGGACAGCGGGTTCGATGCGTGGCTGCGCGAGGAGCAGGCCAAGGAGCGCTGCATGAACTTCTTTCCCATGCCACCGGACAAGTTCGAGTTCAAGCCCGGCCGCCGCGCGCCGGCGCGCTGATGATACGAGAAAGGGCCGGGTGCATCGCTGCATCCGGCCCTTCTGGTTTCTGCCCGACCCGCACTCCCCTGCCCCGCTCAATTCTCGAACCCCGGCGCGAACACCTCCGGTGACACAGCGATGAAAGGGAATGCCGCCAGCAGCTTGCGGTCGGCCGTCACCAGCGGCACGCCGGCTGAGCGCGCAACGGCCACGAACTCGCAATCGTACGGTGTGCATCCCGACAGCAGCGCGAGCCGCAACACCTCATCGTGGTCCACATCCGGGGATCGCTTGCCCAGCCGTGCTTCGGCCAGCCGAAGTACGCGCAGAGCCTCATCATACGACATCGTCCCGCGCCGGATAAGCCCGATCAGCACGTTCCGCAACTCGCTCCGCCACAGTCCCGGGGCGAACCAGTGGCCTTCCTTTGCGACAACCCGCCTCGCCAAGGGAGAAAACGGACCCTCGACCAGGAGGTAGACGACGACGTTCGTGTCGACCACAATCACCGGCGTCCCTCCTCGATAAGCTGATCAATCAGCGCATGATCGAACGACCTGCCCAGCGAAGCCCGGAAGGCATCGATCTCTGCCAGTTCCTCTTCGATGGGCCGAGGTGGAATCGGCACACCGCCCAAGCGCAGGACAAGTTCGTCGTGAAGACTGCGGCCCGAGAGTTCCGCGTCCTGCTTGAGCCTCTCGAAGACGTCGTCCGCAACTTGTACGTGCAAATTTTTCACGTGACCTCCATTCTTTGGGGATGCGAACCTGCTCGACGAAATGCTCCACCAATGCAAGGACGCGTTTGGGAGCACGCTGCTACCTACGAGTGATCCGGGCGATCATCACCGCCGTCCTTCTTGGATGAACTGCTCCAGCAGTTCCTCCGTGAGCGGTGTAACCTTCAGCGAAGCCCGGAACGCGTCGATCTCGGCAAGTTCCTCTTCAATCGGCCGGCGTGGGACGGGCACGCCGCCCAGGCGCACAACAAGCTCGTCATGAAGATCACGGCAGTTGAGTTCCGCCTCCTGCTTGAGCTTTTCGAAGACGTCGTCCTCCACTTGTACGTTCAGATTCTTCATGTGACCTCCCGATCTGGGGAAACACAATCGCACGCTGCACGGACCACCCGGCGCGTCTCTCGGAGGCTGCGGCCGTCGCGTTCCGCATCCTGCCGGGTGATTCGGAGACCTCGTCGGCTACCTGTACGTGCAGAACCTTCATGGGACTCCGGAGTTCGCGACCACGCATGACCGACGCCGGTTGAATCGGACAGAATGAACGGTAATCACAACCGCTCTGTCCGTCAACTTTCATTATCCGCCACAGGCGCGCAAAACGGCCTTTTCTTCCGAAAAGAGACAAGGCAAGCCTCGTCAATGCAGCGGATTGCCGGATCAGAAAAGAAATTATCTGCTCGCGGGATTTGTTCGCAGAAAGGTTACGACGGAGTGCCGGGGAGGGGCTGATCGGGGGGGAGGCGGGAGAGCGTGCGGGCGGG
Organism: Longimicrobium sp.; assembly: GCF_036387355.1. GTDB lineage: Bacteria > Gemmatimonadota > Gemmatimonadetes > Longimicrobiales > Longimicrobiaceae > Longimicrobium. Next base: position 3,572 of record NZ_DASVTX010000486.1, read on the forward strand.
GATCGCCATCACCAGAACGCAGGCGGCGACGCCCAGGGCGGCGAGGGCGAGGCCGGTCCGCAGCGTGAGCGTGGTGATGTGCAGGGCGAAGAGAGAGGGCGTCCAGAGGACGGAATGCGGAACCGCGAAGGCGGCGGCCGGGAGCAGGACCACGCCCAGCCCGAGCGCGGCAGCCATCGCCAGCCCGCCGCACACGAGCAGCAGGCGGATGGCGCGGCCGAGCGTGGTGTGCTCGATCATCCCGCGGCGCGGCGCTCGAAGACGCGCTCGAACCAGCGGACGGCGCTCGCCTCGGCATCGGCCATGGCGACCGGGCGACCGAGCTCGCCGGACAGGGAGCCCACGCCGTGGTCGCGGATCCCGCACGGGATGATGGTGCCGAACATGGACAGGTCCGTCTGCACGTTCAGCGCAAAGCCGTGGCTGGTGATCCAACCCGACGACACCCGCACGCCGATGGCGGCCAGCTTGCGCTCCCCTACCCACACGCCCGTCAACCCGTCCTTTCGCCCGCCCGTGAGCCCGAAGTCGCCCAGCACGCCGATGAGCGCGTCCTCGATGTCGCGAAGGTAGCGGTGCAGGTCCTGCCGGTCGGGCTTGAGGTCAAAGATGGGATAGCCCACCAGCTGCCCCGGCCCGTGGTAGGTTACGTCCCCGCCCCGCCCCGTCTCGAACAGCTCGATTCCGCGCTCCGCCCGCTCCTCCGCGGACACCAGCACGTTCTCGTCGTGCGAGCCGCTGCCCAGGGTGATGACGTGCGGGTGCTCCAGCAGCAGCAGCGTGTCGGGGATTTCGCCCGCGCGGCGCAGGCGCACGAGGTCGGCCTGCAGCGCGAGCGCGTCGGCGTAGGAAATCAGCCCCAGGCGGCGCACGTCCATGGTGCGCGGGGCGGCGGAAGTCGGCAGCGTGTCAGTCATCCCTCAAAGAAGGAAAAAGCGGGGCCCCGGCGCAAGCCCGGGCCCCGCAATCGCTCCCTCCTCCGCTTCGGCTACCGCGCGGGCTGCGGGGGGAGGGTGATGCGCATGCCTTCCTTGATGCGCATGCGGATGTCGCCGGTGCACTCCCATCGGCCCAGCGGATCGCAGGCGAGCACCAGCAGGCTGGCCTCCCACTCCGGAGCCAGGCGGCCGATACGCCGCGCGGGAAAGATGGTGGCAGGCGTGTCCTGGCTCCACATCCGCAGCAGCGCGGCGTTGCCCAACACGCCCAGGCCGTGGATGTACGCCATCTCCGGGACGGGATCCTGCCCGTACGCATCCGATCCCGCGGCCAGCCGCACGCCGGCCCGGTGCAGCACGCCCACGTTGGCCCGGTGCAGCGCCATCGTCTCGCGAAAGCGCGCCGTGTCCGTTTCCGCGAGGTCCAGCGCGGCCCGCAGCGGCCCGGCAATCACCACCATTCCCTGCCGCGCGGCCCGCCGCGCATCCGCCTCGGTGATGGTGCGGGTGGCGGGATCGGCGCCCGCCGGCAGGTTGTAGCCCGGCAGGTGCGCCAGCACGTCCACGCCCGCGTCCAGCGCCGCGCGCATGTCCGCCACCGTCTCCACGTGCGCCGCCACCCGCAGCCCCGCCGCGTGCGCCCGGCGCACCACGGACGGCAGCAGCGCGGGATCAAGCCCCACGTGACCCAGGCGCGTGGTGTCCAGCCGCAGGCGGGCGTGGTGCTCGCTCTCCACCAGGTACGTCTTGATGATGTCCGGCCGGCTGGCCATCACGCGCGGCCACGCCTCGTCCAGCTCGCGCTCGCTGTCCACGATGAAGTAGGCCTTGCCCTCCGCCCGGCGGTCCGTCCACGGCCGGATGGAGTCCGGATTGAAGTCGTACCGCCCCCGCGCCAAGGATTCGTAGACCAGGATCGGGTGCCCGTAAGGGCCGGTGATCCCCGCGTCGGCAAAGGCGACGTCCATGGTCTCCGTCCGCCCCAGGTACGGCATCACCGCGGGGCGCTGGTTGGCCCAGTTGGTGAGCGACATCCCGTAAAAGACGCCGTCGCGCAGGTACATGCTGTCGATGCGCGCGATCATCCACGCCGCCTCGAAGTGGTGGGCGTGCGCGTCGCCGAACGGCGGAACCACGTAGCCGCCGCCCAGGTTCACCACGCTGTCCACGCGCGCGGGCCGGCGCGCGGCGAACCGGCCGCCCACCACGTACATCGTCCGTGGCGCGAAGCGTTCGCCGTCCCACCATCGCCCGTTCGACAGTTCGTATCCGGACGCGGCGGGCGGGGATGCCGCCGTGCGCGCGCCGGCGCAGGCGGCCAGCAGCGTGAGCGTGAGGGCGACCGAGCACAAAACCAGGCGGCGCATGGAGATCGGGAGCGAAGGCGGACCGCGGTCACAACGACGCGAGCGTGTGATGGACACGGCCAAGATCCCGGTGGATCGCGGGCACGACAACGCCCGCTCCGCGGATGGGCGGAACGGGCGGTGGAGGGGCAGATGGCCCGGGCCAACGGCGGCGGGACTACGCGATGAGCGTGCGCAGTTCCAGCGAACCCGCGCGGCTCGCGACCACTTCGGCGCCGTCCGCCAGGGTGATCACCAGCCGGCGCGCGTCGTCGTACGGCCGCAGCGACGCCACGTGGTCCAGGTTGACGACGTGCGACCGGTGCACCCGCCGGAACCGCGCGGGGTCCAGCCGCGACTCGAATTCCGACAGCGAGAGGTTCACCAGGTACGCGCGGCCGTCCGCGTGCACGGTCACGTAGTCGTCCGCCGCCTCCAGCCGCGCGATGCTCTCCACGCGCAGCGGAACGATGCGGCCGCGGTCGCGCACAAAGATGCGGTCCATCGGCCCGCGCGCATCCAGCGCGGCCCGGGCGCGCTCCGCCGCCGCCGGGGCGGACGACGAGGAAGGCGCGGCGCCCGGCTCCAGCCGCCGCCGCACCCGCTCCGCCGACGCACGGAAGCGCTCGCGCCCGAACGGCTTGCGCAGATAGTCCAGCGCCTCCAGCTCGAACGCGGCGATGGCGTACTCGTCGTGCGCGGTGGTAAAGACGACTTCCGGGTCGTGCTGGATGCGGCGCAGCACCTCCAGCCCGGACAGCTCCGGCATCTGCACGTCCATAAACACCAGGTCGGGGCGCAGAGCGTCGATCATCCGCACCGCTTCGGCGCCGTCCGCGGCTTCGCCCACCACCTGCAGCCAGTCCAGCTCGCCCGCGAACTCGCGCAGCGTGCGGCGCGCCAGCGGCTCGTCTTCCGCGATCAGTGCGCGAACGACCATGCGGCCTCCCGCGCCGGGGTGCGCGCCGCGACGGGAATGCGCATCTCCGCCGAGAACCCCTCGCCGGGGGCGGTGCGCACCGTCATCACCGCCGCGCCGCCGTAGCGCGTCTCCAGCCGCTGCCGGATCACGCGCAGCCCCAGCCCCGGCGCGCCGTCCAGCGCGGCCGGATCCGCTCCCGGCCCGTCGTCGTGCACGGCGATGCGCAGCGCATCGTCCGCGCGGGCGATCACGATGCGGATGCACCCGCCCCGGGCGCGGGGCGCGACGGCGTGGCGGATCGCGTTCTCCACCAGCGGCTGCAGCGCGAACGCCGGCACGGTGCAGTCCAGCGCGTCCTCATCCACCTCCTCCTCCACCCGCAGCCGCGCGCCCAGACGGATGCGCTCCAGCGCCAGGTAGTCGCGCACGAAGTCCCACTCGTCCGCCAGGGGCACGTCGTCGACCTCGTTGCGCTTGGCGTGCAGGGTGTAGCGCAGCAGCCCGGCAAAACGCTCCAGCGCGTCCTCGGCGCTGGCCGGCTCGTGGCGCACCAGCGCCATGAGCGAGTGCAGCGTGTTGAAGAGAAAGTGGGGGTTGAGCTGCGCCCGGAGCGCCTGGATCTCGGCCCGGGCGCGCAGGACCTCCGCCCGGGCGGCGCGCGCCTCCTGCTCGCGGAACAGCGCGCCCGCCTGCACCGCGTACGAGATCCCCGCGATGGTGCCGTACGCCATCACCCCGGCAAAGAGTTGCCAGTGCTGCGCGGCCCCGTTGAACCAGACGGGAAACCAGCGCCCGGCCCGCAGGCTGGTCGTAATCGACAGCCCCAGCATCAGCGAGGCGAACCACGCGCACGAGTACGCCAGCGCGCACGCCACGTGAACGGCGGCGAACAGCGCCGGGCGCCGGGGCGGCCAGCGGAGCCGGTCGCACAGCAGCACCACGCCCGCGCCCAGCAGCGCCGCCGTGCTCAGGTTGATGCCCGTGTCGCGAAGGGCCCGCGGCAGCGACACGCCGTTGTCCACCACGAACAGCGCCGTGTACAACGATCCGTAGGGAAGCCAGGCGGCGGCGTACAGCAACCAGAACCGGCGTGAGCGATGCATGGCGGGGCGGATTGCGGGGAGCGGGCAGCGAACGGTCAAACAAAGAAAAAGCGGGACCCGGGCGCAAGCCCGGGCCCCGCGCGGACAGAACGGCTCGCCGTGCGCTCAGCGGCGCGACATGAAGAGGCGCAGCACGTACCAGAACATCAGCGCAACGGAGGCGAACAGCGACAGCGAAGCCGCCACGTACCGGTCTTCGGGATACGTGCGCATGATCTTGCTGGTGTCGTACAGGATCGCCATTCCGGCCAGGCCGATCATGGCGACGGAAAAGAAGGCGCCCAGCTGGAAGTTGCCCAATACGCCACAGACCACGAGCACCAGCGCCATCACGCCGCCCCACTTGATGGCGGCGCCCAGGAAGCTGAAGTCCTTGCCGCTGAACATGGCGATGGCCGTGAGTCCCGAGAAGCCGATCAGCGTGGCCACCGCGGCACTGGAGATGGCGCCCGGTGCGCTGATTTCGGCAAGCACCAGCAGCGGCACGAAGATGATGGCTTCGATGGCCACGTAGCCGGCCAGCGCCACGTACTGCATGCCACGGCTTTCCGCGTTGTTCGCCATCCGCGTGAACACGAATCCGCCCAGGACGAACCCGCCCAGGATGAACAGCCAGTTCGTGCCCAGCATCGCCTCGGCCATGGGATACGCCACGCCCGTGCGGAACAGCATGAACTCGATCATGGCGAACGCCAGGATCGCGCCGAGCAGGTGCTGGTACGTGCGCGAGATGAACTGGCCGCGCCGCGCGGCGTCGAGCATGCCGACCGGCTGGTAGCCAAGATAGGACTCGTACTGTTCGGACATCGGTCGTGTGGGGGAGCGCAGGGGAGAACGCGTCCTCGCGGGGACGGCGGGCCATCCGTCCCAAGCTAGGCACAACCCCGCGAACGTACAAGGCTTTCCGCGCCGGACGGAGTCCGGAGTGCCGGTCGCGGAAAGAGGAAGGGCGGCTCACCGCGAGGTGACCCGCCCTTCTCCATCCGCTCCCGAAGACGCTTACGCCTCGTCGGGGAAGTTCTGCATCAGTTCCTTGATGCGGGCCAGGAACTGGTCGCCGTCCGCGCCGTTCACCAGGCGGTGGTCATAGCCCAGCGAAATGAAGCCGCGCTTGCGGGGCACGATGGCGTGGTTGCCGTACTCGTCGCTCACCACCGCCGGCCGCATCTCCACCCCGCCCACGCCCAGAATGGCGACCTGCGGCTGGTTGATGATGGGGAAGCCGATGGTGGTGCCGAACACGCCCGGGTTGGTGATGGTGAACGTGCCGCCCTGGATGTCGTCCGGCTTGAGCTGCTTGTTGCGCGCGCGGGTGGCCAGGTCGTTGATGCGCTTGGCCAGCCCCACCAGCGAAAGCTCGTCGGCGTTCTTGATGACGGGCACGATGAGGCCGTTGTCCAGCGCCACCGCCATGCCGATGTTCACGTCGCCACGGATGATGACCTCGTGGTTGCCGTAGCTCGCGTTGATCTTGGGGAACTCGCGCAGTGCGCGCGCCACCGCCCAGGTGATGAAGTGGGTGTAGGTGACCTTGACGCCCTGCTCCTCCCACTTGCGCCTGCTCTTCGCGCGCACCTGGTCCAGGCGCGTGTAGTCTACCTCGAAGTACGAGTGCACGTGCGGGCTGATGCGCCGCGACTGCACCATGTTGTTGGCGATGATCTGCGTCATCCGGCTGGCCGGCTCCACGCGGTCGTTGGGACCGGCGGAAACGGCGGGGTGCTGCGGATGGCCGTAGAACTCGTCCCACGGAAAGCCGCCCTCGTACGCGGGGGCCACCGGCGCGGCCGGACGCTGCGGCTGCGGCGCGGGCGCGGAGGGCGCCGCGGCGGGCTGCGCGGCCGGAGCCTGCGGGGCCGACTGCTTCTCCTCCACGAACTTGAGGATGTCGTCCTTGGTCACGCGGCCGTTGCGCCCGGTGCCCGGCACCTGGTGCACCTCCACGTTGTGCTCCGAGGCGATCTTGCGCACCAGGGGCGTGCTCTTGGCGCGAAGGCGCTCCTCCAGCGTGTGCGGCCCCTCGCCCAGCGGCGCGCCGCCGCCCTGCGCGGAGCCGCCCACGGCGTTGCCCACCGGCTCGCCCGGGGCGCGCCCGTCCGCGGAACGGCCCGCGCCGCCGGCCGTTTCCGGCTGGCCCACGGCGGATTCCGGCATGCGGGTCGGCTCGTCGTGCGCAATCTGGAAGTGGTCCGACGAACCCGCCGCCGCGGCCTCGCCCGAGGGCGCCGGGGCACTCGCGGGCGCCGCGGCCGCGGCGGCCCCGGCTTCCGTCTCGATGAAGGCCACCACGGTGCCCACTTCCACCGTCTGCCCCTCGGTCACGACGACCTCGGCCAGCACGCCGGCCACGGGGCTGGGGATCTCGGCGTCCACCTTGTCGGTGGAGATCTCCATGATGGGCTCGTCGCGCTCCACTCGGTCGCCCACCTTCTTGAGCCACACCGAGACGGTGCCCTCGGCGATGGACTCGCCCATCTGGGGCATCGGGACTTCTACACGGGCCATGGTAGGGTCAGGTCAGAGAGAAGGAACAGAAGTGCCCAGGTTCAAGTCCCCAGTGCCCAGCCCGGAACTGGGCACTTGGCACTGGGCACCGGGCACT
>NZ_DASVTX010000487.1:0-6217 GCF_036387355.1 Longimicrobium sp.
TGACGGACGCCACCGGCACGCCCGTGGCGTCCGCGCTGGTGGACCTGAACGAGTCGCCGGGCACGCTGCGCCGCAACGCCCGTACGGACGCGGCCGGCGCGTACCGCATCACCGGGCTCCCCACGGGCCGCTACACCGTCGCCATCCGCCGCTCGGGATACAACACCGGGCGGGATGTGATTCTGCTGGCGCCCGGCGAGGTGCTGGAGCAGAACTTCGTAATCACTGCACGCCCCATCATCATCGACACCGTGACGGTGGTGTCGGACAATGACGTGTCGCTGGACCGCACCCAGACGGGGTTCGATACGCGCGTGACCGAGACCGCGCTGGAACTGCTGCCGCTGGCCGCGGTCCCCTCCGCCGCGGTGGCGCTGACGCCCGGGGCGCGCGGCGCGCAGGTGTTTGGCGGGGCCACGGCGCAGGCCAACCAGTACCAGATCGACGGGCTGGCCGCCAACCACCCCGGCGTGGGCGGCGACCTGGTGCAGCCCAGCCTGAACTGGCTGGAGGCCGTGCAGGTGCGCGGGCTGGGCGCGCCCGCGGAGTACGGCAACTTTCAGGGCGGGGTGGTGAACCTGGTCACCAAGAGCGGCACCAACGACTTCCAGGGCGAGCTCAGCGTCAGGGCCAACGCCGCGCCGCTCACCGCCAGCAACCTGCGGCGCTACGATGTGGCCGCCGAAACGCGGTCGCGTTACGACGTGGAGGGCGAGGTGCGCGGCCCCCTGGTGCGCAACCGCCTGTTCTACTATCTGGGCGGCCAGTACATCGCGCGGGAGGACCGCGTCCCCAACAACCTGATCACCCGCGACGGCTTCTACGCACCCTTCCCCATCGAGCGCGAAGAGCGCAAGGCGTTCGGCAAGCTCGCGTGGCAGCCCACCGCGCGCGACCAGTTGACGGTGTCCGGCGGGTACCTGAACCTTTCCTCCGACGCCTTCGCCAGCACGGGATACGAGGCCGAGCCCCTGTCACGCCTGGAGGCGCCCACGACGTTCGCCAACGGGCGGTACGAGCGGCTGCTGGGCGCGGGGCGCACCTTTCAGATCTCCGCGGCGGCGTTCTCGCGCGACGAGCGCCGCGAGCCGCTGGCCGGCGACGACCGGCCCGCGGTGGTGCTGTACGGCACCAACCGCTTTCAGCCCACCTTTCTGAACGCCCCCTTCCGCACGCGGCAGGCGCCCTCCTCCGCCACGGTGCAGTCGTCGCTCACCTGGGCGCTGGAGCGCGGGGGGATGCGGCACGCGCTCAAGGCCGGGGGCGAGTACAGCCAGGGAAGCTGGATCGACCAGCGGCTGCGCAACGGCGGGATGACGTGGCGCCCCTCGTTCGGCCGCAACTACTCGCGCTTCAATCCCGCGGACGCGGCAACCTGGGGCGGCGTGGTGCCCAGCGAGTGGGGCGGCGAGGTGAACCTGCACGCGGACGTGCGCAACGCCGCCTTGTACCTGCAGGACAACGTGGAAATCGGGCCGCGCTTCACCCTCGCGCCCGGCATCCGGTACGGCTGGTGGCAGGGGTACATCACCCCCGCGGGCGGTGAGGGCGCCCGCTTTCGCGCCATGCAGGACGCGGCGCCGGACTTTCGCCTGGGGGCGACCTGGGACGTGACGGGGCGCAACGACCTGGTGGTCAAGGCGCACGCCGGGCGCTACCACCAGAGCATGTTCGCGCAGTTCTACGAGCGGGTGGAGGGCGGCGGTGTGTTCAGCGACCGCGAGACGTGGTACCACTATGGGCGGCTCACGGACGTAAACCAGCGCTACACGCAGGCCGAGCGCGACCTGCTGGCAAAGAGCGGCGGGTTCCGCCTGCAGGAGTCCGTGCGGCTGAACCAGACGGGGCCGGTGGACCCGGACTACCGCCAGCCGCACGTGGACGAGTTCGTGCTCGGCGGCGAAAAGCAGCTGGGGCGCTTCTGGAAGGCCGAGCTGGTGTACGTGAACCGCCGCAACCGCAACATGGTGGCGCTGGTGGACCGCAACGCCGCCACCAACTATACGGCGTTCGACGGGGTGGGCGTGCCCGGGGTGGAGTACCTGGGTCGCGGGCTGCGGCTGGACCGGGTGTACATCCCCAACAACGTGCTGATCGAGTACCTGACCGCCATCGCCAACGACTGCCAGTGCGGGCCGCTGCCGCCGGGGCTCACCGTGGCGGACCGCACGCGGCTCACCTGGGATCCGGACCTGGCGATCACCAACGCGCCGGGCGCGCGGCGCACCTTTCACCAGCTGCAGGGCGTGGTGCGCTTCGGCTATCCCCGGTACGGCGGCGTGATCAGCGCGGTGTGGTCGCGGCTGCAGGGCAACCTGGACAACGTGGGCGGATACGACGAAACGGGCGACTACATGGCCGGCCAGTTCACCAACCCCAACCAGGGCGTGAACGCGGACGGGCTGCTGCCCAACAGCAGCGTGGCCGAGATCAAGACGTGGGTGTACGGCGCCCTGCCGGCATCGCTCCGCGGGGGCCTGCTGTTTTCGTGGGCCGCGGGGGACCGCTACACGCCGCGGTTCGAGCTTTCGCCGTCGCTGTACCGCTACAACGTGCCGAGCGGCGCAACGCTCTCGTCGCACCTGCTGTTTCCGGTGAACGGCCAGCCGGTGTTCGTGGAAAAGCGCGGCGCCGAGGCGTACCCGGAGCGCGTGCAGCTGGACCTGCACCTGGAGCGCGGGGTGCGGACGGGCGTGGCGGAATGGGTGCTGGAGGTGGATGCGGTGAACGTGCTGGGCCACGACACGCCCACCGCGTGGAACACCACGGTGAACCAGGGCCTCAACTACTCCGTGGACAGCGACCAGGCGGGGCTGGAGACGGGCTTCTACCGCGCAGTCCGCGACCGCGTCCCGCCCCGCGCGGTGCGCCTGGGCGCCACGGTGCGGTTCTGAGCGTCGGGCGAAAGAACCGAAGCCTCGCGCGAAAACGCGGAGAAGAACGAGGGAAGGGAGATCCGCCCATCCTCCTGCCGCACGTCCCGCCACCTTCGCGTGAGGGCAGGGATGACGCTTTCCTACAGCGCGGGAATTCGTTCCGGATCAGCCACGCTGCATGTGTGATGGACAGCGCTCAGCGCAGCGCTCCGCCGCAGTGGGGGCACGCGGGTGCCTCCCGGCGGGCCTGCACCGCTTCCACGAAGCCGGCGCCCAGCACGGCGGTGGGGAGCGCGAACCGGCCGATGCCCACGATGGAGATCAGCCCCGCGGCGATGCGCCCCAGCGGCGTCACCGGCGTGACGTCGCCGTAGCCCACGGTGGTGAGCGTGGCCACCGCCCACCACATGCTTTCGGGAATGCTGGAGAACTTGTCCGGCTGGGTGCCGTTCTCCACGAAGTACATGATGGATGACGAAACGACCAGCAGCACGGCCATGAACGCGACTGACAGGACCAGTTCCTCGCGCTTCTGCCGCAGCACGGTGCGAAAGAGCGCGAGCGCGGTGATGTACCGTCCCATCTTGAGCAGCCGCACCAGGCGGAACAGCCGCGCCGCACGCAGCACGCGCAGGTCCACGGGCGCCACCATCACCAGAAAGGGCAGCACCGCGAGCAGGTCGATGAGCACCAGCGGGCGCAGCGCGAACCGGAGCCGGCCGCGCAGGGCGCCCCGGTAGTGCGGATCCTCCACGCACGACCACAGGCGGGCCAGGTATTCCGCCGCGAACACGGCGACCGAGAACACCTCGAACGCGTGGAACTCCCGGCCGAACCGCGCCTCGAGTTCCGGGACGGAGTGGAGGACGACCGCCAGCACGTTCGCCGCGATCAGCGCCATGATCGCCATGCCGAACATCCGGTTCGCGGCGTCGCCCGGCCGCGGCGGCCCGACGACCTGGAACACCCGCGTCCTCGAAATCCACCAGCGCCGCTCCGGCAACGCGGCGTTCAAAGCCGACCAATGGATCATGGATACGAAAGAGGGTGCGGGGGAGAGCCGCCGGCGTGCGGAACGCGTCAGGCCACGTGCGGGCGCAATCGGGTGCCTGCACACCGATCAGTCGGGCGCGGGCCCGGCGATTCGCATACGCAGAAGGGGCCGCACCGGAACGTCCGGTGCGGCCCCTTCCCGTCATCCACCTCCGCCAGCGGTCAGGGGAGCGCGGGCATGCCCATGGCCGCCCACTCCTCCGCGGCGGGGCCGTACACGCCGGGCACGCTCAGGCCGGCCTGGCGCATCAGCACGGTCATCTGGCCGCGGTGATGCGCCTGGTGCAGCATCAGCGCGGACAGCACCGTGCCGCGCTTCCACTGCTGGCCGTACATGGGCACGTACTCATCCAGCACGTCATCCGTCCACGCGGCCCGCAGCGCGGCGGGGAGCGAGGCGGCGGACTCCTCGTAGGCGCGGGTGATCTCGGCGGCGGAGGTGGGCGTGGGCGAGTGCTGCTCGGGCCCGGTTACGCCCGGCACCCCGGCCGACTCCATCATCTCGCGCACCGTTTCGGTGATGTGCCACGCCAGCCGCCCCAGCGTGCGGCCGGCGGACAGCCCCACGCGCTGGTTCAGCGACTCATCCGTCAAATGCGAGAACACGTTGACGGTGCCCTTGGAATCCATCGCCCAGTCGCTGATGAAGTCGTCGATACGGCGGTACATGGGAACTCGGATGATGGGGTGAGGAGGAACTGCAGTGTCCAGATGGAAGTGCCCAGTGCCTGGAAAGAAGTGCCCAGTGCCCAGGTTCAAGTGCCCAGGTTCAAGTGCCGAACATGTCTGGGCCCTTGGTACTGAGCACTGGGCACTTTCTGTTATTCGAGCACGATCAGCACCGCGCCCTTGTCCACCGTCTGCCCGGGCGCGACCGCGATGCTGGCCACCACGCCGTCGGCCGGGGCCTTGAGCTCGTTTTCCATCTTCATCGCTTCCACCACCACCACGCCCTGGCCGGCGCGCACCGTCTGCCCCACCTCCACCTCCACCTTGAGCACCAGGCCGGGCATGGGGGCCAGGATTGTCTTGTCAGCCGCGTCGTCGGCGGTGCCGGTCATCTCGCGGATGGCGCGGGTGCGCTCGTCCACGGCGTCGGCGACGAAGCGGTCCGCGCCGATGCTCAGCTGCCAGCGGCCCTTGCGGTCCCCCGCGTGTACGGCGAACGCGTACGAGCGGCCGCCCGCCAGCAGGTGCCGCGTCCGCGTGCCGGGGAGCGTGGAAAGCTGCGCCTCCACGGGCGTGCCGTCCACCACGGGCGTGGCGCCGGTCAGGTCGACTTCCACCTCGCGTCCGGCGATCGTAACAAAGTAGCGCATCAGCGTTCCAGGCGTTGTGCGGACAGGGCGTGCGATCCGGCGGAAACCTGCGGCGGGCAGCCCCGCGCCGCAACCCTTGCGGCGCGCTCGCCGCGTACAAGGAGTGCACGCGCAGCACCGTTGACGCACACGCTTCCCGACGCAATTCATTCGGGGTCCGCGCCGGGCGGCCCGGCGCGGACCGCCGCATCCACCCGTTCACACCGGAGGATCGCCATGCCCAAGCTGCAGCTGCGCGTCGAGAGCCTGACCGTGCAGTCGTTCCATCCTCGGGACGACGATCCGCGCCACGGCGGCACCGTGTTCGGCCGCGCGGACGTGGACACGAACACGACGCGCACCGATCCCAGGACGGGCCCCACCTGCCCGGAGTGCCCGATCAGCTATCCCGAAACGTGCTACACCTGTTACGGCGACAGCTGCCAGGTGATCTGCGGCGATCCCCGGTTCACCGACAACAAGACGTGCCGGGGCGACAGCTGCGACATCTGCTACGCGCCGACATCCTACACGTGCTGAAACGAGCGCGGGAGGCCGGGCAAGATGTCCGGCGGCCCGCGCCCGTTGTGATCGCGATGCCGGGTTTGCACGCACGCCACCAGTGACGCACACCGAATCCGACACGATACATCCATTACGCGCCGTGAAGGCGGACGGGCTTGCGTCGGCCCTGCGGGCGATCACGATTCGTTGCCGGCCACCATCACACGGAGACAGCGATGAAGAAGCTGAAGCTGGAGTCACTCACCGTGGAGACGTTCGAGCCCGCGCGTACGGAACGCGCCACCCGCGGCACCGTCCGCGGCCACGACTGGTCGCGGCTGGGGCACGACGAGACCTGCGGGGGAATGAGCTGCGACACGCGTGCATCACCGTGTACGACGACACCTGCCCCAACATCTGCACCCTGTAGAAGACGTCGCGCACGGGAGGGTTGTCCCGGACCCGAGTACGGCGAGGGGCGCCCGC
>NZ_DASVTX010000488.1:0-10360 GCF_036387355.1 Longimicrobium sp.
GCCTCCAGCTCCGAATCCACCGAACTGGTCGCCTCGTCCAGCACCAGCACCTGCGGATTGAACGCCAGCGCCCGCGCGAACGACACCAGCTGCCGCTCGCCCACGCTCAGCGTCAGCCCGCGCTCGCCCAGCGGCTGCGCGTATCCGCCCGGAAGCCGCTGTACCACGCGGTCGGCCCCCACCCGCACCGCCGCCTCGCGCACCTGGTCGTCCGAAATCTCCGCCGCTCCCAGGCGGATGTTGCTGCTCACGTCCTGGCTGAACAGAAACACGTCCTGCAGCACCAGGCTTACCCGCGCCCGCAGCTCATCCACCGGAACGCGGCGCACGGGCACGCCGTCGAACAGCACCTCGCCGCGCGTGGTGTCGTAAAAGCGCATCAGCAGGGAGATGATGGTGCTCTTTCCCGCCCCCGTGGCGCCCACGATGGCGATGCGCTCCCCCGGCCGCGCCACGAAGCTCACGCCGCGCAGCACCCACTCGCCGCCCTCGTCGTAGCGGAACCACACATCGCGGAACTCAATCTCCCCCCGCCCCGGAACGGGCAGGTGCTGGGGATGGGGATCGTCCGCCACCTCGGGCACCGTGTCCAGCAGCTCAAAGATGCGCTCCGACGCCGCCATGGCGCCCTGCAGGATGTTGTACTTTTCCGACAGGTCCTGGATGGGGCGAAAGAAGCGCCGCGTGTACTGCAGAAACGCCGTCACCACGCCCAGCGAAATGGTGCCGCGCAGCGTCTCGCCCCCTCCGTACCACAGGATGAGGGCCAGCGCCACCGCCGTCAGCACCTCGATGGTGGGGAAGAAGAGCGCGTAGTAGGTGATGGAGCGCAGGTGCGCCTGCAGGTGGTCGTCGTTGATGCGCTTGAACTCGCGCAGCGTGGCGTCCTGCCGCCCGAACAGCTGCACCACGCGCATTCCTGACACCTGCTCCTGCATGAAGGCGTTGATGCGCGCCAGCCGCACCCGGATGTCGCGGTACGCCGTGCGGATCAACCCGCGGAACACGAAGGTGGCCACGCCCACGAGCGGGAGCACGGTGAACGTCACCAGCGCCAGCCGCCAGTTGAGCTGCAGCATCATCCCCAGGATGAACAGCAGCGTGAACACGTCGCCGAACACGGTGACCAGCCCCGACGAGAACGCCTCGTTCAGCTGCTCCACGTCGTTGGTGACGCGGGTCATGAGCCGCCCCACCGGGTTCCGGTCGAAGTAGCGCAGGCTGAGCCGCTGCAGGTGGCTGAACACCTCGGCGCGCAGGTCGAACATCACCCGCTGCCCCAGCCAGGTGGTGAGCAGCGTGTCCGCGTACTCCGCGGCAAAGTTCAGCACCAGCGCGCCGAAGAAGGCGGCCACCAGCCACCCCAGCAGCCCCATGTCGCGGTTGGGGATGGCCCGGTCCAGCGCCACCGCGGTCAGGTACGGCCCCGCCAGCTCCAGCGCCGCGCCCACGAAGAGGAGGACGAGCGCGAGCGCCACCTGCAGCCGGTACGGGCGCAGGTAGCCCACCAGCCGGCGCAGCAGCCGCCGGTCGTACGCGCGCGAGTCGGGCTCCAGCTCCTGCTCGGCCCCGCTCATGCGCGCGGGCCCGCGCCCGCGGGGGCGCGTGGGGAGTGGAGGAGAGAACCGGGGTAGATCATGACGCGGAACGTAGCGCCGGTGCCCCGGGGCGGCAACGCGCGGGCGCCCCGCGAAGTGCGGTCGTTGACAACGTCTGGCGGCGCGGTGTAGCTTGGGCCCATCCCCCAGACGCACGTTCATTGAGGGGCCCCGCTCCACACCGCCCTCGCCATCCCCATGACTCATCCGGTCTCCGGCTCCCCGCTGGGCCGCGCGCCCCGTGCTGCCGTGCATGCGCTCCTTTGCGGCGCCTGCCTGCTGGCCGGCTGCGGCCGCGCGGGCGGGAACGCGCTGGTGCTGGGGCTGGCGATTCCCCTGACGGACGGCGGCGGCAAGCCCGACGTGTACGGCGTGCGCTCCCGCATGGGCGCCGAGCTCGCCGTGATGGAGATCAACGCGGGCGGCGGCATTGGCGGCGACTCGCTGCGGCTGCGGGTGGTGGACGACCATGGCGACCCCGGCACCGCGCCCACCGTGGCGGACTCGCTGGTGGCGGACCCGCAGGTGCTGGCCGTGGTGGGGCACGTGTACTCCGGCACGACGCTCAAGGCGGCGGAGCGGTACCAGGGGCACCTGGCCGCGCTGGCCACCAGCGCCACCAGCCCCGAAATCTCGCGGCTGGGCGACTGGATCTACCGCATGGCCGGCAGCGACTCGGCCAACGCCGTGGCCCTGGCCCGCGCGGCCCGCGGCATGGGCCGGCGCATCGGCGTTCTGTACAGCAACGACGACTACGGGCAGGGGCTGGCCCGCAACTTCACCTCCGCGCTGCGGCAGGGCGG
This sequence comes from Longimicrobium sp., assembly GCF_036387355.1. GTDB lineage: Bacteria > Gemmatimonadota > Gemmatimonadetes > Longimicrobiales > Longimicrobiaceae > Longimicrobium. The sequence goes on from NZ_DASVTX010000488.1 coordinate 2,402, forward strand.
CGTGGAAGTGCTCACGGCCGACCCGTTTCTGGACGCCACCCCCGACTTTCGCCCCTACCTGCGGCGCATGAAGGCGCGCGGCGTGGACCTGGTGTTCGTGGCCGGGCTGCAGGACCCCGCGGCCCGCGCCATCACCCAGGCGCGTGAGGCGGGGCTGCAGGCGCGGTTTCTGGGGGGCGACGGCATCGAGGGGCTGGCGGAGATGGGGAGCGGCTTTGACGGAACCACGGTCGGCGTCCTGTTCCACCCGCAGATGTCGGATTCGGCGCGGGCGTTCACGGCGCGGTTCCGCGCCCGGTTCGGGCAGAACCCCGATTCGCAGGCGGCGCTGGCCTACGACGCGGTGCGGCTGATGGCGCGCGCGCTGCGCGACGGCGCGCGGTCGCCGGAGGCGGTGCGGGCGTATCTGCAGACGGTGGGGCGCAGTGGAGGGTCCGACGCCTTCGAGGGCGCGGCCGGCACGGTGAAATTCGACAGCAACGGAGATCCGGTGGACAAGCGGTTCACACTGGGGGTGATCGGCGGCGGCGGTATCCGGCTGCCGGAGGGCGCACGATGAGCATCTTTCGCATCGGCGGCCGCCGCACGCGGCTGACCACCTGGCTCAAGGGCGGCGCCGTGCTGATCGTGGCCGTGGTGCTGGCGGGCGCGGCCATGACGCTGTTCGCGCTGGAGCGGCTGCAGCGGGAAATGGAAGACCGCATGACGCAGCTGCGGGCCAGCAGCGAGGTAGGCACCGCGCTGGAGTCGCTGATCCTGAACCAGATCGCGGCGGGCGAGCAGTATCTGCTGGCGCCCACCCCGGAGTTTGCCCGGGCCTTTGCCGACTACGGGCACAAGGCCCACGAGCAGCGCCGCAAGTACAAGGACCTGGCCAACACCACCACCGCCGAGCAGCAGCAGATCACCGCGGTGGAGCAGGCGCACCAGAGCATCGAGGTGGAGTACAGCTTGGCGCACGCGCAGCTGGACATGGGCGACCGCGAGGGCGCGCTGCGCCGCGTGGCCGCCGTGCGCTCGCGCACGCACCAGCTGGAAGAAAACATCCGCGCCATCAGCGCGGCGCAGACGCAGAAGGTGACCAACGCCGCGGCGGACCTGCGCGACACGGTGCGCCGCTGGGAGCTGTTCCTGGGCCTCACCTCCATCGCGGCCGTGCTGCTTACGGCGCTGCTGATCTGGCTGGCGCTGCGCATGATCCAGAAGCCGCTGGAAACGCTGGGCGGCGCCGCGCGGCAACTGGGCGACGGCGACCTGCGCCTGGACATGGCGGGCCACACCGACGACATGCCGCAGGAGTTCGCCGCGCTGGCCGACACGTTTGAGCACATGTCGGGGCAGCTGCGCAACATCGTGGGCGAAACGGCGGGCACGGCGCAGCGCATCAGCAACTTTGCCTCGGACCTGTCCAGCATCAGCGAAGAGGTGGCGGCGTCCAGCGGCGAAGTGGCCACCGCCATGGTGGGAATCGCCAGCGGCGCCGAAACGCAGTCGCAGGGGCTGCAGGCCACCCGCGACGCGCTGGAGGAGATGGGCCGCCGCAGCGACGAGATCGTGAACGCGTCGCAGACGGTGACGTCGCTCAGCGAGCAGATCTACCTGGTGGCCGCGCAGAGCCGCAGCGAGGTGAGCACGGCGCTGCAGCGGCTGCTGGAAATCCGCGAGGTGGTGACGGAGTCGGCCTCGCAGGTCACGGAGCTGGAGCAGGCCTCCGCGCAGATCGACCGGTTCGTGGAAACCATCACCGGCATCGCGCGGCAGACCAACCTGCTCGCGCTGAACGCGGCCATCGAGGCGGCGCGCGCGGGCGAGCACGGCCGGGGCTTCGCGGTGGTGGCCGAAGAGGTGCGCAAGCTGGCCGAGGGCTCGGCGCGCGCGGCCAACGAGGTCGCGCAGAACGTGCAGGCCATCCGCGGCCGCATCGAGGAAGTGGTGGGCACCATGAGCCGCAGCACCACCAAGGTGGCGGACGTGGAAGAGGTGTCGCGCGGCGCCGACAGCGCGCTGGAGCAGATTCTGGCCGCGGTGGACGGGGTGCGGCTGGGCGCCGACCAGGTGGAGCAGGCGGCGCTGCGCAACTCCGCCGCGATGGAAGGGGTGGAGGCGGCGCTGACGGACGTGTCGGGCACCTCGGAGTCGCACGCGGCCAGCGCCGAAGAAGTATCCGCCGCCGCCGAGGAGCAGTCGGCCGCCACGCAGGAGATGTCGGCGTCCAGCGCCGAACTGCTGCACGCCGCCGAACGCATGCGCGAACTGGTGAGCGGCTTCCGCGTCTGATCCGCTGACACTTCTGTGGATGGACGAAAGCCCGCTCCTGTGCGCAGGGGCGGGCTTCTTCATATCCCAATTCAGCCAACAGCGTTTCTCACGGAGGACACCGAGGTTCACGGAGCTCACGGAGGAACAGAAAAAAGCATCTCTAACAGAGGCACAGAGACACAGAGGCGGAACTGAAAAGCGAGCACGTGGACACCGGGACTTGTACCCTTGTCCTCCATGTGACTCCGCGTCTCTCCGCAACTTTGGGGGTGGTCGTTGCTGTACCTCCGTGACCTCTCCGTCCACCCTCCGTGAACTCCTCGTGAAACGGCTGTTGATCAGCCATCCGCACGCACGACACCGTCCGGGGTAGCAAAGCTTGCCCGGCGCGCGCCCGCGCCCCATGCTGTCGTGCGCCGCGGGTGGACCGTGGCACTGGCTCTCACGAACATTGCTGCATCATGGCTGAAGATACATTCGACCTCATCGTTCTGGGCGGCGGTCCGGGCGGCTACGTGGCCGCCATCCGCGCCGCCCAACTGGGGCTCAAGACCGCCTGCGTGGAAAAGGAATCCGCGCTCGGCGGCACCTGTGTGCGCGTGGGGTGCATCCCCAGCAAGGCGCTGCTGGACAGCACCGAACTGTTCGACCAGATCCGCCACAAGACGGAGCTGCACGGCATCAAGGTGGGCGCGCCGGAGATGGACGTGGCGCGCATGCACGCCCGCAAGGACGCCGTGGTAAAGAGCAACACCGACGGCGTCGCCTTTCTGTTCAAGAAGAACAAGATCGAGTGGGTGCGCGGCTTCGGGCGACTGGCCTCGCCCGAGACGGTCGAGGTGCAGGGCGAGGGCGGCACGCGCACGCTCCGCGCAAAGAACATCGTGCTGGCCAGCGGCTCCGTTCCCGTGGAGCTCCCGTTCCTCAAGTTCGATGGCGAGCGCATCATCGACAGCACCGGCGCGCTGGCCCTGCCCGAAGTTCCGGGGCACCTGGTCGTTGTCGGCGGCGGGGTGATCGGGATGGAACTGGGGAGCGTGTGGCTGCGGCTGGGCGCCAAGGTCACCGTCCTGGAAATGGCGCCCACCATCCGTCCCGGGATGGCCGCCGAGATCGGGCGCCAGGCGGACCGCGTGTTCCGCACGCAGGGCTTCGACATCCGCACCGGCACCCGGGTGACGGGCGCCGAACGCCGCGGCGACAAGGTGATGGTTTCCGTCGAGGGACAGGATCCCATCGAGGCGGATTACGTGCTGGTTGCCGTCGGCCGGCGGGCGTACACGGAGGGGATCGGCTACGAGGAGGCCGGCGTGCGGCTGAACCGCGGCGTGATTCAGGTGGATGAGCACTACCACACCGGCGTGGCGGGCATCTACGCCATCGGCGACGCCATCGGCGGGCGGATGCTGGCGCACAAGGCGGAGGAAGAGGGCGTGGCCGCGGTGGAGTTCGCCGCCGGGCGCCACGGCCACGTGAACTACGACGCCGTGGCCAACGTGGTCTACACCTGGCCGGAGATCGCCTCCGTGGGGATGACGGAAGAGGAGGCCAAGGCGGCGGGAGCGGAGTACCGCGTGGGCAAGTTCCCCTTCCAGGCCAACGGCCGCGCCCGCGCCATGGCGGAAACGGACGGCATGGTGAAGGTGCTGGCCGACGCGCGGACGGACCGCATGATCGGGCTGCACATCCTGGGGCCGCGTGCGAGCGACCTGATTGCCGAGGCCGCGCTGGCCATGGAGTTCCAGGCGAGCGCCACCGACATCGCCATGTCGGTGCACGCGCACCCCACCCTGCCCGAGGCGGTCAAGGAAGCCGCCCTTGCCGCCTGCGGCCGCGCCATCCACATCTGACGCGCCTGGCTGGGAAGCAGAAAGGCCGGAGTCCCCGCGGGCTCCGGCCTTTTGTTTTGTTCTCGACGCCTCGACAGCCGTTGCCCACTTCCCGCGGAAACAAGTGGCGCGGGGCTTGCGGGAGTCACCGCGAAACTGTCACAAGATCAAGGTGCAGTTGTACACAGGTTGGACATGGATGGGCCGAATGGGGCTTCGCACCTTTCGCGATGCCCGGAACCGCGAGTGGCGGGTCTGGGACGTGCAGCCAGACAACACCCAGGACCAGCGCATCCGCTCGCTGGGCCACCTGCCCGTGGACATGGCGGGCGGCTGGCTGTGCTTTGAGACGGAAGGCGAAAAGCGGCGCCTCTCCCCCGTGCCGGACGGGTGGGACGTGGACGACGTGGAAGCGCTCTCCCGCCTGTGCCGGCTCGCCTCGCGGGTGGTGCGCGGGGAGCGGCGTACGGTGGACGCGTCGACCTGATCAGCCCGGCGGGTCCGTGGGCCGGGCCGGAAGCGGCAACACGCAGGAGACGGGGACGGCGCGCTGGCAGAGCTGGTACAGCTCCGCCTCCGGGGCTTCCTCCCACCGGTCCGGAATGGGCGTCAGGCGCCGCCGCTCCGTGGTGCATTCAAAGGTGAGCCATCCCGCCAGCAGGCCCGGAAGCAACGCGGCCGCTCCCCGGCCCCGGCGGTCCGCCGTGCGCCGCTCCGGGCCCTTGTACAGGAACACGGGATCGTCGCTGCGGCGGTCCCTGCCCTTTCGGCGCTCCTGGTCGTGCCGCTGCCCGGGAACGACGCTCCACACCTGCCAGAGCTCCCCGGCGGGGTCGCGAAACGCCCGGAGCGCCATGGGTCAGCGCGCGGCTTCCGGCGCGGCCCGCCGGCACAGGTCCAGCAGTTCCGGCTCCGACGCCTGATCCCAGTCCGCCGGCGTGGGCGCCAGCCTGCGCTTTTCTCCCGGCCGCGCAAAGCACACCCATCCCCGCTCCGACATGGCGCCCTCGCGTGCACGCCGCCGGTCCCCCGTCACGCGGCGCTCGGGCTGGTAGCCGGCGGTTTCGCGCACGCGGCGGTCCTGGTAGCTCCTCGCGGGCGAAAAAACGCGCCAGGGAGGCACGTCCCACGCCGTCCAGGCGGTCCCGTCCGCATCCGTGAATTCTCGGTAGGCCATTCCGTATACTCCGCTGGGGTGACGAATCGGCCATGCGAAGGCAAAGGCCATGCCTGAAACAACTTACCGGTGCGCGGCACCCGTCATTCGTTTATCGAAACCGGCCAGTTTCCCCGCAGTTCCACAAGGCACAGGTCCGACGGGCGATGGGGATCGTCGCGGTCCACCACCAGCAGCGCGGTCCCCTGCTCCCGCCCCGGCGCCACCCCCTCCACCTTGCCGTCGAACGGCGTTCCATCCGCCCCGCGCAGCAGTGCCCAGCGCGCCCGTTCAGCCTCCAGCACCCCCAGCACCGAGCCGGCGACCGGGCCGTCGTCGTACGTGTTGGGCGACGCCTCCGCCGCGGCGGTGAACAGAATGCGGGTGCCGAACGCCGCCGCGTCGGTGAAGCCGAGCCGCCATCCATCCACCTCCCCCAGTTCGTAGCGGACGATGGAAGCAGGCGCGGGGGGCTCCGATCCGCCGCGCAGGTGGTCCAGCAGCGCGGGCCAGTGGATGCGGCAGGTGGCGTCCACCGGTTCCCGCCCGTCCACCGCCGCGCCGTTGCCGCGGTTCACCAGGATCAGCTCGCCCCCGTCCCACGCGGCGCCCTCCACGTTCATCTCGCTCCCGGAGAACTCGTACGCGGCGCGCAGCCCTGCGTAGAAGCGCGGCGCGTGGTGCACCTCCACGCGCGGCGCGTGGGGGATGCCGCGGACCAGCACGATGCGCTCGCGGGCCGGCGTGCTCCCCGAGCCGAACGCCGCCAGCACCTCACCGCCGTCCGCGGCCGGAAGCACCACGCACGATTCCAGGTCCGCCTTGCGCTCCTTGTTGCCGCGCTCCGTGCCGAACTGGCGCACCCCGTCGTCCGCCGGAAGGGGGATGGAATGTACCTCCCCGGTCCGCGGATCAATGAGGGCGATGAACGCCGCGTCGTCCTGCACCACGGCCAGCACGCCGCCGATCCACGCGATGCCGGAGCCGGCGCGCACGTGCGACGGGCGGTCCAGCGCCGGGTCCGCCCCCGCGGCGTAGCGCAGCGGCGTCACGCGGGTGATGACGGCGGCGAGAGATGGGTCCGCGCCGCCCCGCACGACGGTCATGGGGCGGCGCTCCCACGCTTGGCGCGGGTAAAAACGACGTAGTCCGCCAGCGCCGCGGCATCGGTGCGGTCCGCCCGCTCCGGATCGGGGACGGGGACCATGAGCACCGTGGCGATGCGCGCCGCGGGAAGGCGGCGGGCGGTGCGCTCCACCACGCCCAGGCGGCGCTCGCTGTGAAAGCCGCCGTTGACGTGCACCACCATCCGTTCCGGCCACGTCTGGCGCGCCCGGTGGATGGATTCCGCCATCGTCTCGTCCTTGAGGCACTGCGCGGCGTAGAAGCGCTCCAGCGGGCTTTCTCCTCCCGCCGCGGCGCCGTGGCCGCCCATTCCGCCCATCGCCTCGCCGAAGCGGCGGAAGTACTCGCCTTCCGGGGCGCAACGCCGTTCCGCGGCGACGAGCGCCGGGGGCACTGTGTCCAGGGCGGCCCATCCCCCGCGCGACACGGCGGACGCGACGGAGCGCGGAACGTTGCTCGCCGCGACGGGCCAGCGGTTCCGGCGCGCGATCTCCACCAGCGGGCGGTAGTCGGAGGCGTAGTTGGGCCACGGCCGCGCGCGGGCCATGAAGTCGGATTCGGAAAGGCGCCCGGCGGCGTACTCGTTCAGCACGGGCTGCACGTCGCGCTCGAACATCTCCATCGCCAGAACCACGTCGCGGCCCCGCTCGCCGAGCATGCGCAGCAGCGCCTCCTGTGCCTGATGCGTCTGGGGATCGTCGTGCTGCTCGCCTAAAAAGACGACATCGTGGAGCGCGAGCGAGTCAACCATCTGGGCGAAGGGGATCGTATGCCCGGACCGGGTGTGCACGGCGACGAATGCCCCCGTCGTCTGGGACGATGCGGGGCGTGCGGACGCCAGGCAGAACAGGGCCAGCAGGGCGGTGAGATGGACGCGCATCGGTGCTCCGGTCATGGGGTGGCGGGCCGTCCCCCGGCAAGATGCGGGGCAATCCGCGGCGGAGCGAATGAATTCGCCGCAACAAGGACGGAAAGTCCCCCCAAACAGCGGGGGGACTTCACCTGCACGGGGCGGATCGTGCCGGTGCCATCGGCCGGAACTCGTCTGCCGAACGGCACTGGCGTGCAGCCCCAGCGGGATCGGCGCGAGATTCCGGCTGGCCTTAGCGGCTGAAGCCGCCGCAACAACCGCTGAAAGCCTCACGGTACTGCTGTGAGGCTGCATCCGCGCAGACGATCGCTTCGGCGCCGACCGCCGCGCTCGCGCTGAGGTCTCCCTTTCTCCCGCGACAGCGGGGAGAGGGCCGGGGAGAGGGGGCCTCTCCGCATGCGCGGCACCGTCCGGAGTGCGCCCAAGCTGCTGTTCTCCCCTCTCCGTGCGCAGTTTGCACGGGGAGGGGCCGGGGGAGGGGCCCGCCCCGGGTACAGACCGGGTAGATTGGTAACACATCGGACCGGCAGGATGGTTGACAGTCTGGAGCTGGAAGCGAGCATGACTCATCCCCCTTGAGAGGCGAGTCATGCCAGAGCCACTGCACACTGTGAACGAGCGCCTGCGGTTCATTGCAGCCCGCCAGGAAGGGCTGTACACGATGGCTGAGCTGTGCGAGCGGACGGGAATCAGCCGGAAGACGGGATACGAGTGGGACC
>NZ_DASVTX010000489.1:0-10255 GCF_036387355.1 Longimicrobium sp.
AGTCATGCGAACCCGGGTGGGGGCCGCCCTGAACCCCGCCGTCACGCACCGATTCATCCGCCAACGCATGCAGGTAAAGTCCCCCGTCCGTTCGGGGGGACTTTCCGCCGTTGTTGCGGCGACTTCAGTGGCTCAGCCGCCCGGCAGCCTACCACCGCACCCGCACCATCCGCGGGTTCTCGCGGAACGTGCGCCCCACCTTGCCCTCCGCCCGCCCATCCACCCGCACCAGGTCCGCCGTGTAGTCGAATTCGGTGAGCAGGCCGGAGTCGCCGCGGCTGTGGCCCAGCAGGCTGCTCCCCACGCCGTAGGCGGAGACGGGGACGCCTTCTTTTTCGAACGACGCGATCTTGTCCGGCGTAAACCCGCCGCTGACGACGATTCCCACGTAGCCGAACCCCTCCGCGTCCAGCGCCGCGCGCAGTTTGCGCACGAGATACGCATTCACGCCCGTCAGCTTGGCGCGGCCCCACACCTCCGGATCGCCGATGAGCGAGGCATCGATCAGGCGCTCGCTGGTATCCACGCGCACGCCCGTCAGCACGTGGTCGCCGAACTCCGCGCGGACGGCGCGCGCCACGGCCAGCGAGGTGTTCACTGAATCGTTCTGGTAATCCACCAGCGACATCACCTGCACCTGCGGCTCCTCGTCGCGCAGGTAGCGGGTGAAGGCGAGCGTGGCCTGCACCGTGTCGCCGCCGAACGCCGCGATCATCGCGTGCGGCATGGTGCCCACCCCCCGCGCGCCCCACCACGCGCCCGCCGCGTCGCTGGACACGCTCTCCGCCCCGCCCACCACGGCCGCGTAGCCGTCCGGCGTCTGCACGCGCCAGTCGTCGTGCCGCGGCGCCATGAAGATGATGGGCTTGCCCCCCGCCGCGCTCACCACGCGCCGCGTGTTGCTGGCCACGAGCGAGCGCCGCGCCAGCACGCCCAGCAGCGGCGTTTCCAGGTGCGCGAATCCGCCGTACTTGCCGGTGACGTGCATCACCGGCTCCCAGTCGTCTTCCCCGCCCTGGTTGATCTCGTCGCCCTCCAGCAGCGTGTCGACTTCGAGTTCGGTGAAGTCGTAGCCGGGCGCCAGCTGCGTCTGCAGCAGCCGCAGCGCTTCGTACACGCCCGCCAGCACGCCCTTGCGCTTGGCGAACACCTGCATGGTCACCACGGGGTCGCGTCCGGCATGGCGCAGCGTGTTGGCCGTGCGGACGAAGTAGCGGTCCGAGAGCCATCCGGTGGCGATGCGCGGATCGAACTGAAAGACGTCAGCGGCAAAGCGCTGCAGGCCCTCGTGCAGCATCTGCGCGCGGTCGCCGGCGGCGTTCGGCGTGGGGGTGAAGGACATCGGGATCCCGGTCAGTAGAAGGAAGCGCCGGCACTCGCCTGCCCGGCACGCGATGTTCTCATAACGAGAATAATCCTGCCGCATGCCGTCGTCAAGCCGCGCCGCCGGTGGGCGCGCTTCACCGGCCGCCGGCGAGCGGAAGCCATGGGAAGCGGATGGAGTTTTCCAGCCGGGCGCGGGTGCTCTCGGGGAGAAAGCAGTAGATCTCAGGCGCCACCCCCGGCCCGCGCCCCTCGCGCTGCCGCGTGCGGCCGGTCTTGCCCACGAGGCGCGGCGCGCGCGTTTCGCCCGTGCCCTGCTGCGCGACGGCGCGCCGAAAGTTGGCGCGGTGCAGCGGACGCCCGGCGATGGCTTCGCAGGCGGCTTGCAGCTCGTCCAGCGTGAGCTCGGGCCCGGTGAGCGCCATGAGTGCGGCGGGAAGGTACTTGATCTTGCCGCGCAGGCGGCCCAGCGCATCCGCCAGGATGTGGCGGTGGTCGAAGGCCATTTCCCGCCCGAAGCGCGCATCTTCGTCCCGCGGCTCGGAGCGGCCCCACAGGTCGCGGCGGGCCTCGGGCACCAGGCCGGACTCCATCAGCAGGGCAAAGCGATCCGCGGTGCGCTCCTCGTTCCACTCGTCGCGGCCAAAGGCGTCCGCCACGCGGCGGACGCGCTCCGGCGGGCCCTCGGCGGCCCAGACGTCCAGCACCTCTTCCGCGTGGTGCGCGGCGGTGCGGCCCTCGCGCACGTCCTCCCACGGCAGGTGCGAGTACACGTCCACCCAGCGCGCGTCGCTCGCGTCGTCCGCGTGCGCGGGCTCGTCGCCCTCCGCGCGGCGCACGAGCATCAGGTACGCGTTGGTCGTGACGCGCGCGCCGCGGGCGATCCACTCGCCGGTCTTGTCGTCGCGGTAGCCGGCGAACTGGCGGGGATCGCGGCCGTTGCGGCTGTAGCTGGCCAGTGCCTCCACGAACTCGGGCGCGGCCACGCCGGTTTCCTCGCGCAACTCGCGGATGGCGGTCTGCAGCGAGTCGTCGTCTTCCATCCACTCCATGAAGCCGCCGGGCCACGCGTCCAGCCCCGCGAACGGGTCCTTGCCGCGGACGACGAGCAGCGCGTGGAGCGCGCACTCGTTCCCATTCCACGCCAGCGAGAGCGCCACCGCGTCGCCGGTAACGCCGTGCGGCGGATAGTCGCCCGCGTTGTAGCGGACGGCCCAGTCGGGAACGGGCTCGGGGATGCTGACGGGGGTTGTGGCGCTCACGATCCTCTCCGAATGGCGCGGGTCCGGCACGGCGACATTCTCATTGCGAGAATTACGCCGGGCGAGAAGAAGTCCCTAGCAGATCCTAAACATCTACCATTAACGTAGAGTTGATTGCGCCGGGTAACAGTCTATTATAAAATCCCGTCACCCTCCTTGATTGATCTGCTCAAATCGCCCTTCCAACGATATGTCGCGTCGAAGCAACTTGGTAAACCGAATTGCCGAAATGGCGGGTCCGGGTGCGGTGTCCGTGCGCGACAGCCGTGATGGGTGGCCAGGACTGGTGGATGTGCAACTCGGGACCGCTGTCCTGAGGGTAGCCTTACATGTTGGACCGATTGGCCTCAGTCATCGCAATCGGGACACTGTAGAACGGCGTTTTCAGAATCCGGCTGGTGGAAAGCCCGTGACTGACCTTGGGGGTTCCTTGCCAGTACTCCTGGGCTTATGGGAGGAAGGAACTCGCCCGGTTTTCGCAGTTCTGGACGCGCGCCCTCGGCTAGGAAGAACAACCCGGCAGTCCCTGTTCATCCCTCTCTGGCAATTGGAAGAGGCCGCTCGTACGGGTTGGGCGGAACATCACAACGCAAATGGCGAACTGGTACTCGCGTTTCATCCGGTGCTATTGCCCAGTTATTTGGAGATTTTGCGAGCTGATGCCTATATCCCTGCGGAGCAGATTTCAGCTGCCGTAGATGCCGCAGGATTGAACACTCCGGTAGATGAATCGCTGGAACAACGGGCGCGGCGTGCAGCGACCCACCTGGTCCGGAATGCTGCGTTCAGCCGGAGAGTGCTATCAGCATACAACGGCTTGTGTGCGCTGTGCGGACTCAACTTCGGTTTAGTTCAAGGCGCGCACATCTACCCTGCGCATGCGCTAGGATCGCCGGATACTACTGCAAACGGCATCGCACTGTGCGGCAACCACCACGCTGCGTTCGACCGCCATCTAATCTGGATCGATCCGGGAACAAGGCGTGTGGTTCTCCATCCAGAACTACACGCCCGCAGAGCAGTTTCGATCGGATCTGCGCAATTCGTCGACTCAACGTTCTCCACCCTGGCGGAGCCAAATCTTCGAGAAGATCGTCCTCGATCCGAGATGTTTGTTCGCCGTTATGGCTTGCACCCCGACAAATACAACTGGGGCAACTAGACAGCCGTTTTTGCCCGGGCAGCTGCCCCATAGCCTTTGCCCGTACCGGGGTGAGGAGCGTGCGTTGCGACGAGATTCAAATACCTTTCTGGTACGGGCACAACAGGCTCCTCTGGCGGGACGGCTACTCTTCGAAGAGGGATTAGTCGGATCCCGGCGTTCTGAGGAAAGGGGTTGCCGAGAAACTGGTTGCGAATCGCACGGCCAAGTATCTCCGCCATCGCGCACGGAACGGCGTTGCCCAACTGCTTACGGATCGAGGATTGACTCCCGATGATCCGGTATCCGTCCGGGAAGGTCTGCAGACGCATCAATTCAGTACTCGAAAGGCGCCGGTTCTTCCAATGGAAGGGGCCGATCGCGGAGCCGGGTTGTGCCGTAATCGTCCATGATGGGCGACGCTTGGCCAGCTTCAACAAGAAGCTCCAATAACGCCGTCGCCAACCAAAGAGTGGCAGACCCTCACCACGATCTGTATGGTAGAGGTAGTTTTGGCCCTCCGGAATACTAGGCAGTAGTTCAGCCCACTTTCCCCGGACGCGGAGTTCCGGACTCTCATCGTTCTCTAGATCACCTATTGCATCCCATGCCGTGAGAGCAGGTTCGCGGAGCAGATCAAGGGGCAGTTCCGTTCCATCGAACGCACCGAAAGATCTGTGCGTGGGCTCAGGAAAGTGAAACAGGCGACCGTCTCGGTCACCAATAACGAACACCCGCTGGCGCTCTTGCGGGATTCCGTAATCGGCCGTGTTGATGGAAAATACTTGAGGTTCGTAACGCGTACCAGTCCTGCGATTGATCGCCTCGACAGTTGACCTGAGGAGCGCCAAACCTTCGTCTTTATCCTTGAAGCCGATTCCAGGAACATTCTCCAACAGGAACACTTGAGGCATTAAGTCTCGGAGCACGCGCAGGTACTGGTCGAGCGTGGAAGCACGGGGGTCATCCAACCGGCGCGCATCACCCTTCGCCCAATATCCCGACTTGCTGAACGGCTGGCAGGGCGGTCCCCCGGCAAGCAGATCAACCTCACCTTCGCCCAAATGCCCAGACGTCAGCAGATCCTGACTAGGAATCAGATGAATGTCCTGGTCCAGAACCGTCCAATCCCGGTTCGCTCGCAAGGTCGCTACGGCATCGGGTTCAAATTCTACTGCCACTCGCGTCTGGAAACCGGCCGCTTCCAAACCGAGGTCGATGCCGCCTGCCCCGGAGTACAGACTGATCACGTTCATCGCCAGCAAGCCCCTGTGGCCGAGTTACCGTCACAACCAAGTGCTGAATATACAGGGTGCCCTACCTTCGAGGGGAGACTTGACACTCGGTTCACTCAGCGACCGCACTCAGATATAACGCCATGTGCTTGCTTTACAACCGCTTACAACAACACAGAAACGCAGCGCGGTGTCGGCTTCCTTCCATTTTCCGCCTCGCGTGAGATCTACGCCTCTCCACTGGATTCGCGCTTCGCTGACTCGTCGTTTCCACCGTGTTCTCTTATGTTGTCGCTCGCGATCAATCCGTCCCCTTCCGTAGACCATCCACATGCGATTCACGATTCTGTTCAAGAACGACCAGGACTCGGAGGTGGACGTGCCTCCGTGCATGGACCTGGATGAGATGGGCCGCTTTCTGGACCAGCTGGGCCGCGACGGCGTGCTGCTGGGCTACGAGGGGCTGCAGCCCAGCGCGTTGGGCGCGCGCGTCTACCTTAAGGGCGGCAAGGCGGGCGTGGTGGATGGCCCCTTCACGGAAGCCAAGGAACTGATCGCCGGGTTCGCGCTGGTGAACCTGCCCAGCAAGCAGGCCGCGGTGGAACTCGCCGAGCAGTTCCTGCGCATCGCAGGGCAGGGCGCGGCCGAGGTGCGGCAGGCGTTCGAGCCCGCGCAGAAGGCGGCGGAGGTGCAGGCCGGAGCGGGCGCGGCGGTGGCGCAAGGCGGGTGATCGGGACGCGGCCCGGCATCCGGATCACGGGCCGTGTCGAATTCGCGATGCGTCATTCGACGCAGGGTCAGAAGGGCGATGCGAGTCGCCCGTCACGCCCGGAGCGCACGCCCGGCACCCACTCCAGCCAGAGAGCAGAACCGATGCGATTCATGATCATCCGCAAGGCGGACGTCGACAGCGAAGCGGGCCTCATGCCCAGCCACGAACTGCTGAACGCGATGACGCAGTACAACCAGCGCATGGCCGACGCCGGCATCATCGTGGGCGGCGAGGGGCTGCACCCCAGTTCGCGCGGCGCCCGCATCAGCTTCAGCGGCGGCAAGCCGACCGTCACCCAGGGGCCGTTCGCGGGGGCCGGGGAGATGATCGCCGGCTTCACCCTCATCGAGGTAAAGTCGCGCGACGAAGCGCTGGAGTGGGTGCGGCAGTGGCCGGTGGAAGACGCGAACGGCAACGCGCAGCTGGAGCTGCGGCAGGTGTTCACGGCGGATGACTTTGGCGAGGCGTTCACGCCGGAACTGCGCGCGCAGGAAGACGCCATGCGCGACGAGATCGCCGTCCGGGCGCACTGAAGCATCCTCTCACAAGGCGAGAATCCAGTGAAGCTCAGCGTTTATCTGAACTACGCCGGCACCTGCGAAGCGGCGTTCCGCTTCTACGAGCAGCACCTGGGCGGCAGGATCACCAGTATGATGCGGCACAGTGAACTGCCGCAGAGCGGGGTTCCGGAAGAGTTCAGGAACGGCATCCTGCACGCCCGCATCGAGATCGGCGGCATGTTGCTCATGGGCTCGGACATCCCCAGCGCCCAACCCGTCCGTAGCGCGTACCTGAGCCTGGCGGTGGACAGCGCCGAAGAAGCGGAACGCCTCTACACCCTGCTTGCCGAAGACGGCGAGGTCTTCATGGCCATCCACGAAACCTTCTTCGCCTCCCGCTTCGCCCAGCTGCGGGACCGGTTCGGCACCTCGTGGCAGCTCATGCACGAGCGCCCGCGGGCCTGACCCTCCGCGGAACGCGCGCCTGACCGCCATCTACAGAACGCCCCGGCTCCTCTCGCGAGAAGCCGGGGCGTTTGCCATCCACCAGAAACCGCTCAGGGGTTCAGCCAGTAGCTGACTTTGATGAGGAACACGTTGTCCGGCGCGGCGCCGAACAGCTCGTCCCCGTCGCGGCCCAGGTCAAAGTCGCCGTACGGCTGGGCGCTGCTGCGGTTCTGCTGCCACGCCAGGTACATGGTGGAGCCGGGCCGCCACTCCCAGCGCAGCACCGCGTTGCCCCGCAGGCTGCGGAAGTTGAAGTCCGGCTGCGGCACGGGGAACGAGAGCGCGCCCGTGCCCGTGCCGTTGGGGTAGATGCGCCCGTCCACCACCTGCCCCACGTCCCTGCCGTACACGCGGAAGTTGAACGTGCGCGGCCGGTCCAGCTCCTTGATCTCGCCGAAGTCGCCGCTGGCGATGAACGGCTGCGCGTACACCTGCAGCGACAGCGCGGGGGTAAAGGTGTAGTTCAGGCGCGTCTCCAGCGCCACCGTGGTCTGGTCCAGCGAGGCGAACAGGTAGCGCGCGCCGAACGTTTCCGTCTTGAGCGGATCCGTGACGCGCCCCAGGTACTGCGCCACGGAGTGCGACCAGCCCAGCGAGGGCGCCAGCGACACCTCCCAGTGCGGCGCCGGGCGCAGCAGCACGCCGCCGGAAATGTTCATCCCGTCGCCACCTGCGTCGGTGCGCTCGTAGTACCCGTTGAACTCGCCGATCACCTTCTTGCGCGGGTCCGTCGAGATTCCGCCGTTGATGGAAAACAGCCCGGGCCGACGCGCCGCCGGGCCGCCGCGCGTCAGGCGGTCGTCGTACGTGCCCGGGAGCGAGAACGTCGTGTTGGCGTACGCGCTCCAGTAGTTCAGCAGCTGGATGGAGCCGCCGTTGAAGAGGCGGTTGGAAACGTTTTCGCCGTCGTAGTTGTGCTCCACCAGAAACTGCCCGTACGCGGAGTAGCGGCGCAGCACCCTGCCCGGCCGCGACTCGTTGTAGCTGCCGCCCACCTCGGCGTCGATGCGGTCTGCGCGGCGCTGAAAGCCCAGGTCGCTCACCTCGTACCCCGGGCTGATGGTGTTCAGCCGGGCGTTGGCGCTCCACAGCCGCCCCATCCGCCGGTTGACCTGAATGGCCCCCGCCAAGCCGGAGAGCGACGTCAGCGACGAATCCAGCGCCAGGTGATGCGCGTCCGGCCGGCCGAAGTAGTGGTAGGGCAGCTGCTGGGTGGAGACGAGCGCGCCCTCCTCGCCGCGGACGTGGCTCCCCGCCAGAAAGCCGCTCAGCGTCCAGCTGCGCCGGTCCCACTGGTGAAACAGGTCCACCCCGGCCGAGTAGGCGGACGAGCGCAGCGCGCCGGACAGCGCGTCCGAGTCCAGATTGCGGTTCACCGCGCCCACGAATCCGCCCAGCGCCGTCTGCCCGGCGCGCGTCTCGCGCCGGGCGCGGCCCACGAAGAAGTTGGTGAGCGGCTCGGCCGTCACCGTGCCGTTCTCCCCGTCATCCAGGCGAAAGCGGGCCGTCTCGCGCCGCGTCACCGCGTTCAGCGCGCCCACGGACCATCCGCTCTGCGTGCGGCCGGAAAGCTTTACGGCGCCCAGGATGCGCGTGTTGGTGGGCACGTCGCGCTCGGCGTAGGGCGGCGCCAGCGTGGGCTGCCGGCCGATGCGGCGCGAGTAGAAGGCCAGGTTGGTGCCGTCCCCGCCGAAGCGGAAGATCTCCGATCCCTCCACAAAGAAGGGGCGGCGCTCCTCAAATTGCGTCTCGAACGCCGTCAGGTTCACCACGGCCGGGTCTACCTCCACCTGCCCGAAGTCCGGGTTCACGGTGGCGTCCAGCGTCATGTTGCTGGTGAGGCGGTACTTGAGGTCCACCCCCACGTTCATGCCGTACTCGCGGTCGTCGCGGAACGGGTTGGCCCCGCGGTCCACGTTCTCCGCGCGCGACACGGCGTAGGGCAGCACCTCCAGCCGCTTGCCCGTGGGGATGCGCTCCAGCCCCGCCAGGTGCCCGAAGCGCGGAATTCCCCCGGGCTGGTCGCGCGGCGTGAACGACCACACGGAGAACTCCTGGTTGCGGGCGATCTGCCGCTCCACCTGCAGCCCCCACGTCTGCACCGGCGCCGCGCTGAAGCGGAGCTGGCTGAAGGGGATGCGCATCTCCGCCGTCCACCCGCTGTCGCTCACCGCCGTGTGCGCCTCCCACACCGGGTCCCACGAATCGTCCTCGCCGTCGCCGGAGCGCGTCTGGTCGCGCCGCACCCCGGACGGGTTCACCTCAAAGCCCACGGCCGTGCGGTGGTCGTGGTTGCTGTCCAGAATGACGGTCAGCCAGTCCGACGCCGACATGGCCATGTCGCGCCGGCCCAGGCGCGAGCGCACGGGCTGCCGGTCGTACAGCCGCGCGCCGATGTACAGCGCCTGGTCGTCGTACAGCACGCGGATCTCGGTACGTTCCGTGGCGGGCTGCCCCTCGGCCGGGTCCAGCTGCCGGAACTCGGTGATGGGCGTGGCCTGGGCCCAGGCGGCGTCGTCCAGCGCGCCGTCCACGCGAATGGACTGCGTGGTGCGGCGGGCGGCGGCCTGGGGCACCTCGGGGGCGGCGGCGCGCGGAGCGGCCGCGGGCTGCTGCGCGCGTGCGGGCGAGGCCGCGACCGCCAGCACGATTCCCAACGCGAGCTTGTTCATACGGAGAGCGGAGCGGGAGGAAGACGATGGGAGGCTGACCTTGGATGCGCGTCGCGGCCAAAAGGTTTGCACGGATGCGCCAGGGTCCGGTGCCTGGGGCCGGCCGTCGCTCGTGCAGCCACATTTGCCGCAGCACCTCTGACTATCGAGGGTGCGAACAAGATCCGGAATCCGCGCATGAAACTCCAGAGAGGAATCCGGATGGATGAAGATCGGGGCCGTCCCGAAGGCGCGAGCGTTGGTTCATCACCGGGGGGCCGGACGTCTCGGGCCCGGGTCCGGCTCCGCGATCGCAGCGGCGGTGTTCATCGACTCGAACCCGGCCGCTTCCACGCCGGGGAACCCATTGAGGAGGTCCATCGCCCGCAACAGCGGGCCGGCGGTGCCATCATCTGGCAGGCGCACGTAGTACTCGCCATCCCCGTCCGGCAGGCGGTACCCCCCGATCACCCGCCCACCAACGGCATCCACCGCTGCCTGTCGCCGCGCCCGCGGGGTGTTCGGCGCGAACAGGATGGTGACGATGTTGCGAACGTAGGTGCCGGAAAGCCCCGACAGATTCGTGGACACGTTGGCGGCGGCGTAGACAGAATTCGGGATGCTGTCCGGCGCGCTCGCCGGGACGTTCTGTGGCGGGAGCGGCGGCGCGACCACCGCCAGCCGCACGACCGCACTGTCCGCCACGCCGGGAAGCCGGATACGAACCGGGCGGGCGGCGGAGGTGTCTCCCGGCGCGAGCACCGAATCAAAGGCGATGGAGGGCTCGCCCTCCTGCATCACGCGCACGCCGGCCCCGTCCGGCCCCGCGGGAGAGCCGACCGCCACGGGCAGGTGATTCAGCAG
>NZ_DASVTX010000490.1:0-1670 GCF_036387355.1 Longimicrobium sp.
AGTCGCTCAGCCGGGCTGGAGCCAGACCCACCTCACCACCCCGCCGAGCCATCCGCCGGGTCGGTTGAAGCCCCGATCGTGGACGCGTCAGCGGCCACGAGCCGGGGCTTCCCGCTCCTGGAGCGGCGGATTCATCCGCTCAGGGAGACATGGGTCCGCAACCGGACTGATCACCCGAGCAGGTGCAGCCTCACAGGAGTACCGTGAGGCTTTCAGCCGTTGTTGCGGCGACTTCAGTCGCTTGGCAGGGCCGTGGGCGCCGCCTCCAGCCTGCCCACTCCACTACCTCCGACTGTTCGCTAAACAAGCAAGGGCGGGCGCCTCGCGGCACCCGCCCTTCTGCATCGTTTCGACTTGCGACGTCCGTCCAGCGCGTCAGAGCAGCGTGGCGGCGAGCCAGCAGGCCAGCGCACCGCCGAGCGTCACGCGGACGTTGTCGTCCAGCGGCAGCGGCAGGAACTCCAGGGTGGATGCGGCCACCGCCCCGATCACCGCGGCGGCCGGGGGAATGCCCGGCACCGCGAAGCCCACGGCCAGGCTGGTCGCCATTCCCGCGGCGTACCCCTCCCAGCTCTTGCCCCACGCCGTGCGGTGCCGCCCAAAGCGCTTGCCCACCAGCGCCGCCATGGCATCGCCCAGCGCGTTGTACAGCATCCCCGCCACGGCGATGGGCTGCGGAAAGACGGCCAGCGCCGCGGCGTACGCCACCGCCATGTAGGTGGCCCCCGCAAACCCGCGCCGCTCGTGGTGCCGCAGCATGGTGCGCGTGGCCCGCAGGAACAGGTACCTGGGCCCGCGAAAGCGAAGGCGGACGGAATCCACCACGACCGCCGTCACCGCCAGAGGCAGCAGCACCGCGAGCCCCAGCGTCCGCGGCGCCGCCCACGCGAACAGCGGCAGCGCCATGGAACTCATGTGAAACGACTTGCGCAACAGCTCGCGCCGCATCCCGCCGCGGCGCGGCGCGGGCGCCGCGACCACGTGCGCGCCGTCCGCCGCCACGGGAATGCCGGCCGCGCCGCTCACCGCGCCGCCCCGGCCGCCGCCGAGCGCGACAGCCGCTTGTACGCCTGCATGAAGCCCACCGCCGCCTCCGTGCCCTGATAGGCTACGCCGTTGGAGTACGGCGTCCGCGGCGCCACCACCGCCACAGGGTGCGGCAGCGCGCGCACCTCCGCCGCGATGGCGGCCAGGCGATCCGTTTCACCCCGCACCACGGGACGCTCCACGAACTGCACCGACGACGTGCGGAACGCCCTTTCCTCTTCATCCCGCCAGGCGCGCTGCTCGGGGTCAGACGGGTCCAGCAGCAGCACCACCGTACGCACCTGCCCCGCCAGCATGTAGCCCGACAGCTCCGACTGGTTCGGGTGCGGGATCAGCCACACGCCGGGCTCCAGCTCCCGCAGGGCGCCGCGCTGCATGTCGCGCTTTTCGGCCACCGGCTCGCGCATGCGGTCGGCAAAGGTGCTGGCGTGCTGCAGGTCGCCCGACGTGGCCACCTGCATCCCCCCCGCCTCCACCAGCCGCCGCACCACGTTGGTGCGGTCGCGGCCCAACCCGCAGTGCACGTAGTACTTGCCCTTTCCCGTCTCCATCAGCCCGCGGATCTTGGCCAGCGCCGCCGCGTTGTCGCTCACCCAGGGGAGCATGGGGGCGTGGATGAACTG
>NZ_DASVTX010000491.1:0-9488 GCF_036387355.1 Longimicrobium sp.
TTGTAGCCGAGCGACCTGTGAAACTCGTTTACGTCGTGCCGGCAGCAACCGCTCGCGCAATTCGCTTCCCCTCCGCAGCAACTCGCTAGGCAGGCTGGGCAGGGAAATCACGGTCCGGAACGCATCCGCTGCCTCCCGAAACTCCTGCCAGCGGCTTCCCGAGTTCCATGGGGAATCCCCAGGGGAAAAAAAGGCGAGATGCCTCGCCCAGTCGTTCGATCAGCAGCACCGCCAGCAGCTTCGCATAAATCCAACTTCGCACCGCGTTGGGGTCGCGGTTGGGCGCGCTTCCCATGTCGAAGAGCGACTTCAGCCGCTTGAAGCTCAGCTCAACCTGCCAGCGGGCCCGGTACAACTCCAGCACCTGTTCCGGCGTGAGGTCGTCCAGCCCGGGAGTGGCCAGCACGAACACGTACTCGGCAAACTCGAGCGTCGCCGGCGAAACAGTCTTCCCCTTCTTGCGTGCAAGCTTCTGCAGGCGATCTCTCGACCGCCGCGCCGCGATCGCGCTTTTCCGCACAGCACACAGTCGCGCCGCGTACCGGCGGCCGTTTGCCTCGAACCAGACCTTCCAACCCTTGGTGCCGAGCCCCTTGAGGGAGCGCAGCGCGGTCAGCAGTTCGAATCTGCCGCCATCCGCATTCAGCAGAGGAAAGCTGTTGGCGTTGAGCCGGACCAGCGCGTCGCCTCCATCGTCGATGACATAGGCCACGCCCTTCCTGTGGCAGTACCCGCGATCACCGAGGATTACGTCTCCGGGCTGCACCGGAACCCGCTTGTACGTTTCGCCTCCCTTGGCATCTGTGACCTCGGCGAAGTCACAGGTCAACGACGGGAGTGAAAGGACGTAATGCAGCCGCCAGTCAGTGCCGTTGCTGCCAGCCACTTTGACGTGCGTGGCGTCGACAATCCGCAGCCGCCGGCCCGCCGCCACACCGCCCAGCGGCGCTCGGCACGCGCTCTCGCGAAAGACGGCTGCGACAAGCGCTTGCAGCCATGCTTCGGCGTTGCGCATCCGCTTCATGAGCCCAACCGCCGAAATCCGCGCAAGCCCTGAAGTACTTGATCGCGCCGCCGCCTGCTGCAGAGACAGACCCGAAGCAGCGTACAGGAACGCCAGCCGGAGCAGCACATCAGCGCTGCTAACCTGCCGTGCTCGCTGCAGTGCGCCCGTGGAGCGGGCAAGCTCCCGCCACCCATCCGGCAGGAAGCGCGTCACAACGCTCCACTCTTCGCCAAGAGTATCCATTCGCATGCAGTCCACGATAATCGGTTATCACGCGGGCTGCAATCCTTTAAGTTAACGCCTATGCCCCCGGCCCCTCCCCGTGCAAACTGCCGCACGGAGAGGGGAGAACATCATCTCATTGCGGTTCGGACGGTGCCGATGCCCCGAAGGAGGCCCCCTCCCCCCAGCCCCCTCCACCCGCTCCGCGGGAGAGGGGGAGCCGTTCGGCGCCGGGGCGGAGGTCGGCACGCGCCTCCGGGGTCCGTGCCCGGCGGTTGAAACCGCGCCTCGGATCACATGAAGTCCGCCTGCGCGGACTGTATTCGACGCTTCGGGGCGCGCGACCTGCGCACGGCCGTCCGCCGGGTCGGTTGAAGCCTCGATCGTGGACGCGACAGCGGCCACGAGTCGGGGCTTACCGCTGTTTGAGCGGCGGATTCATCCGCTCAGGCGAGGTCGGACAACGCGAACGTTCGCGCTGCGCGCGGGCCCCTTCCCCCGGCCCCTCCCCGTGCAAACAGACGCACGGAGAGGGGAGAACATCATCGGCAACCCGCGGCCGCGTGCAGGTGAAGTCTCCCCGTCTGTTTGGGGAGACTTTCCGCCGTTGTTGCGGCGACTTCAGTCGCTCAGCGTGCGGTGCCGATCTCCGCCCATCCTCGCCCATTTCTCGGCCGTATCAACCCTCCTCCAATCCGTTTTGGTGGAGTGGCGGGTGAGTACTGGAACCCGGGTGGGGGCCGCCCTGACGCCCGCCCTCACGCGCCGACCTCCTTGTTGCGCAGTTCGGGCGTGGGCGTGGCGGACTCGCGCGGCTTGGCGGCGCGGCCGTACGCCACAAAGCTCACCCCCACCACCCACGCCAGCGACGCCGACCACCCCGCCAGCACGTCGCTGGGAAAGTGCACGCCAAGGTACACGCGCGACAATCCCACCAGCCCGGTGAACACCGCGCCCACCACGATGGCCGGCCACCTCCACCGCGTGGGCCATAGCAGCGCCACCACCGCCGCGGCCAGCGCCATGGAGCCCATCGCGTGCCCGCTGGGAAAGCTGTACGTCGTTTCCGGCGCAATGGAGGTCCACAGCGCGGGGCGCGTACGGCGAAAGAACAGCTTGGCGCCCTTGTTCAGGATCCCCGCCCCGCCCACCGCCAGCGCAAAGAACAGCGCGTCCCCACGGCGCCTGTACAGCATCAGGATGATGAACAGCACGGGCACGGCGGGCACCACGCCCCACGCATACCCGATGGCGCTCATGAAGAGCATGAACCGGTCGAGCGATGGCGTGGAATAACCGTGAACGTAGCGCAGGACGGGCGCGTCCCACAGCAGGCCGTGGTGCTCCATCACGTCGTTGGCGAGCAGCCCGAACGCCAGCAGGGGCAGCAGCACGCCCATGAACAGCACCAGCAGGCGGCGCCACCGCCGCGCCGCGAACCGCACCAGCGCCGGCAATATCCCACGACGCCCGCGCACCGGGTCGCGCATCACGCTCATTGTGCCCGCCCCGCCTTGGCGAGGGCGCCTCGGACCTTTCGCGCCCCCGATCGCCCGTCATCATCCGCCACCGCGCGGGATCGTCCGCGCGCCGTGCTCGCCTGAGCTTTCATGCAGCCTGTCCGCCATCCCGCGCGCAGCACGGGGCGACCGTTCCATGAGATGCGGAGAATCCAGCCCCGCGCGGGCGCCGCGAACGTGGCAAGGCCGGGACCACGCGCGGAACCGCAACGCATCCACCGAGGCAGAACGGAACCGGGTCCCGCCGGTGAGGGCGGGACCCGGTCGGGTTGATCGGCAAAGTGCGCGGATCAGAAGTGGACGCGCGCGCCGATGCCCAGGCTGATGTAGTTGAACTCGTCGACCGTGCGGTACCGCACCTCGGGGGTGACGGACAGGTTGTAGCTCACCGGATAGTCCGCGCCCAGCCCGGCCTCGAGACCCGTCTGGTCGTTGTGAAAAAGCGCGCCCAGCAGCGCATACGGCGTCGCTACCCCGGCGCCCGTCCCCAGGCTCACACGCCCTCCGACCTCGAACCCGTCCAGCTCCGCCTCGGCATCCGTCAGCCCGCTGTCCTTGAGGTCGAAGCTGAAGCGCGAGTAGCCGCCGTAGATGGAAAAGGTGGGCGCCAGGTCCAGCGACGCGCGCAGGCCAAAGCCCACGCCGGTGTTGAACGCATCGCCGGCATCGCCGGTGGGCACGCCGGCATCCAGGCGCGCCTCGAACGAGACCGGCAACGCGGACTGCGCGGAAGCCGTCTGCGCGCCGGCCAGGGCGGCCGCCGCCGCAACGATCGCGATCGTCTTTCTCATATCAATCATCCGAACTGGAGTGGAGTGCACGCCGCGCCCGCCGCGGCCGGAACCCGCGCATGAAACCATCGGCACGGGCGATTGGTTCCGCCCGTCGGCGAGCACGGCAACGGCCACGGCACCTCTCAAAGGAACCATCCGTCGCGCCGCACGTCCGTTCCTGGATTTCTGCCAACGATGCTCATCAACGAACGAACGCCCGGCGCGGGGACGCCGGGCGTTCGGGACGGTGCGGGCCACCGGATCAGGTCGCGACCTGGCGCAGCACGCGGTACAGGTACTCCGTCGCCCAGCCCAGCGCGGGAACGGGAACGCGCTCGTTGTCGCCGTGCATCCGCAGCTCGTCTTCCATCGTCAACGGCATGGGAAGGATGCCGTAGGTGGGAATGCCCGCCGCGCGCAGCACCGCGCCATCGGTGGCGCCCGTGGACATGAACGGGATCACCGTCGCGTTCGGCGCCATCGCCCGTGCGGATTCTTCCATCGCGCGGAACAGCTCCGTGCCCACGGGCGACGGGGGCGGCGCGGGAACCGGCTCCTCCTCGGCCGTGAACGTCACCTGCGGCTCGCCACCGGCCTGGTTCATCATCCGCACGATCTCGCGGATGTCCTCGCCGGGAAGGATGCGCACGTTGAACGTGGCGCGCCCCTCGGACGGAATCACGTTCGCGCGGAATCCGCCGTTCAGCAGGGTGAGCGAGGCGCCCGTGCGCAGGACGGCGTTGTACAGCGGATCGCGCGCGAGCACCGCCGCGGCCGCGTCTACCTGCGCCTGCGGTGCGCCCGCCACCGTCAGCTGCTCCATGGCGCGCCTGGTCTCCGCGTTCGCTTCGATGGTGGCCAGGCGCTGAAAGTACAGCCGCGTCGTTTCGTTCAGCCGCACGGGGGCGCGCCACTCGTGCACGCGGTTGACGGCGCGGGCCAGCGCGGCGAGCGCGTTGTCGGGAAGCGGAACGCTGCCGTGCCCGCTGGTTCCGCGCGCCGTGGCCACCACGGTGTAGTACACCTTTTCCGTCGTCTGGATGTTGACCGTACGGATGGCGCCGTTGTCCAGCCGGATGCGCCCGCCCTCGTTGAGCGCGAACTCCGCGTCGCCCACCAGGCCGCGGTGGTGCTCCATCACCCAGTCCACGCCCACGGACGGCCCGCCCTCTTCGCCCGCCGTGGCGAAGAAGATGATGTCGCGGTCCAGCCGGTCGCGCTGCTGCGCCAGCTGCACCATGGCGGTCAGCGTGGCGGCGAGCATCCCCTTGTCGTCTATGGCGCCGCGCCCGTACAGGTAGCCGTCGCGAAAGGTGGGCTCGAACGGGTCCGTGTCCCACTTGGTGGTGTCGGCGCCCACGACGTCCATGTGCCCCATCACCATCACCGGCTTCTGCCGCGGATGGGTGGCGCGCAGCCGGGCCACGAAGTTGGCGCGCATGCGCATGCTGTCGCCGGGAATGCGCAGGATCTGCTTTTCGATCCCCGGCACGCCGGTGAGCACGGAGTCGAAGTACATCGCCGTGATCAGCTCGTTCGCCGGCGGGTTCTGCGTGTCCAGGCGAATGAGGTTCTGCAGATGGCGCAGCGTGGTGGCCTGCGCTTCCGCGCGGCTGAACCCCGCGGGCGCGGGCGCGCGCACCGTGAACGTGGGGTCCTGCGCGCGCGCCTGCGCCGCGCCCAGAACGGCGCATCCGGCGGCGGCGGCCAGCGTGGTACGAAATCGCATGGGGATCACGAGTTGTGGGACTTTCGATGGATCGCAGCAGCGTCCGGCGCTCCGCCGGATGACGATCATCGTCCTGTGATGGACACGCCGCTCCGCGCCGGCGCTGGCGCGACGAGCGTCAGTCGGCCGCGCGGACGAGCGTGATGGCGGCGCCGTTGAAGCCGGAGCCGGTGAGCGTCACGTTCACGCTGTCCGGGCCGGAAAAGGTGCCGGCCAGCTGGATGTCGGCGAACTCGTCCTGCGACAGCGTGAGGCGGAATGCCGGATACCGCCACCGCCCGCTCACGTCCACCGCGGTGCGCGTGCTGATCACCGTGTCTGCCCGCTCCGTGCCGGTGATGGGCACGACGCGCAGCCCGCGCAGCTCGCCCTCGCCGCTGACAGCGTTGTCCTGGTCCTGGTTCAGGTCCAGCGCCAGGCCGTAGGGAAAGCCGCGGCCCTCCCACTGCCCGTCGAGCGTAAAGTCGCCGGGGGCCAGCGGGCTGTTGCATCCGCCCGTGGCCAGGAGCACGGCAACGGATGTGGCGGCGGCGCGAAGAACGGATCGCATGCGGAGCGCGGTTTGGGAGTGCCGGAGCGTGAGCGCACAGAATAGCGGGGTACCCGGCGCGGCGGCAAAGGGGTCCGCACTGCGCGCGGCCGCGGCAGTGATCTTGCCGCCCCGCGCCGGATGATCATCAAGAGACAGATCCATCAGACGACGCACTCCGAGCGCGAGGTTCCCGGCGGGCGGCGGATCGTGCTGGAGTTCCGGGCGGGCGGCGACGCCATTCCCGCCATCCTGCTGCTGCCCCGCGAGGCACGCTCCGCGCCGGGGGCGCTGCTGCTGCACGGGTATTCGTCGCGCAAGGAGCACATGGCGGAGGGGGTGGGCGGATCGCTGCTGCGCCATGGCATCGCCACGCTGGCCATCGACCTGCCGCTGCACGGCACCCGCGCGGACCCGCTGCAGGCGCAGGCCGCGCGCAACCCGCTGGCGCTCGTGGGGTTGTGGAGGCAGGCGCTCAAGGAGGCGCGGCTGGCCATGCGCTACCTGGCCGCGCGGCCGGAGGTGGACGCGGGGTGCCTGGCGATCGCGGGCTACTCGCTGGGCAGCTTTCTTTCGGTGATGACCGCCGCGGACGACCCGTCCATCCGCGCGGTGGTGCTGGCCGCGGGCGGCGACCTGCCCGGCGGGACGCCGCTGGCCGGGATTGCGCGCACGGTGGCGGATCCCGTGCGTGCCGTCCGCAAGCTGAACGGCCGCCCGCTGCTGATGGTGCACGGCCGGCAGGACCGCACGGTGCGTCCGGAGCAGGCGGAGCGTCTGTACGCGGCCGCGTCGGAGCCCAAGGAGCTGCGCTGGTGGAACGCGGGCCACATCCTCCCCCCCGCCGCCATCGACTACGCAGCGGAGTGGCTGCGCAACCGGCTGGGGTGAGGGGGCCGCGGGTCCACGGCGGCCCCCACCCGGGTTCGCATGACTCACCCACCCTCCCCCAAAACGGACTGGGGGAGGGTTGTTGGGGGCTGAAACTCGGGCGCGCATGGGCGGAGATCAGCCCGCCGCCCGCGCCGAGCGACTGAAGTCGCCGCAACACCGGCGGAAAGTCTCCCCGAACAGACGGGGAGACTTCACCTGCACGGGGCCGCGGGATGCCGATGTCGTTCTCCCCGCTCCGTGCGGCAGTTCGCACGGGGAGGGGCCCGCGCGAAGCACGACGCCGTTCCCGCCCGAAGCCCCCTGAGCGGATGAATCCGCCGCTCGAACCGCGGTAAGCCCCGACTCGTGGCCGCTGTCGCGCCCACGTTCGGGGCGTCAACCGACCCGGCGGACGGCCCGGCGACGCGCGCCGACCTCCGCCCGGCGCCGAACGGCTCCCTCTCTCCCGCGGAGCGGGTGGAGGGGGCTGGGGGAGGGGGCCTCCTTCGGCCGCATCGGCAGCGTCCGAACCACACTGAAGTGCAGTTCCCCCCTCTCCGTGCGGCTGTTTGCACGCGGAGGGGCCGGGGGAGGGCCCGCGCGCAGCGCGACGCCGTTCCCGCCCTCACCCGCACTGAATCATCTCCTCGCCATCCCGCGTACACCCGCGCCGGTGCACGTCGGCGTGCACGCCATGGCGCGATCCGCTTGCTCCCCCGCGGCGCCGCGCCTACGTTCCAACCCGTCCGCCGGCCCGCACCGGGCGCGCGGACACCCCCGTACGTTGCGACTTTGCGATGGCGCAGCCCAACTCGGTTCCCGTGCCGCTGGAACGGACCCGCCAGCAGGTGATCCTGGAACTCTGCCAGCACTATTCGCTCGACAACCTGTCCGACGAGGCGCTGGAGCAGCGGCTGGACCAGGCGCACGCCGCCGGCACGCTGGACGAGCTGCGCGCGCTGACCGCCGACCTTCCCGTCGCGCAGCAGGGCGCGGCCGCGTCAGCCGGGGGCGCCTTCACGCCGGCCATCGGCAGCTACAACGCGGAGCACCAGGTCATCGTCGGCATCATGGGCGGGGCGGAGCGCCGGGGGGCGTGGTCGCCGGCCAGGGCCACGCACGTGGTCGCCATCATGGGCGGCGTGGAGCTGGACCTGCGCGAGGCCCGCTTTGCCCCGGGCGTCACGGAAATCACCGTGTTCGCCGTCATGGGCGGCGCGGAGATCATCGTTCCGCCCGGCGTGCACGTGGACATGAACGGGTTTGCGTTCATGGGCGGGTTCGGGCAGCGCTACCAGTCGGAGGCCCCCACGGACCCCCACGCGCCCATCCTGCGCATCGGCGGGTTCGCGCTCATGGGCGGCGTGGACATCAGCATCATGTACCCCGGCGAGCGGCCGCGCGACGCCCGTGCCCGCATCAAGGTGGAGCGCGAACAGCGCCGCCTGGAGCGCCGCACCCGCTGACCTCCCCGGCCCGCCCCCGGGCCGCATCCCTTTTCCGCTCCTGATCCCGGTCACCCCATGACCGATCCCGCCATCGGGGGGCTCATCTCCTTTCTGGGCGCGCTGACGCAGGGCGGAGGCACGGTGCTGCTGGCCGGCCTGTTCGCCGTGCTCACCCGCGCCAACCCCCGCCGCCCGTATTTTCGGCTGTGGGCGCTGGGGTGGCCCGCGCTCGCCGTGGCGCTCACGGCCGTCCTTGCCTTTTACGTCACCCCGGAGCGGGTCTCGGGTCCGCTGGCGGCGCGCGTGGCGGACGGCGTGTACCAGGCGGGCAAGCTGCTCTTTTTCGCCTGCCTGCTGGGCGGGACGCTGAGCTACGTGGCGGGCACGCAGCCGCGGCGGTTCCTTCGCCTGGCCGCGCCGTTCGCGCTGGGGTACGCGCTGCTTTCCGCGCTCGTCACCGTTTCGCTGAACACCGTGGTGCTCATGCAGACGCCGGTGGCGGCGGCGGCGTGCGCGCTGTGCGGCGCGCTGCTGCTGCGGCTGCCGCCGTCCCGCTCCACGCTGGGCAGCCGCGCGACGGGCGCGGTGTTCTGCGCCATGGCGGTGCTGTGGGCAGGGTACGCGGCCGGGTACCTGACGGCCATGCGGGCCGGGCTGCACCCTGTGGACGGCCCGCTTGGCCTTCTGCTGCAGTACAACTCGTACCTGGACCTGCTCGCGCAGATGCTGCTGGCGTTCGGGATGGTGCTTCTGTTGATGGAAGACGCGCGGCGCGAGGCGGATGACGCTCGCGCCCAGCTTTCCGTGTCGCATGACAGGCTGCTGCGCGTGGCGCTGCACGATTCGCTCACCGGCGCGCTGAACCGCCGCGCGTACGAGGAGGGCGTGGGGCTGGACGCCGTGGGCGCGCGGTTCGGGACGGCGGTAATGCTGGACATGGACAACCTCAAGACCGTGAACGACGTCCACGGCCATGGCGCGGGCGATGAACTGCTGCGCCGCCTGGTGCAGACGCTGCGCGGATGCATCCGCCCGCTGGACCGCGTGTACCGCTGGGGCGGCGACGAGTTTCTGCTGCTGTTCCCCGCCGCGCTCCCGGCGGACGTGGTGCCGCGCATCCGCGAAGCGCTGGTGGACGCCAACCGCCAGCTCGCCCCCGAAGACCGCGGCCGGCTGCAGCTGTTGCTGAGCATGGGCGCGGCGGACTACTCCGGCGCGGAGGACCTGCCCGCCGCCATCGCCCGCGCGGACGCGGCGATGTACCGCGAAAAATCCGCCCACCGCAGCGCCCGCCCCGCCCAGCACCCCGCCTCCGCCGCCGGCTGATCCGTCCCGGGGGAAAGGGCGCACCGCCGCCTGCGGTGAGCGACTGAAGTCGCCGCAACAAC
>NZ_DASVTX010000492.1:0-11681 GCF_036387355.1 Longimicrobium sp.
TCCACGGCGCCGCCCACCCAGGCGCGCCCCGGGTGCGTGCCGAACGAGACGGTGAGCAGCAGCGCCACCAGGGCCGCAGCCTGCAGCACCGCCCGCCGCTGCCCGCCGCCCGCGCGCGCCTTGAAGCGCGCCGCCTGCACGGCCGCCAGCGCCTGCGCGCGGCGGTCTTCCCTCACCGGCTCGTCCAGCACCGCCAGGAACGACGAAACATCCCGCGCCGTCCGCTGAAAGGCGAGCAGGCGGGCGGCGCAGTCCGGGCAGGTGTTCAGGTGCGCCCGGGCCAGGCGCTGGCGATCACGATCCAGCCCTCCTCCTTCATATCCGGCAAGGTCGGCGTCCTCCAGATGGGAACGCGACCCGATCCCGAAACTCATCGCAGACTCTCCGAGGTTGGGGCGAGCTCATGGGCCAGCTTGTTGAGCGCGCGCGCCAGCATGGTGCCCACCGATCCCGTCGTCGTACCGACCGCCGACGCGATTTCGTGGTGGGCGAACCCCTCCTCTCTCATCAGCAGGACCGTGCGCTCCTTGAGGGAGAGCCGGTCCAGGGCGGCGCGAACCGCCGCGCGCCGCTCCGCGCCTTCCGCCGCGGCGTCGGGCGCCACCGGCCGGTCGCCCATGGGCGCACGGTCCGGCGAACCGCTGAGCAGCTTGAACCACCGCGAGCGGGCGCGCGCGTTGTCGCGCACCACGTTGGTGGCCACCGCAAACAGCCATGCCCGCAGATGCCGGTCCTGCGGAGGCCGCTCCACAAGGCGGACGAACGCTTCCTGCGCGGCATCGGCCGCCAGGTCGCTGTCGCCCGTCAGGCGAACGAGGTAACGGAACAGCGCGTCGTAGTGCTCGTTGAAGAGCTGCGTGACGTTCATGTGCTGTTCCGGTGAGGACGAAGCAGGCGACAAGACGTTCCGTCCCTGAGCCGGACGCTCACTGGTTCGGGTGGGTAACGAATGGACCGGCCCGGTTCTGACCGGCGGGGGAGATCGGAGGGATTTTTGTGGCGGGTTCCGCGTCCCGGCGTGCCGGAACCTTTCGCGTAACCTATGCAGGCGCGGCCCCCGGCGGGAGGGGGCGGCTGACGGATTTCCGGAAAGTCCCTCGGTTCACCCCGCCCTGGCCGCCCGCCGCAGCTCGTTGACCACCCCGTGCGCGCGGCGGGTGGTTTCCGGCTGCCGGTAGCGCGGGGCCAGCCGCAGCACCCAGTGCACCGCGGTCGCCAGGTCCATCCGGTGCCCGGCGGAAACGTAGACGGGCTTCGTCCCCGCCCGCGTGCGCACCGCCATTCCGATGGTTTCGCCCTCGTGCACGATGGGGCTCACGGCGCCGCGCTCGTTCCCCGGCTCCTCGTGCGTGCCCACCAGGAGCGTCTTGGCGCACCCGATGCTGGGCACGTCCCACAGCACGCCGCCGTGGCAGGCCAGGCCAAAGCGGCGGGGGTGCGCGTAACCGTGCCCGTCAAACACCACCAGGTCCGGGCGGACCCGCAGCTGCCGCCAGCACGCTTCCAGCGGGGGCAGTTCGCGAAAGGAGAGGTATCCCGGAACGTAGGGAAAGCGCAGCTCCGCCGCCGCCGTGGCCTGCTCCGCCACCTGCAGCGATTCCGCGTTGAGGACCACCAGCGCGGCGTAGCCGAAGTGGCTGAAGCGCTCCATGCTGATGTCGGCGCCGGCGATCCACCGGGGCGCAAAGTCCGCCGGGGGATGAGGATGCAGTTGCTCGCGGAGGGTGCGCTGCACCTCGCGCGCTTCGGCCACGGTGATCTCCCAGCGGGAGGCGGGCGGGGTGGATTGCATGACGCGCGTCCGTCGTGTTGCGGTGATCGAGGATCCGCGGTTCCGTCCAACGTCCGGTGACCGCGCTGGCCGCTTTCGGGCGGGGTGTGGACGCGGGGCGCGGGCGTGCTATCTTGCGGAACCGCCTGTTTGCGGGGCCGCCGCCCCGCCCTGCCCACCACCCCTTGCCGCCCGGAGCCGACCCATGGAGCGCACCCGCTTTGAGGACCACCAGGGCAGGCGCATTCTGCTGCTGGACTACTCCACCATGACGGACCCGGACGAGGCCCTGGCGGCGATCCGGCACTCCATGGGCGTGGTGGCCGCGCAGCCGCGCAACTCGCTTCTGGTGCTTACCGACGTGAGCGACTCGCGGTACAACGCCGCCGTGCTGCAGGGCCTCAAGGAGCTCGCCGCGCACAACGCGCCGTACGTAAAGGCGAGCGCCGTGGTGGGCATCACCGGGCTGCGGCGCATCGCGTACCAGGCCGTCATCGTCTTTTCCAAGCGCAACATCAAGACGTTCGATTCGCGCGCGGAGGCCGTGGCCTGGCTGGCGACGCAGGGCTGACCCGGCCCGCACATCCCGCGCCCCTCCCGTCTTCCCCTTCAACCCCGCCGGCCCGTGCGCGCCGGCGGGGTTGATTTTCATCCTCCCCGCCCTTAACCATTAGATGACCGTCTAATAGACGATCATCTAAACGACGCCGAACGAGGGGGGACGGGGATGCTGGACGCCACGCTGCGCGCACTGGGAGACCCCACCCGCAGGGAAATCCTGCGGGCGCTGCGCGCGGGCGACCTTACGGCGGGGGAGATCTCATCCCGCTTTCCCATGACGGCCGCATCGGTGTCGCACCACCTGTCCGTGCTGCGCGAGGCGGGGCTGGTGCGCAGCGAGCGCAGCGGGCGCAACCTGGTCTACTCGCTGGAAACGACCGTTTTTCAGGAGTTTCTTCAGCAGATGATGACGATGCTGGGAAAGGGCGGCGAGGGATGAAGAGCCGGTGGACGGCCGCCGCGCTGGTGGCGGCCATGTGGACGGTCACCCTGTCGGTATACGGCCGGCTTCCCGGGCGCGTACCCACGCACTGGGACGCGCAGGGGCGGGTGGACGACTGGATGCCGCGCGCGCAGGGCGCCTTTCTGATGCCGGGCATCGCCACGGCCAGCCTGGCGCTCATGCTGGTGCTGCCGCGGCTGGACCCGCGCCGGCGCAACGTGCAGCGGTTTGCGCCGGAGTGGATGCTGCTGCTGAACATGACGGCGCTCTTTCTGGCCGCGGTGCACACCGCCATGCTCCTGTTCGCCCTGGGCTACCCGGTGGACATGCGGCGGGTGACGCTGGCCGGCGTGGGTCTGCTGCTGGTGGGGATCGGCAACTACCTGCCGCGCGTAAAGAGCAACTACTTCATCGGCATCCGCACCCCGTGGACGCTGGAGAACGACAACGTGTGGCGCGACACGCACCGCGTGGGCGGCCGCGTCTTCGTGCTCGCCGGGCTGCTGTTCGTCGTCGCCGCGCTGCTGCCGGAATGGATGGGGACGCCGCTGACGTACCTGGCCATCGGCGCGGCGGTAGTGGTGCCGATGGCATACTCGTACCTGTCGTACCGGCGCGAGATGGCGGGAGGATCGCAATGAGCGTGAGGCTTTTACTCCGAGGAGGGATGATGAACGGCAACGGATTCCGCCTGGCCGCGCGCGCGGCCGCGGCGGTGATGGCCCTGGCGCTCGCGGCCCCGGCCGCCGCGCAGGTGGACACGGCCGCCGCGGTGCGGGCGGCGACGGCGTGGGCGCAGCTGGTGGATGCGGGCAGGTACGAGGAAAGCTGGAACGCCGCGGCGCCCAGCGTGCGAGAGCGGGTGCCGCTGGCCACGTGGACCGCCAGCCTGCAGCGTGCCCGCGCCCCCTTGGGCGCCGTGAGCGCACGGACGCTCCAGTCGGCTTCCGTGCTCCCCGCCCCGCAGGGCGCGCCCGCGGGGGACTACGTGCGCATCCTGTTCGCGCTCACGGGGGCGAACGCGGGCGCCACGGAAACGGTGGTGATGGCGCGCGACACGGGGGCGTGGCACCCGGCCGGGTACTTTGTGGCGCCGCGCGCGGCGGAGCGGCCGGACTATTCGGCGCCGGCGGGCGCGCCGTACACGGCGGAAGAGGTGACGGTCACCCTCGCCGGGCGCACGCTGGCGGGAACGCTGACGCTCCCCTCCGCGCGCCAGGGCCGCGTGCCCGCCGTGGTGCTCATCAGCGGATCGGGGCCGCAGGACCGCGACGGCGCGTCGCCCATGATCCCCGGCTACCGCATGTTCCGGCAGGTAGCGGACACCCTGTCGCGCCGCGGCATCGCCGTGCTGCGCCTGGACGACCAGGGGACGGGCGGCTCGCGCGGCGTGGCGCAGACGGTGACGACGGAAAGCTTTGCCGAGGACGTGGCGGCCGCCGTCGCCTTTCTGCGCGGCCGGGCGGAGGTGGACCCGGCGCGCATCGCGCTGGCGGGGCACAGCGAGGGCGGCATGGTGGCGCCCATGGTGGCGGCCTCCGACGCGCGGATCCGCGCCGTGGTGCTGATGGCGGGGCCGTCATGGACGGGGCGGCGGGTGCTGGACTACCAGAACCGCAACGGATTGATGGCGGAAGGGCTGCGGGGCGCCGCGCTGGATTCGGCGCTGGCGGCGTCGGCGGTGCAGCGCGACTCGGCGGCGGCGGCGGTGCCGTGGCTGCGGTGGTTCATGGACCACGATCCGCTCCCCGTCGCGCGGCGGGTGCGCGTTCCCGTGCTGGTGATGCAGGGCGCCACCGACCGGCAGGTGACGGCGGAGCAGGCGGCGGAACTGGGCGCGGCGATGCGCGCGGCGGGGAACCGCGACGTGACCGTGCGCGTGTTTCCGGCGACCAACCACCTGTTCCTGCGCGACGCGGAGGGCACGGCGGACGTGGCGCGGTACGCGGCGCTGCCGGACAAGCAGGTGCCGCCGGAGATCCTGGGCGTGCTCGCGGACTGGCTCGTATCCAGGCTCCGCTGAAGAAAAAGACAACCGCGTCTCTCACGGAGGGCCACGGAACGGATCTGCACGGAGTTCACGGCACTGAACGGAGAAGAACGGTCTTCTCGTCCGTACCGTGACCTCCGTGAAACTCCGTGCCCTCCGTGAGAGACGCGGTTCGCCGTTTTCGGATCAGAAGTCGTCCAGGATGTCTTCGAACTCGCCCACCATCGTCGGGTGCCCGTGCCGCGTCGCGGCGTCGATGCCGCGGCGGTAGGCCTCGGCCGCTTCGTCCGTTCGGCCCAGATGGCGGAGGGCCGCGCCCAGCCGGCCCCACGCGTTCCCCTCGTCGTCCGCGCGCTCCAGGTAGTCGCGCAGCGCACGGACGGCATCCTCCCACCGCTCCGCCTTTTCGTATTCCAGCGCCAGGCCGAACCGCGGGCGCGGGTCGTCGGGGTGCGCCTGCATCATCTTCACCAGTGCCTCAATCCGCGCTTCGGCCGTCACGAGCCTTCCTCCGGGTGGGGTGAATCACGCTCCGCACCCCTCCCTCCGCGATCCCCGTTCCGCGGCGCCGGGGCGCGTTGTGGCGGGGCGCGCGCGGCGGTAGATTACGGGCTTGCAGAAACCCGTCCCGGAGAGGCACATGGCGCGTCCGCGAGAGCACATCGTCGCGAACCTCGAAGCGCTGTACCGCGAGGCTCACGGCCGCGCGCAGGCCACCGCAGACCAGGCCGAAATGGCGCGCCTGGACTTCGGATTCCGCCGGGACCAGCTTTACCTGGAGGTGCTCCTGGACGTGCGCGATTCGCTCGCGGCGGCTCCGGCGAGTCCCGAGGTGCAGAAGGGGGACAAGTCGGTCCTTGAGCAGATCAACCATCTCCGCGACCTCACGCGGCTTCCGTTCGGGCGCTGACCGCCCGCACCCCCCGCGGCCGGATGCGCCGCGGGGGCGTTCGCCGCTGGCCGTCGTGTTTCTGACCGTGTTCCTGGACCTGGTGGGGTTCGGGATCGTGATCCCCCTGCTGCCGCTGTACGCCGAGCGGTTCGGCGCGGGGCCCGTGGCCGTCACCTGGCTGGTGGCCATCTACTCGCTCATGCAGTTCTTTTTTGCGCCGTGGTGGGGGCGCCTGTCCGACCGCGTCGGGCGGCGCCCCGTTCTGCTGGTGGGCATCGCCGGCGCGGCGCTCTCGTACCTCGCGCTGGGGCTGGCCGGCTCGCTGGCCGTGCTGTTCATCGCCCGCGCGGTCAACGGCATCATGGGCGCCAACGTGGGCGTGGCGCAGGCCTACATCGCCGACGTCACCCCGCCGTCCGAGCGGGCGCGGGGGATGGGGCTGATCGGCGCGGCGTTCGGCTTGGGCTTCATCTTTGGCCCGGCCATCGGCGGCGTGCTGTCGCGGGTGGACCCGTCCGCCCCCTTTCTGGCGGCCGCCGCGCTGGGCGCGTTCAACGGCGTGCTGGCCTGGTTCCGCCTTCCCGAATCGCTTTCCGCCAGCGTGCGCGCCACCATGCCTCCGCGCGAGAGCGGCCTGCGCGCCCGGCTGGCCACGCTGGTGGGCGCGCAGCCCCGGCTGCGGGGGCTGTACCTGACCTCGTTCATCACCACGCTGGGGCTGGCGGGGATGGAGGCCACGCTGGCGCTGTGGGCCGACCGGCGCTGGGGGCTCACGCAGGAGACGGTGGGCTACGGCTTCGCGGTGATGGGCGTGGTGGCCGCGATCGCGCAGGGGCTGCTGGTGGGGCGGCTGGTGAAGCGCATCGGCGAGCGGCGGTCCGCGCTGCTGGGGCTGGTGCTGATGGCGGTGGGGATGGCGGGAATTCCGCTCGCGCCGTCGCTCCCGCTCGTGCTTGTTGCCGCGGCGGTGTTCGCCATGGGGCAGGGCGCCACGGTGCCCTCGCTCTCGGCGATGATCAGCCACCAGGGCGGCCCGGCGGAACAGGGCAAGCTGCTGGCCGCGTCCCAGTCCCTTTCCGCCATGGGCCGCGTGCTGGGGCCGTGGCTCGGCGGGCTGGCCTTTGCGCACGTGGCCATCGCGGCCCCGTACCTGGCCGCGGCAGCGCTGGCGCTGTTTGCCCTCGTCGTGCTTTCCGCCACGCTCAAGACGACTTCGGAGGCTGCCGCATGATCCGTCCGCCCGCGCTGCGCCCGGGTTCCCGCATCGCCCTGGTCGCCGGGGCCGGACCGCTCCCGGCCGGCGGCGTGGCGCGCGCCGTGGAGCGCGTCCGCCAGTTCGGGTGGGAGCCGGTCCCCGGCGCGTCGGCGGAGGCGCGCCACGGTTACCTGGCGGGGACGGACCAGGCCCGCGCCGCGGACCTGAACGCCGCGCTGCGCGATCCCGCCATCGACGCCATCTGGTTCCTTCGTGGCGGATACGGAACCATGCGCATCCTGGACGCGGTGGACTGGGACGCGCTCGCCCGCCAACCCAGGGCGATGATCGGCTTCAGCGACAACACGGCCGTGCACCTGGCGGCGCAGCGGGCGGGCGTGGTTTCGTTCCACGGCCCGCATCCGCACACGCCGGAGTTTCCGGACTTTGCGCGCGACACGTTTCTGCCGGTGATGACGCGGGCGGAGGCGGCGGGCGTGCTTCCCTTTCCGGCCGCGGGCGGTCCGGCCTGCGCGCAGACGGTGACGGGGGGCGTGGCCGAGGGGCTGCTGGTGGGCGGCAACCTGGCGCTGCTCGCCGCCACGCTGGGGACGCCGTTCGCCGTGCAGCCGGACGGCGCCATCCTCTTTCTGGAGGAAGTGGGCGAGCACGCGTACCGGCTGGACCGCCTGCTGACGCAGCTTCGGCTCGCGGGTGTCCTGAACCGTGTGGCGGGCGTGGCGGTGGGCGCGGTTTCGGAGCAGCCGGACGCCGGGCGCCCGGACGTGCCGCTGGCGGCGGACCTGGTGCGCGAGCGGCTGGGCGACCTGGGCGTGCCGGTGGCGATGGGCTTTCCCTTCGGCCACGTGGACGACAACTGGACGTTGCCGCTGGGGGTGCGCGCGCGGCTGGACGCGGACGCGGGAACGCTGGCCCTGCTGGAACCGGCGGTGGCGGCGTGAGCGGATCGGACGTGATGACGCGGATCGCCGTCGGGCTGGAGCAGGGCCGGGACGGCGGGTTGATGGCGCACGCGCTGACGCTGCCGGGGTGCGCGGGGGTCGGCGCCACGCCGGAAGCCGCCCTGGCCGCCTTTGAGCGCTCGCTGATGGGGTGGCTGCGCTTTCTGGCCGCGGCGGGAGAGCGCGTGCCGCCCGCGGACGCGGAGCTGGAGGTCGCGGTAGACGAGTGGGTGGAGTCTGACGCCGCGGTGCTGTCCGGCGAAACGGCGGTGCTGTTTGCGGATGACCTGCGCCCGCTGGCGCAGGACGAGGCGGAGGAGGGGGTGCGGCGGATCGGAGACCTGCGCGGGCGGATGCTGGCGCGGGTGCGCCGCCGCCGCGACGTGAACCTGGACGTTCCCGCCGCGCCGGGGGTGACGGTGCGGCAGGTGCTTGAGGAGCTGGCGCGGGCGCAGTGGTGGACGCTGAGCCGCCTGGGCGCGAGCCCCATGGCCGGCGTGACGGATCACACGCTGGCGCGCCTGGACACCGCCGCCGCCCTGGTCGTGGACCGCATGACCAGCCTGACAGACGACCAGCGGTCCCTTCGCCTGGAGTTGGATGGCGAGGCGTGGACCGCGCGCAAGGTGCTGCGCCGGCTGCTGTGGCTGGAGTGGACGCTGGGGGGAATGGCGCTCACCGGCCTGATCGCCGCCGAGCAGGCGGCCGAAACAGCTGATCCCGGGCACGGCGGCGACACCTGAGCGGTCGGGCGGACTCGCGGGCGGCCCCCACCCGGGCTCGCATTACTCGCCCACCCTCCCCCAAAACAGACTGGGGGAGGGTTGGTCGGGGCGGCGTCTTCCGTGTGGAGCAGCAGAGATTCGCGTAGCTGCAGAGCTGAGCGAATGAATTCGCCGCAACAAGGGCGGAAAGTCCCCCCAAACAGACGGGGGACTTCACCTGCACCCGGCGGCGGGTGCCGGTGTGGTTTCTCCCCTCTCCGTGCGGACGTTTGCACGGGGAGGGGCCGGGGGAGGGGCGCCGTTGGGGTGTGCCCCCTCTCCCACATCTGTTCGTGGGAGAGGGTGGCGAGCCTAAGCGAGCCGGGTGAGGGCCACACCCGTCGGCGCGCACCGGGTCCTCGGAACCGGGCACTTTCGTACTTTCGTACTCTCGTACTCTCGTACTCTCGTATTGCCGTCCCGCACTCACGCACCCAGCACTCACGCACTTTCCCCACGTGACCCTCAAGATCTACACAAAAACCGGCGACCGGGGCGAAACCGGGCTCTTTGGCGGGCAGCGCGTGGCCAAGGACCACGACCGCGTGCAGGCCTACGGCGACGTGGACGAGCTGAACTCGCTGCTGGGCGTCGCCATCGTGCACCTGGAGGCGGACGGGCAGACGGAGATCGCCGCGGGGCTGCGGGCCGTGCAGTCCGACCTGTTCACCGTGGGCGCCAACCTGGCCACCCCCGCGCCCGAGGACGGCGGCAAGGAAAGCCCGTGGATCCCCGTGCTCCCCGCCGGGCGCACGGCGGAGCTGGAGGCGTGGATCGACACCGCGGAAGGCGAGCTGGATCCGCTGAAGTCGTTCGTGCTCCCCGGCGGGGCGGCGGGCGCGGCGTACCTGCACCTGGCGCGAACGGTGTGCAGGCGGGCGGAGCGGCGCGTGGTCTCGCTCTCGCACACGGCGCACGTGGGCGCGGAGTGGATCACGTATCTCAACCGCCTGTCGGACCTGCTGTTCACGCTGGCGCGGCTTGCGAACCGGCGCGCGGCGGTGGATGATGTTCCGTGGGTACCGAATCCGCGCGGCGGTGTACAGGAAGCAAGTTGATTCCACCGCACGCGCGGTGACGCCACATACACGCAGGAGAAACGAACGATGCCGTATCCCGAGATGATGATCGCCCCCATGCGCCAGGAGCTCACGCGCCTGGGCGTGCAGGAGATGAAGTCCGCCGAGGAAGTCCGCGCCACGCTGGGCGAGGCTTCGGAGCCCACGCTGCTGGTGGTGAACTCCATGTGCGGATGCGCGGCCCGCAACGCGCGCCCGGCCGTGGCCATGGCGCTGCAGAACGACCGCAAACCGGTGAAGCTCACCACCGTGTTCGCCGGGCAGGACCTGGATGCC
This sequence comes from Longimicrobium sp., assembly GCF_036387355.1. Taxonomy (GTDB): domain Bacteria; phylum Gemmatimonadota; class Gemmatimonadetes; order Longimicrobiales; family Longimicrobiaceae; genus Longimicrobium. Next base: position 9,933 of record NZ_DASVTX010000492.1, read on the forward strand.
ACCGCCGCCGCGCGGCAGTACATCCACGGCTATCCGCCGTCGTCCCCGTCCATCGCGCTGCTCAAGGACGGCGACGTGGCGTTCATGCTGGAGCGCCACCAGATCGAAGGCCGCTCCGCCGACGCCATCGCCGAAGACCTGGTGAACGCGTTCAACCAGTACTGCTGACCGCGTTCCGCTGGATGAACAACGCCCCCGCCCCGGAGTTCCGGAGCGGGGGCGTTCTGCGTCAACGGCAACGGCAATCTCACACAGAGGCACGGAGAACTTCATCCGCGGAACTGGTGAGGAGGACCGGGCCCGGAGGGCGCTCCGTCCTTCTCCTCTGTGTCTCCGTGCCTCTGTTAGAGCCTGATCTGTTGCACTTCATCGCCAGAGTTCCGGCGCGCAACGTGCATTTCGGCGCGGCAGAAAGCCGGCTGTCCAGGCGCGTCGGGGAGATTTGACAAAGCTTGTCATCGCCCGGATGTTGCGGCAGCCGGCGGCCCGCGCGGCATGGCGAAGATCCCTCTCGCCATGCCATCTTTCCACGCGCGGCCCCCATCCCCTCGCCCATCCGTCCCATGTCCCAGTCCGACCCGATCACTCCCCGCGAAGCGGCGGCGCTGCTGGCCGACGCCCGCGAGCGAACCCTTCTGCTGGTGTCGGCCGTTCCCGAAGCCGAGCTCATGAACCAGCACAACAAGCTGATGAGCCCGGTGGTGTGGGACATGGGCCACATTGCGCACTTCGAGGAGCTGTGGCTGGTACGCAACCTGGAGGGCCCGGTGCAGTTCGGCGAAATGCCCGGGATGTTCAACCCGTTCGAGAACCCGCGCTCCACCCGCGGCGAACTGGAGCTGCCCCGCATGGCCGACACGCTGGACCACATGGCCAACGCGCGGCGCATGGTGCTGGACCGGCTGCTGGACGGCGACTTCAGCGGCGCCGATCCGCAGCTTCTGCACGGCGGCTACATCTTTCGCATGGTGGCCCAGCACGAGTACCAGCACAACGAGACGATCCTGCAGGCGCTGCAGCTCAAGGACGAGGGCGCGCGCTACCGGGCCCCACGCGCGCTGGCCACGCCCTCCGGCCGCCCCGTTCCCGCGGACGCGGACGGCATGGTGCGCTTTCCCGGCGGCCGCGTCGTCATTGGCACCGACGACCGCTCGGGGCCGTACGACAACGAGCGCCCCGCGCACGCGGTGGAGGTCGCGCCGTTCCGCATCGGCGCGTGGGCGGTGACCAACGGCGAGTACGCGCGCTTCATGGAGGACGGCGGCTACGACCGGCGGGAGCTGTGGTCCGATGCCGGGTGGCGGCACAAGACGGACGCCGGCCTCGTCTCGCCGCAGTTCTGGGAGCGGCACGGCGGCGAGTGGTGGACACGCTCGATGGACCGCGAGATGCCCGTCGATCCCGACCGTCCCGTGTGCCACGTCTGCTGGTACGAGGCGGAAACGTACTGCCGCTGGGCGGGCGGCCGCCTCCCCACCGAGGCGGAGTGGGAAGCGGCCGCGTCGTGGGACCCCGCCACCTCCACGAAGCGCGCCTTCCCCTGGGGCGACGAGCCGGCCACCAGCCTGGACGCCAACGTGGATCAGTTGGCTTTCGAAACTGCTCCCACGGGCGCCTACCCGCGCAACGTGTCGCCCATCGGGTGCTACGGGATGATCGGGGACGTGTGGGAGTGGACGGCCAGCGACTTCGCCCCGTATCCGGGCTACCAGACCTTCCCGTATCCCGAGTACTCGGAGCTCTTCTTCG
>NZ_DASVTX010000493.1:0-12895 GCF_036387355.1 Longimicrobium sp.
CGATTCGCCGTAGCGCCACACCGCCAGTTCCCCCGGTACCGCCTGTCCGACGCGGATGAGCCGCGTTCCGTCACGCAGCCGCGCGATGCCGATGTTCTCGCTCTGCACCCGCTGGCGCGTATCGCGAAAGATCCGCTCCGCGTCCTCGATCGCTTCCCAGCGCTCTTCCAGCGGCGCCAGGTTCCACCGCGAGCACCGGGGGCAGACCGCCCACAGCCGGCCCCTGGCCCCGTCGAACGCGAGCGTCGTCCCCACAGGAAAACGCTCGATCGTGTCGTTGGACCCCAGCGCCGCCGAGCAGAAGATGCAGCTGCGGTACATGCCTCAGCCCTGGTGGACGGCGGCTGGCGGACGGATCACGCGCGCAGCCGCGGCGGGTCCGGCCGGGGCAGGTCGGGCAGCTGGTCGGCAATGTTGGCGATCATCTCCGCCTCACGCCACATGGCCTCCAGCGCGGCCAGTTCGCCCTCCATCGCGCGGCGCTCATCGCGCTCGTGCAGCGCCATTTCCACGGCGAGCGTGCGCGCCTGCCGCTCTGCCCGCCCCACACCGTGGTTCACCAGCGGCTCGCGCTGGTTCGCGAGTCTGCTCAGATACCCTTCGGTGCCGTGCGCCGCGACCAGGTCCAGCGCGCTCTGCACGCGGCTCCTGCCCGCTCCGAGCCCGTTGAGCGCCGGCGTCCCGCGGCGCAGCACGGCCAGCGCGTCGCTCCCCGTGATCAGCGCGGAGTACCGCGTCCAGAGAATCCGTCCGCTGGGGGTGTGTCCCGCCTTTGCGGTGACATCCGGAAAGTACACCGCCAGCCCGCCCTCTTCCGCGGGCGCAAGGGAGGCGGTCCGCAGGTATCGCCGGTCGATTGCCACGTTCCGCGCGGCTCCCACGGACACGCGGTGAATGGTCCGCTTCTCGTCCAGCCTGGAGTTCACCGCGTGGTACGCCAGGGACTTGAGCAGGATCAGCACCCCGCCCGCGGACCCGAAGGCGACGCTCGCTCCTACCAGCGCGGCAGCACCCACGGAGAGCGTGATCGCCGCGCGCCGGCGGTCCACGAGCGCCTTGCCGTATCGCCAGAGCGCCAGTTCGCCCGGCAGCGCCTCGCCTACGCGGATGAGCCGCGTGCCGCTGCGCAGCTTGGCGAGCCCCACGTTCTCGGACTGGGCGCGCAGGCGGGTGTCGCGGAACAGCCGCTCCGCGTCTTCCACCGCTTCCCAGCGCTCCCCGATGGGCGCCAGGTTCCACCGCGAGCACCGGGGGCACACGGCCCACAACCGCCCCTTTGCGCCGTCGAACGCGAGCGTCTTTCCCACCGGGAAGCGCTCGATTGCGTCGTTGGACCCTAGCGCCGCCGAGCAGAAGATGCAGCTGCGGTACATGCGTCAGCCCTGGTGAACGGCGGTCGCCGGACGGATCACCCGCGCAACCGCGGCGGGTCCGGCCGGGGCCCGTCGGGCAGCCGGTCGGCGATGTCGGCGATGGCTTCCGCTTCGCGGCGCCACATGGCCTCAAGCGCGGCGAGCTCTCCGTCCATTGCGCGGCGCTCCGTCTCTTCGTGCACCGCCATCTCCAGCGGCAGCGCCACCGACGCGGCGGTGTAGAGCGGTACTGGCCGCCTGGCCGCGTTCTCCCTCGCGCGCTCCGCGGAATGTCCGGTCACGCTGGGCACCGGGTCCGTGTACGTGAGCCCCGGGATCTCCAGCCCGTACTCCATGGCCGCCTTGCGGCGCAGAAAGGCATCCGCGCCGCCGGAACGAGCGATCTGCTCCACGGCGCCGCCGACCGCGCTGTCCGCCGCCCCCTGCCCGTTGATGCGGACGAGCGCCTTGGCCACGACGCCCGCGGCCGCGGCGCCCGAGAGCATGATCGGTGCGTCCGGGCTCCAGGTATCCACCGCCTGCACCACCCGCACTTCCAGCCGGCCATCGTCGCCGAGCGCCGTGCTGGCCAGGCGCAGGTCGCGCCAGCGAAGGGTGAGCGGCGCACCGGTGGGCGAGTCGCCGGCCCCGATGCGGTACGCCACCCGGTCGGCGCCCCGGGAGGAGGAGATCCGCCTCCAGAGGCTGCGCAAACCGAACAGGGGCCACATCATCGGCAGGAGCGGGACGGCCGCCAGACTTCCCGCAATCAGGCCGAGATAGGCCACGGTGCCGGCGGCGCTTGCCGACCGCACCCGGTTGCGACGCCGCGCCATCTCGCGCCCGTACCGCCACGCGGCGACCTCGCCCGGCAGCGCGCCGCCCACGCGGATCAGGCGCGTCCCGTCCCGCAGCCTGGCCACGCCGACGTTCTCGCTCTGCACCCGAAGCCGCGTGTCGCGAAACAGGCGTTCGGCGTCCTCGATGGCCTCCCAGCGCTCCTCCAGGGGCGCCAGGTTCCACCGCGCGCACTTTCCGCACACCGCCCACAGCCGGCCCTTCGCCTCGTCGAACGCCAGCGTGCGGCCGACGGGAAAACGCTCGACCGCGTCGTTGGTGCCGAGCCGGGCCGAGCAGAAGATGCAGGTGCGGTACATCAGCCGGGGAGGATGAGGCGCGGCGGGTCGCTGGGCGGCAGGTCCGGGAGCGCGTCGGCGATGCCGGCGATCTCCTCCGCCTGCCGCCACGCGGCCTCCAGCGCGCCCAGCTCGCCCTCCAGCGCGCGCCGCTCCTGCTCGTCGTGCAGCGCCATCTCCAGCGCCAGCGCGCCGATGCTGGTCAGCTGCCGCGCCTCCATCCCCCGGCGCCGCCCCAGCACGCTGTTGCGCCGCGCCGCATCGCGCAGATACGCCTCCGCGCCCTCGGACCGTTCCAGCAGCCGCACGGCGTCCGCCACGTGGCCGCGGGACGCGCCCTTGCGGTTCACCTGCACCATGGCGCGCCCCAGCACCAGCCGCGCCTGCGCGTCGGGGAGCACCAGGAGCTCACCTTCCTGGTAGCGCGGCCGCCCCCATCCATCCGTCCGGCGCTCCTTGAGGCTCACGTCCGGCACGTGCAGCTCGATGCCGTCCGCCGACGGGGCGGCGAGCACGGAGCCCTGCAGATGCCACCGGCGGATGGTGACCGGCGTTCCCGTGGGCGAATCCGCCGCGGACATGCGGTGCACCACCTTGCGGGCCTGCTTTTCTTCGATCACGTGGCCAAAGATGCTCCACGAGCCCATCAGCGCGCCGCCCGCGCCCACCGCCAGCAGCCCGCCGAACGCGGCCAGCGCCGCACCGCCCAGGGCCGCGCCCATCGCCATGTAGCGCAGCCGTCGGGACACGAGCTGGTCGCCGTAGCGCCACGCGGCCAGCTCGCCGGGAAGCGCCTCGCCCACGCGGATGAGGCGCGTGCCGTCCGGCAGCCGGGCCAAGCCCACGTTTTCCGACTGCACGCGGACGCGCGTGTCGCGAAAGGCACGGTCCGCCTGCTCGATGGCCTCCCAGCGCTCTTCCATGGGCGCCAGGTTCCACCGCCCGCACCCCGTGCAGACGGCCCACAGCCGTCCCTTCCACCCGTCGAACGCCACGCGGCGCCCCACGGGAAAGGCCTCCAGCGCCTGGTTGGCGCCCAGGTGGGCCGAGCAGAAGATGCACGTGCGATACATTGGCCGCCTCCCCGCGCGGTCCGCGTTTGTTCCGTCCGTCAGCCGCCCGGGCGGATCCACCGCTCCGCCACCCGCTCGCGGTCGCGCAGCGGCTGGCCCGTCCCCCCGCGCCGTACCATCACGATTTCCGCCGCGATGGAAACAGCGATTTCGTCCGGCGTTTCGCCGCGCAGGTCCAGCCCGATGGGGGCGTGCACGGCGCGCAGCCGCTCGTCGTCGATCCCCTCGCGCACCAGCGACTCCAGCGCCGCGCGCGTGCGCCGGCGGCTGCCGATCATGCCCACGTACGCGGGGCGCTCCGGCCGTCGCAGCACGTCGCGCAGCGCCTCGAAGTCGTACTTGTGCCCCCGCGTCACCAGCACCAGGTAGGTGCCGCCCCCGATGCGCAGATCGCGGAACGGGTCGCTGAAGTCCGGCACCCGAACCTCGTCCGCCTCGGGAAAGCGCTCGCGGGTGGCGAACTCCGGGCGGTCGTCCAGCACCAGCACGCGAAAGCCCAGCATGGCGCCCAGGCGGCAGAGCGGCCGCGCCACGTGGCCCGCGCCCAGAATCACCAGTTCCGGCGGCGGAAGGTGCGGCTCCACGTAGACGGCGAAGCGCACGCCGTCCTCCGCGATCTCATGCGGCAGGGGGCGCGTTCCGTGCGCCAGGGCTCCCCGTGCAATACGGAGGGCGGCGGCGTCGAGATTCGGCGCGCCCAGCGTGCCTTCGTGCCGGTGGGCCCACACGCAAAGCCGCTCGCCCGGCGCGGGTGCGCCGGGCGAGCCGCCGGACAGGACCGTGACGCTGGCCATCGCTTCGCCGCCGTCCAGCGCGGCCCGCGCGTGCTCCAGCGCCCGGGCAAGGGTGAGCCGCTCCGTCACGCGCCCTCCCGCCAGCGCCGCAGCTCCTCGGGCGTATCCAGGTCCGCGGGGAGCGCGTCCACCGAGACCTCCGCCAGTTCCGCGGCGTGGGCGTGAATGACCGTCCGCGCGCCGTCCGGCAGCCCCGGCGCGGACAGCTCGCCGAACACCGCCCGGCCGAACAGGACGGGATGCCCGTGCTTTCCGTCCCGCACCGGCACGGCGATGGGGGCGCCGGTGCGCCGCAGCGCGTCCACCAGGCGGCGGACGACGCCGGCGGACAGGTCGGGGATGTCCACGGGCGACACCGCGGCTCCCTCCGCCTCGTCCGGCAGCGCGCGCAGGCCGATGCGGAGCGAATCCAGCTGCTCGGAGCGCGGATCGGGATTGACGGCGACGGACGCGCCGAGCGCCCGGGCCTCGGCCTGGATGGCCCGCGCGCCGGCGTCCTCATCCGGCCCGGTGACGACGACGACGGGATCGCACCCGCCCTGGCGCAGTGCGAGGACGGCGCGCGCCAGGAACGTTTCACCGCCGGCACGCAGCAGCGCCTTGGGCTCTCCCATCCGGCGCGACTGGCCGGCAGAGAGCACGATACCGCAGATCATGGGTGCCGGAAGCGGACGAGCGGCGGGCGGGCAGCGAATGCGGGCGGGGGGCCTCGCGAGTCGGATTCCCCGGAGTATCGCACCCCCGGTTTCCGCCGTCAACCGTCTGGCACCATTCGGCTTGCGCCGCTTTGGGTCGCCCCGCCCGCCGCATTCTTTCCCTTTCCCGCCACGCGCGCACCCGCGGCTCAGCGCGGGGCGCGCGCGCCGGTCAGCACTGCGTGGCGCAGCTGTCGATGGGGCTGGGGCCGCAGAGCGGGCTGTTGGCGATCAGCGTGGTGTCGGGGCCGGGGGCGGTGTTCGCAGTGGGAAAGCTTTCCACGGCAAGGCTGCCCAGGTCCAGCGCAAGCTTGTTCATCGGCCGTACTCCGGATTGAGGGGGGGAAGGGAGAGGTCCCGGCGGGCGCCCGCCGGGACCGGAACACTCAGGCGCACTCGGGCCCGTCGCAGGTCTGCCAGCTGGTGGGCGGGCAGAGCGGGCTGGGGCAGCCGTCCACCGTCTCCGGCTGGCACCCGTCCGTGCCGCACACCGGGGTGATGCCCGCGCCGTGCACGGTGCCGCGCGGCGCCTCCGCCTCGCCGGTGGCGAAGCTTTCCACGGCCAGGTCTTCGATCTTGAGCGCAATCTTGGTCATCGCATGAACTCCGTCAGGTTGCGTGCGGGCTCGCCGGCACGCGCGGCGCCGCACCCGGGCAGGCGCGGTGTGCAGCGGATGAGGACCTGCGTCCGACCCTGCGCGCTGTTTCAGGGTGACAGGCGGTGTGCTCTTAATTGATTACAACGCAACAGCTTGTCATCCTGAGGAGGCGCCGGAGGCACCGTCCTCCACGCCGAGTTCAGGCGCCGACGAAGGATCTGCCATGCCCGCGAGAACGGGTGTGGTTGTCGCGACGTTGGCTCGGCGGCAAGTAGATCCTTCGACTCCGCGCCACAGTCCGGCGCGGCGGACGATCCGGCGCAGCGCTCCGCTCAGGATGACAGGCTTTGCGCGCCCAAGCCCTTGTCGCGCATGAACTTGTCATCCTGAGGAGGCGCCGGATGCACCTTCGTCCACGCCGAGTGCTGGCGCCGACGAAGGATCTACTATGCCTGTGAGAACGGGCGTGCGTGTCGCGACGTTGGATCGGCGGCGAGTAGATCCTTCGACTCCGCGCCACGGTTCGGCGTGGCGGATGGTCCGGTGCAGCGCTCCGCTCAGGATGACACTGTTTGGGCCCTAACTGGTTGCGAGGCAACCGCGTGTCATGTACGTCAGGTGGGAGCCGGTCACCCGCGGCAGGTGCAGGTCTCGATGGGCATGCAGGTGTTCTCCGGCGTGTCCTGCGCGGGCTGCCTGGGGTCTGTGGGCGCCGGAAGCGGGTCGAACGTTTCGACCAGGAGAGATTCCGGGCTCAGCGCGGGGAGGCTCATGCGTCTTCCTGTCCGTGTGGGTCGCAAAGGGGAGCGGAACGCGGTTCGTCGCTTACTATAATAGATGACGGTAAAAGATTGTACCCCACCCCCGGAACGGCTCCATCGCGAACGCGCCCCCGGCCACGTGACAGGGGGCGCGTTGCATGGGAATGGATGACGATCGTCCCGGCGGTCAGCCCCGGAAGCGCACCGAGGTGATGCGGTGCTGCGCGTGCAGCGGAAGGAGCGTTTCGGTGATCACGGCGCGCATCCACCCGAGCAGCGGGCCGTTGTCGGGATCGATGTCCGTTCCCGTGAAGCTGTGGATGTTGCCGCTTTCCACCTCCCACCCGCCGCGCGTCCGCGACACCGTCACCGCGCCCCCGCTGCGCCCCGCCAGGCCGCGGATCACCTCCTCATCCGGCCCCTCGTCCATCAGCCGGAAGTGGACGCGCACGGTGCGGTCTTCGCACGGCGACGAGCTCAGCAGCGCAAAGTAGCCGCGGACGGGAAAGGGGAGGTTGTGCAGCCACGCCCGCTCCCGCCGCAGCGCCAGCATCCCCACCGGCCGCCGCACGCCGAAGTACAGGAACGGGATCACCAGCACGCCGATCAATCCCGCGGTCGCCAGGCGCGGCAGGCCGGCCGCGCCCGCCGCGATCCACAGTACCGCGGCCGCCGCCGTAAGCCCCAGCGTCCACGGGTGCGGCCGAAAGCCGCCGCCGCCCAGCGGGGCCTCCGCCAGCGCGTTCAGCATGTCGCCCGCGCCCAGCCGGCGTACCTCGCGGCGCTGGCGGACCGCCTCCACCCGCTTCTGCGCCGCTTCCCGCGCGGCGGCCTGCACCCGGCTCGCCTCGCCCTCCGCCGCCAGCCGCCGCAGCTCCGCACCGCCGTCCACACGCTCCGTCACGGCGCGCGGCTCACCTGAACGCCGGTGAGGGCGAACGCGTTCACCCCCGCCACGCTGACGCCCAGGTCGCGCAGGGCGAACGGGGTGCCCCGCTCCAGCACCGGCGTGACCACGATGCGGTGATCGCCGTGCGCCACCGCCACCTGCATGCACCCGTACTTCTTGCACCACGCGTCGTCGGCGCCGGCCAGCCGCACGGGGTCGCCCTGCTGCACGGAAAGCTGCATGGGCCCGCCGCCCGGCCCGGCGTGCGCGGGGTTCTGCACCGTGACCGCCGCACCGGTGGACGTGCCGCCATCCACCTGCCTGCCGCCCTGGAACACGGCCCAGCGAAAACCTGCCTGACCCGGCGCCTGCAGCCGGATCGCGTGCCCGTCGCACGAGAACCCCATCACCTCCGAGCCGTCCAGCGACACGCGAACGGTGTGCGGACCGTCGTGGCCCAGCAGCAGCGTGGCACGCACGCCGCGCACCGCGCCGCCGCGGACGGAGCCATCCGCCATCTGCACGGTGATCCCGAGCGTGCCCTGCGCAGGCGCCCGGGCCACCAGGCATCCCTGTCCGGCGCACGGGGTGCCCATCCACCGGGGCTGCAGGGCGAACTGCGTCCCCACGGCGGGAACCACGGGGGCGCCGAACCCCGCGAACGAGCGCAGCACGGCGGGGTCAATCCGCGGCGGAATGGACGGGCGCTGCGCGGCCAGCGCGGCGGGGGCCAGCAGCATTGCCGAAGCAAGCGTGAGGTGGATCGCTTTCATCGACCACTCCGTGAAGCAGGTGGTTCGCCGGCGGAACGGCGGCGCGGCGGAAGTCCGGACCGGCGGTCTACCGGGCCCGCGCCCGCACCCCGACGGACAGGCGGTGGGTGAGGGTAAAGGCGCCCTCCGCGGGATCGTTCAATTCCAGCGAGGGCGACGCGTAGCCGTGCACGCTGTACTCGGCGAATGCGCCCGCCCGCTCCCCCAGCCGCGCGAAGTCCGTCCCGATCCCCGCCGTCACCGCGGGCCTGGTGACGGACTTCAACAGCACGCACGCGCCCAGCGGGCGGTACGGGAATACGAAGCAGGCGTCGCCCAGCCCCCCGGGGAGCGTCACCATGCCGGGGACGTTGGTGGTCACGGCGCCCCCGCCCAGGAACACGTAGCCGTTTGCCAGCGCGGGTGACGGCCGGTCACGGAGCGGCCGGTAGGTGATGGACAGGTCGTACAGCCAGGTGTTGATGCCTCCCTCCACCTCCACGGCCTCGCTTTCCGGCATGCCGGTCCACGTGTAGGCCACCTGCCCGCGCACCCCGACCTTCCGCGTGACGCGCTGCTCCGCCACCAGCCCCACGGCGGCCGAGGCGCCGGGGCGAAAGCTCTGGTCTTCCGCGCGGAACCATGATGTGGTGAACGCCGGCCCCACGGCCAGCCCCACGGTGGTGCGCGGCTCGGGGAGGGCCTGCGCGAAGGCGGTGCGCGCGGCGGCGGAACACACGAGGGCGCAGAGGAGGGGATGCTTCATGGCCGGCCTGCGTGCGGGTGAGTGGCGGGCGCTCCGCGAAGGGAGCGTGCGGCGGGGCGGAATGTAGGCGGAGTTCCGGGAGGTGTATTGAAGAAATCGGCCAGCCGGGGCGGATCACAGGCGCGGGCGCCCTCCCGCGTCCGCCACGAAGGCGGGATCGTACAGCCGCTCGCCCGCGACCAGGTGCGAGGGCGGCTCCCCGGCAAAGTGGCGGTACTCGCGCACCAGGTGCGCCTGGTCCGCGTACCCGAAGACGTGCGCGGCATCCACCCAGCTGCGGTGCTCCGGGCCGGACAGGTACTCGTGCGCCCGGCTGAAGCGCACCCACCGGGCGTACGCCTTGAGCGGCACCCCCACCTCGCGCAGAAAGTGCCGGCGCAGCGTGCGCTCGCTCACGCCCAGCGCCGCGGGCACCTCGGCCACGGGGCCCACGCCGGAGCGCGCGCCGATCCATTCCGCCGCGCGGGCGCCCAGCCCCGGCTGCACCGGGCGCGCCGCCATCCGCTCCAGCAGCGCGGCCTCCACCGCCGTCCGCCGCCCTTCCGCGCACGGGGCCGCCGCCACCGCGTCCGCCAGCGCGCGCGTCCACCCGCCCAGCAGCGGCCCGGCATCCACGCTGCGGTTGGCCAGCCGCGGCATCTCCACGCCGAAGATGTCGTGCGCGCCCGCGGCGGAAAAGAAGATGACGAACATCCGCAGCGCCCCCGCGCACCCCGTGATGCCGCCCCGCGTGATGGGGCCGGTAAAGGCGACGGCCGGCGGCTCCGTGGGCGGGGTAGTGTCCAGCAGCGCCACCGAGCCGCCCCAGCGCAGGCTGAGCGTGGCGCCTCCGGGCGGGCTCACCCTCTGCACCAGCCACTGTCCGGGCGGCACGTCCACGGCCACGTCCACGTACCGGGCCACGAAGGGGCGCAGCGCGGGCGCGGGCAGGGGCAGGGCGGCGGGGTGCGGCATGCGGCGAGCGGGGTGCGGGTCGGCCCGTCGGGCAGGAGGGATGGATACAATACGCACGAACGCCCCCGGCCGTCACGGGGCCGGGGGCGTTCGTTGCGGCGTACGTCCGGATCAGCTTCCGCGGCCCGTTTCTTCGCGAAGCTCGTCGATCTTCTTGCTGGCCTCGGCCTTGGTGAGCTCGTCGTCCACCTCCACGTGCGCCTCTTCGGCCAGCGTGTGCAGGTACGAGCGCTGGGCGCCGGTCATCGGCTCGTCGCCCGTGACCCAGTTGTCCGGGTCCTTGATGGTGTTGCTTTCTTCCGCGCGGTCGGCGGTGCGCTTGTCGGTCATGTCCCTCGCTCCTGCGGATGATCTGGATGGAAGTCCATCGTCCTGAACCACTTGCGCCGGATGGAGAGCAGGAAGTGTACCAAAGAAACACCGAAGCGCGTCCGTGCGGCTGGGGCTGAGTCTCCGGGGCTCGCCTTGAACGCGGGGCGGCGCGGTGCCACCTTGGTCGCTCGCAGACGCCCACCCCGCACCGGAGCACGCGCAGGTTGTCCATTCACGACACGCAGCAGCCCGCACCGGCCATCCGCTGCCGCGGCCTGCGCAAGCAGTTCGGCGACACGGTGGCGGTAAACGGCATCGATCTGGACGTGCGCCGGGGCGAGTGCTTCGGCCTGCTGGGGCCCAACGGCGCCGGAAAGACGACGACGATCGAGATCCTGGAGGGGCTGCAGCCCGCGGACGGCGGCGAGGTGCAGCTGCTGGGGATGACGTGGGAGCGCGACGCCCAGGCCATCCGCCAGCGGCTGGGGGTGCAGCTGCAGGAAAGCGAGTTCAGCGACCGGTTGAGCGTGGGGGAGATCGTGGCGATGTTCCGCTCGTTCTACCGCCAGGGCGCCACGGTGCAGGAGCTGATCGACTTCGTGCAGCTGGGCGAAAAGCGGGACACGCAGGTGCGGCACCTGTCCGGCGGGCAGCGGCAGCGGCTGTCCGTGGCGTGCGCGCTGGCGGGCGACCCCGACATCCTGTTTCTGGACGAGCCCACCACGGGGCTGGACCCGCAGTCGCGCCGCCAGTTGTGGGACGTGTGCGAGGCGTTCCGCGCGCGCGGCGGCACGATCCTGCTGACCACGCACTTCATGGACGAGGCGGAGAAGCTGTCGGACCGCATCGCCGTGCTGGACCGGGGGGTGATCATTGCGCAGGGGACGCCCAACGAGCTGATCCTGTCGCTGGGCGGCGCGCACGTGATCGAGTTCGCCGCCACGCGCGTGCCGTCCGTGGCACGGATGGAGGCGCTGCCGGGCGTGAGCCGCGTGCACGAGCGGGGCGACCGGTGGCAGCTTACGGTAGATGAACCGCACCGCAGCCTGCCCGCGCTGCTGGCGGAGCTGGACGCGGCCGGCGGCGTGCTGACCGCGCTGACCACGCACCGCGCCACGCTGGAAGACGTGTTTCTCTCCCTCACCGGCCGCGCGCTGCGCGACGAGTAGGCGCGAACGCAGGCGGGGCTTTCCGCTTCTGGAGCGCCGGATTCATCCGATCAGGACGGCGTCCGGGGCGAACTGCGGTGCGCTGCCGTGCGCGCCGAGCCTGACACCGATGCATCACGCGAAGGGTGGCGCGTCCGCCCGTCCAGAGCGAATGAATTCGCCGCTGGAACAGCACGAAGTCCGCCTTCGCGGACTGCGGCCGCGGCTTCGGTGTGCATCGCCGCCTCAGGATGACAAGTTCATGCGCGACAAGGGCTTGGGTGTACAGTAAACTGTCATCCTGAGGGAGCGCTGCGCCGGATCGTCCGCCGCGCCGAACTCTGGCGCGGAGTCGAAGGATCTACTCGCCTCCGAGCCAACACCGCGACACGCACGCCCGTTCTCGCAGGCATGGCAGATCCTTCGTCGGCGCCAGCACTCGGCGTGGCAGACGGTGCGTCCGGCGCCTCCTCAGGATTACAAGCTTCTGCGCTGCAAAGAGTTAGGGCACAAGGCCGTTCCGTCGATGGGTGACGGCAACGGCACGGAGAGCGTGCCCCTGAACCCTGCTCGCGTGGCGCCTCGGAGCCCGAGCGTCATCCTGAAGGAGCCGCGCGCCTCACTCTCCCACACGCCCACCTTTGTGCGACTGAAGGATCCCGGGCCGAACTCTCCGCGGGGACGCGGGCCGGCGCGGCGTGCCCGGCACTGCTCGCCGCTTCCCACCGCGCGCCGCACCCAAGCGTTCGGCACACGACCGCACGCTTGTGGCGGAATCTTCTCGTCAGCGGCTGGCCCAGCACGCCAAAATGTAGCGCAACCTGCATCATCGACCACGCTTGAATCGGTCAGAGCCAACACCGCGACACGCACGCCCGTTCTCGTAGCCATGGCAGATCCTTCGTCGGCGCCAGCACTCGGCGTGGCAGACGGTGCGTCCGGCGCCTCCTCCGGACGACAAGTTCATGCCTGACAAGGACGTAGGCCCCGACTCGTGGCCGCTGTCGCGTCCACGATTCCGGTGATGGAGGGGGGGATTCATCCGCTCAGGACGGCCCGGCGCTCCCCAGGGCCCTTCCCCCGGGCTCTCCGCCTGCAGGTTGCCTCCGAATCAGGAGAGAGGCTGAACATCCCCGTGACGGACGCAAGCCCTGAGCGTCCAAGCCTTACGTCTCCTCAGTCCCGCACTGATGATCGCGGCCCCGCGATGCCGGACAGGCGCCCGGACAGAGCGACGGGCGAGGCGCGAGCATTCAGGCGGATCTGGCGGGGGGTGACGGGAGGGCTGCATTGCCGTTCCAAGCACCCCTCAGCCGCCAAGGTTCGCATCAGCTGTGATGCAGGTTCGTTCGGGAAGGGAGTGGCCGGTCCGTGCGGCGCCGCCCCCGCGCCGCGCCTCGGCGAAAGGGCGATGCGGCACCCCGCTCCGGGTCCGGCGCATCGGCATTGCCCCGGGTGGCCGGATCGGTTATCCATGTGGTTGATTGATACTTGCGCCCGCGCTGAAAATCGCCGCCCGGCCGCTCCGCCCAGGCTTTCCGGCCCTCTCGTCCGCCCGCCCGACGGTTCTTGATTCTCATGACGGATACGGGTACGCCAGGATCCCCCCGGAACACCACGCCGGACGGGGTCCGCCCTCTTTCTGCCAAATACGAGCTCTGCTG
>NZ_DASVTX010000494.1:0-5203 GCF_036387355.1 Longimicrobium sp.
CCAGGCCGGACGAATCGATGTAGCCGGTGTTGGAGAAGTCGATCAGGAACTTGCGCTCGCCGCCTTCCAGTTCGTCGAGCACCTTCTGCTTCAGCTCCTGACGGTTGCCCACAATGAGCTGGCCGTCCACGTCCACCACCACCACACCATTCTGCTTGCTCGTGTGGAAGCTCATGACTCCTCAGATGATCCACGGTTTTTCGAGTGCCCCAACCCTTGGCGGGGGGCAATCCATGTGCCACGTCCGGCGCAAGGCTGCACGCCGCGACGGCCATATTGCGGCCCCGCACGCCGCCGCGCCAGAGGGAGCGCGCGGGTTGTGCAGGGTTTTGACACCGGCGGCCGGCCCGGCGGGGGTTCGAAGCGCGGGAGGAGGGCGGAGATCGGCGGGCCGGGCGGGGTTCGCCGGCGGCCCCCACCCGGGCCGGCACCACCGGCCCACCCTCCCTCAAAACAGACCGGGGGAGGGTTGGCGGGGCGGCCACTTCGGTGTCGGGAAGCAGAGTTTGGCGCGGCCCCGGGTCGCCTGAGCGGATGAAGCCGCCGCTCCAACAGCGGAAAGCCCCGACTCGTGGCCGCTGTCGCGTCCACGATCGAGGCTTCAACCGACCCGGCGGACTGCCCGGCGCGGGTTGCGCGCCCGCGAGTGGCGACGCAGTCCGCGCAGGCGGACTTCGTGTTGTTCGAGGCGCGGTTTCAACCGCCGGGCACGAGGCCGCCGGCCCGCACCCAATCGTCTTCCGCGCCGAACGGCCGCCTTCGCCCGCCTGCGCCCCGGCTGCGGGAGAGTGGGGGAGTGCGGCGCTTCCGCATGCGCCGAACCTCCGGAAGCCGAACCGCCGTTGGGGTGTGCCCCCTCTCCCACATCTGTTCGTGGGAGAGGGTGGACGCGTCTCAGCGCGGACGGGTGAGGGCCCCGCCGCCCGCCGCGCTGAACTCCGCAGCCCATCTCACCCTTCCCCGCACATCGCCCCTGTTCCCCATCACGCCAGCAGCCCCGTAATGCAGGCGACGTTCACGATGTCGTCCACCGTGGCGCCGCGCGACAGGTCGTTCACCGGGCGGGCCAGCCCCTGCACGATGGGCCCCACCGCGTCCGCCCCGGCCAGCCGCTGCGTGAGCTTGTACGCAATGTTCCCCGCGTCCAGGTCGGGAAAAACCAGCACGTTGGCGCGGCC
Organism: Longimicrobium sp.; assembly: GCF_036387355.1. Taxonomy (GTDB): domain Bacteria; phylum Gemmatimonadota; class Gemmatimonadetes; order Longimicrobiales; family Longimicrobiaceae; genus Longimicrobium. The sequence goes on from NZ_DASVTX010000494.1 coordinate 1,179, forward strand.
CGCCACCGGCGAGCCCGGCGCCTTTCGCGACCCGATGCTCTCCACCAGCGCCGCATCCACCTGCAGCTCCCCATCCACCGCCACCCCCGGCGCCCGCTCGCGGAACAGCTCCAGCGCCTGCCGCACCTTGTCGATGGACGGCCCCGACGCGCTCCCCTTCGTCGAATACGACAGGAACGCGACGCGCGGCTCGTCGCCCACCACGCGGCGGCGCGCGTCCGCGCTGGCCAGCGCGATGTCCGCCAGCTGCTCCGCCGTGGGATCGGGAACCACGGCCCCGTCCGCGTAGCTCAGCACCTCCGCGTGGTCCCCGCCGCGGAACGGGGGAACGACCATGTAGAAGGTGGACGACACGGTGCGGATCCCCTTCGCCGGGCCCACGGCCCAGATGGCGGAGCGCATTACGTCCGCCGTAGTGTTCACCGCGCCGGCCACGCACCCGTCGGCGCCGCCCACGGCAACCAGGAGCGCGCCGAACATCAGCGGATCGGCCGCGAGGCGAAAGGCGTCCTCCTCCGTCATCCCCCTGGCGCGGCGGCGCTCCAGCAGGCGGGCCGCCAGATCCATCCGCCGCCCGTCCTGCGCGGGGTTCACGACCTCCACGCCATCCGCGCCCAGCCGCCGCAGTTCCGCCGCGATCTCTTCGCCCCCCAGCACGGTGACGCGCGCCAGGCCGTCCCGGTCCAGCCGCGCCGCGGCCACCAGCGTGCGCTCGTCCGCCCCCTCGGGGAGCACGATGCGCCGGGGCTGCTCCCGTGCGCGGCGGTGGACGGAATCCAGAAAGCCGCTCATCGCGCGCCGCACCGTTCCTGCAGCCGCGCGAGCACCGCGGCCGGCACAAAGGGCGAGGCGTCGCCGCCCAGCGAGGCGATCTGCCGCACCAGCGACGACGACAGATACGAGTGCTCCAGGTCCGGAGCGAGAAAGACGGTTTCCATGCCGTCCCACAGCCTGCGGTTCATGAGCGCCATCTGGAACTCGTACTCGAAGTCCGACACGGCCCGCAGCCCCCGGACGATCATGCTGGCCCCGCGCGCCCTGGCGAAGTCCACCAGCAGCCCCTGGAACGCCACCGCCTCCACCCGCGGCTCGTCGGCAAAGGTTTCGCGGATCATCTGCACGCGGTCGTCCACGGAGAACATCCCGCTCTTGACCTGCGTGGCGCTGAAGGCGACGGCCACCACCACCTGGTCGGCAAAGCGAAAGCTGCGGCGGATGATGTCCTCGTGCCCCAGCGTGATGGGGTCGAACGATCCGGGGCAGACCGCGATGCGCTGAAGCGTCATTCGGGCGCGGGGATGAAGGTGAGGCAGGTGTCGCCGTAGCGGCGGGTGCGTGCGCCGTCCGTGGCGGGAAGCACGTCGCCGCGCCCGTGCTCGATGCACAGCAGCGCGGCGAAGGGTACGGCGATGAAGGCGTCCACCAGCGCGGCGGCGAGCCCCTGCGCGTAGGGCGGATCGGCGAACACCACGTCGAACGCGTCGCGCGGCAGGGCGGCGGCGTAGCGAAGGGCGTCCGCCTTGACGATGTCCGCGCGGGCGCCGGCGCCGAGCGCCACGAGGTTGTCCCGCAGCACGCGGAGGGCCGGGGCGCCGTTCTCTACGAACACGGCGTGCTCGGCGCCGCGGGACAGCGCCTCCAGCCCCAGCGCGCCGGAGCCGGCGAACAGATCCAGCACCCGCGCGCCGGGGAGAAAGTCCGAGACGGCGCTCATCCACGCCTCGCGGACTCGGTCCGTGGTGGGCCGCGTTTCCCGCCCCGGCGGCGCGGCGATGCGCCGGCCGCCCCATTCCCCCGCAACAATCCTCATCCACCCGTTCCGCTGGCCGCGCGCTTTGCGAAGGCCCACAACCTACACGGCCCGCCCGCGACGCGCACCCACCCATCACCGTCCGTACACCGACGGCCGATCAGGATGGATGCGCGGTGGCGGAAAGGGATCCGCGCCGGCCGCTCACCACGTCTGGCGCAGCCTGTAGGTGAGCACCCGCTCGCCACGTGCGGGGACGGTCATGGCGAAGTTGAGCGTCCGTGCGTCGATGCGCCCGGCCTCCACGGTGCTGCTCAGGATGCGCCCGTCGCCCCAGAAGTGCTCGGTGACGTCCACCTCCGCCGCGGTGTCCTTGTGGTTGCGCACGGTGACCTCCACGGTGGTCTCGTGGGCGCGATCGCTCACCTGGCGCTCCTCTACCACACGGCGCGTGGCGACCACGTCAAAGGCGTCGCCCAGATACAGGCGCACCTTCTCGTCGCGCGGCGTGTGGGCGATGCGGTCCTCGCCCAGGAACTGCACGTTGCCGCGCGCATCGCGCTTGTAGGTGCGTACGACGCCGGCGGGAAGCGGCATCCCCATCCCGTTCCGCTCGCTGTTCTCCATCTCCAGCATGATGGCCGCCCTGACCTCCGACGTCGCCACGCCCGCGCCGGGCTGGGCGTTGTAGTTCCACGCGCGCTGCGAGTCGAACACCAGCCGCCGCCGTACCCCCGCGTTGGGCGCGGTGAGCAGCGTCATCTGCTTGGTCTCGTTGTCGGCCAGCGTAGTGCGCCCGTCCAGCGTGTACAGGTGGTATTCAAAGAAGCCCTCCTCCGAGAACGCGGGCGCGGCGCTGCCGGTCACGACGACGCTCTCCAGCCCCAACTCGCCCCCGCGCGACCGGCTGGGGGACGGGGTAACCCGGCGCACGTCGCCCGCCATCAACTGCAGCCGGGCATCGCGCCAGGTCGTTCCGCTGCCGTTGGTCAGCGTTACCCAGCCGGTGAGGTCCACCCTGCCGTCCGCCGAATCAAAGACGGCCACGTAGTCCGCCGACCACCCCAATCCGCCGGCGAGATACGAGACCTCCAGCGGCTGCGGGCCGCCGCGCTCCGACTCCAGCATCCACAGCAGCGACGGGCGCGAGATGAGCCCGGAGGGAAGCTCCGTCACTTCCACCTCGCCCTGCGGATTCAGCACGAGCCGGCCATCCGCCGTCCGCACCACGGTGCCGCCGTTCCCCGTGCTGAGCAGCGTGCCCTCCAGCACCTCCACCGCCCCGCCGGGCCGCACCCGGCGAAAGCGCACCGTACGCCCGATAGACTTCTGCAGGATCGCCTGCGGGCTGATGAGGTCGAACTGGTAGTTCTGCTCGCGCACGCGGACGGGCGCGGCGCGGCCGGTCACGCTCAGCGTCGCGGGCTGGATGGTCTGCGCGACGTCCTCGTAGCGAACGGTGTTCATCCCCAGCGACAGGGTGACCTGCCGCTGCTCGCGCAGGATGGCGTATCCGCCGTTGTAGATGGTGAGCGACACGTCGCGGCTGTCCGCGGCGGTGGACACCACGGGTGTCTGCGCCGCGACCGGAACGGAGGCGAGCGCGGCCGTGAGCGCGAGTTGAACCGGGCGCATGCGGCTCACCATGTCTGCCTCACCGTGTACGTCAGCACCCGCTCACCGCGCGCGGGGACGCTCAGGGCAAAGTTGACCGTCCGTGCGTCGACGGGCTGCGCTTCCACATTGTTGTTCAGGATGCGCCCGTCCGCCCAGAAGTGCTCGGTGACGTCCACCTCCGTGGCGGTGTCCTTGTGGTTGCGGACGGTGACCTCCACCGTGGTTTCATACGAGCGCTCGCCGACGCTGCGGGCCTGCACCACGCGCCGGGTGGCCACGACGTCAAAGGCATCGCCCAGGTACAGGCGCACCTTCTCGTCGCGCGGCGTGTGGTCTACGCGGTCCTCGCCCAGGAACTGGATGTTGCCGCGCGCGTCGCGCTTGTACGTGCGCACCACGCCAGCGGGAAGCGGCATCCCCATCCCGTTCCGCTCGGTGTTCTCCAGTTCCAGCATGATCGCCGCCTTGACCTCGCTGGTCACGACGCCCGCGCCGGGCTGGGCGTTGAAGTTCCACGACCGGTGCGAGTCGAGCACGAGCCGCCGCCGAACGCCTGCGTTGGGCGCGGTGAGCAGCGTCATCTGCTTGGTTTCGTTGTTGGCCAGCGTGGTGCGGCCGTCCAGCGTGTACAGGTGGTATTCAAAGAAGCCCTCTTCCG
>NZ_DASVTX010000495.1:0-1912 GCF_036387355.1 Longimicrobium sp.
CTCGTCCACGCGCGCCAGGGCGTCCTCCGCGTCCTCGGCCGGGCGCACCGGGCGGGGGATGCGGGCGCCGAAGAGCCCGTCCGCGATGGTCGCCTCCACCGCGAGCGCGGTCGGCAGGTGTGCGGTGCCGGCAAAGGCGCGCACGTCCGCCGTCAGCGCGCGCAGGTCGCCGGGCGAGCACTCCCCCACCAGCTCCGTCGAAAGGGCGAACACGTATTCCTCGCCGGAGGGCAGCGCGCGCCCCATCAGCACGCGCCCGGGCAGCGCCTCGCCGTACGGATCGCGGATGCGCAGCTCCCGCCCGTCCAGCAGCGAAACCACCTCCGCCGTCTCGTCGCCCGTACGCCGCGCTACCCGCCACGCGCCCGGGAGGGAGCCCACCAGCGCCTCCGCGGCGGCGCGGCGGGCGGCGGGCCAGTGCGCGGCCTCGGGCGCGTCCAGCAGCAGGCGCAGGACGGGCTTTCCCGCGGCCAGCGTGGGCCGCTCCGCGAACGCCCACTCCATCCGCCGGGTGATGGATCGCGCCGCGCGCTCGCTTTCGTCCACCACGGCCTGGCTCCACCGCTCGCCCAGCCAGTAGGCCGCCTCCGTTTCCATCTCCAGAAGCTCGTCGTGCGAGGCCCACGCCTCCGCGGCGGAAAGCACGCGCTCCGCCGTGCGCCCCAGCGCCTCGGCCGGGTGCAGCGCGCGCACACCCAGAACGATGCGGTAGCGGGGGTGGATGAGGAGCATGAGCGCGTGCGCGTGCCGCTCCAGCGCGGCTTCCTGCAGCCACTCCTGGGCGAGCGCCAGCGGCGGATCGTCGGTGGACGGCATCATCTCCGCCGCGCTGGCGGGAAGCCGGCCGCGCATGGAGGCCAGCAGCCGCGCCAGTTCCTCCGCCGCCGCGCGCAGTTGATCGGCGGAGCGGGCGCCGGGCGCGCCCAGCGCGTGCGCCACGATCGCGTCCGCCAGCGCCGCCGCCCCGCTCACGATGCGCTGCGAAGGGTCCACCCCGTCGGACGCGAGCGTTCCGAGCGCGGCGCCCCCGCCCGCGGCCGCCAGTACGCGGACGGCGTACGCCGCGCCGGGCGCCAGCGCGATCAGCCGCGCGCCGGCCGGGAGCGCGCGCGAGGGCCGGGTGAGGACGGATGCGGTCATGGGCACGTCGGGCGAAGGTTCCTGCTGTGCGTGTAATTCGTCCACATCCATGCGATTGCAACATCTTCGCCATCCGTTCGGGACACAGATGACGGGGGATGGTGGACGAGGAGGACGTGAGTGCCCTTTTCCGCTGCGGAGGACCGATTCGGATAGACAGATGGTGTGCTTCGGCGGGTTCCAAGGCGGCCTTCACCCGGGCTCGCATGACTCGCCCACCCTCCCCCAAAATGGACGGGGGAGGGTTGTGCCGCGCTGAAACTCGGGTGCGGACTGCAGGATTTCCATGGAGCCGCCGGTCTGCTGAGCGACTGAAGTCGCCGCAACAACGGCTGAAAGCCTCACGATACTGCCGTGAGGCTGTACCTGCGCGGACCATGAGTTCGGTGCCGAACGCCGCCCTTACGCTGAGGTCTCCCTTTCTCCCGCGACAGCGGGGGAGAGGGAACCTCTCCGGCCGCTCGGCATCTTGCGAGGCGCCCTGTCGTTGCTGTTCTCCCCTCTCCGTGCGTCTGTTTGCACGGGGAGGGGCCGGGGGAGGGGCCCACACGCGCCGCGTCCGGCCTCCCTGAGCGGATGAATCCGCCGCTCTGAAAGCGGTAAGCCCCGACACTTGGCCGCTGTCGCGTCCACGTTCGGGGCTTCAACCGACCCGGCGGACGGCCCGGTGCGGGTCGCGCGCGCCGAAGCCGCCGATGCAGTCCGCGAAGGCGGACTTCGCGCGGTTCCAGCGGCGAATCAATTCACTTTGGACGGGCGGCCCCGCCAGACT
>NZ_DASVTX010000496.1:0-6976 GCF_036387355.1 Longimicrobium sp.
AACCCGACCCGGAGACATTTGGCCGGTGGCTATGGCGCGGGGGATCCACCCGATCCCATCCCGAACTCGGAAGTGAAAACCCGCTGCGCGGATGGTACTGCCGGGGCCACCCGGTGGGAGAGTACGGCGCCGCCGGCCTTATCTTCAGAACCGCCCGTCCCGAGCATCCGTGCTCGGGGCGGGCGGTTCTGCGTTTGTAGACCGCGGCGGTAAGCCTCTCCATTGTCCCGGTGTCTAGTGCCCAGTGCCCGGTGCCCAGTGCCCAGTGCCCAGTGCCCGGTGCCCCTGCAGTTCCTCCGTGACCTCCGTGCAACCTCCGTGACCTCCGTGAGAGACGCGGTTGACGGAGCTTTTCGCGCGCGCATCGCTGTCCAGGCAGCGCGGGAAGGGTGGATCGGGTACGCCCCAATGCGGCACGGTTGCCCCACCTGCGCTCAGCGCGTAGATTGACGCCCAATCCACAGACACGATCTGAACCGCTGGGACCGAACAGGTCCGCTCCTCTCGCGCAATCTCATGAGCAACGCCACACAGCCCGACTCGCCGATCAGCGTTCTGATCTGCGATGATGAGGAGTTGCTGGTCAAGAGCTGCGGTCAGATTCTCTCCAGTGAGGGCTACACCATCCTCACCGAAGGGCGCGGCCGTGCCGCGCTGGAGACCGTTCGGCGCCATCGCCCGGACATTGTTCTTACCGACCTGAACCTGCCCGACATCGACGGGCTGGCGTTGCTCAAGGAAATCAAGAAGCTCGCGCCCGAGACGCTGGTCGTGATGATCACCGGGTTCGCTACGGTGGACAGCAGCGTGGAAGCCATTCGCGCCGGGGCGTACGACTACATTCCCAAGCCGTTCACGGCCACGCAGCTGCGCATTCTCATCGGCCGGGCGGGGCAGCAGGTGCAACTGGTGCGCGACAACGCCCACCTGCGCGACCAGCTCAAGAAGCACTACAGCTTCGAGAACATCATCGGCACCAGCGAGAGCATTCAGAAGGTGTTCTCCGTGGTGTCGCGCGTGGCGCCCACGGATGCCAACGTGTTCATCTCCGGCGAGTCGGGAACGGGCAAGGAGCTCATTGCCCGCGCGCTGCACGCCAACAGCCGGCGCAACGGGCGGCCGTTCATGGCCATCAACTGCGCCGCCCTCCCCGACCACCTGCTGGAGTCGGAGCTGTTCGGGCACGAGAAGGGCGCGTTCACCGGCGCCGACAACCTCAAGCGCGGGCTGCTGGAGGTGGCGAGCGGGGGCAGCTTCTTCATGGACGAGGTGTCGGAGATGAGCATGGACCTGCAGGCCAAGCTCCTCCGCGTCATTCAGGAGCGCCGCATCCGCCGGGTGGGCGGCGAGGTGGAGATCCCCATCGACGTTCGCTGGATCAGCGCCACCAACCGCGATCCCGAGCAGGCGGTGCGCGACGGCGTGCTGCGGCAGGACCTGCTCTACCGGCTCAACGTGGTCCCGGTCAAGCTGCCGCCGCTGCGCCAGCGCCGCGAAGACATTCCCACGCTGGCCCAGCACTTCCTTCGGCGCTACGCGCAGGAGTACGACCGCGGCAACCTGCGCTTTGCCCCCGACGCCATGCGGCTGATGGTGGAGTACGCATGGCCGGGCAACGTGCGCGAACTGCAGAACCTGATGGAGCGCATTGTCTCGCTCTGCCTGCCGGACCAAGAGATCCACGCTGAAGACATGCCCGAGGAGCTGTCGGCTATTCCCACCAACGGGCGGCAGGCGGTGGCGTATTCGGCGGACCTCCCGTTCCACGACGCCAAGAACGACGCCATCACGGTCTTTGAAAAGGAGTATCTGCGCGACCTCCTGAAGCGCCACAACGGCAACATCTCGCAGGCGGCGCGCACCGCGGGGATCGACCGCAAGACCATCCACCGCATGCTTACCAAGTACGAGCTCGAGGGACGCGACGTGTCCTGGTAGCGCGCTTGTGGGATGAATGAACGGAGGCCGGAGCCGCGCACACCGCGGCTCCGGCCTTTCTCGTCCCCGATCGGCTCCGCTTCAGTCGCGCAGCAGTGCGCGGGTGGCGGCTTCCGGGTCGGCCGCGCGCATCACCGCGCTGATCACCGCGACACCCGCCGCCCCGGCCCGGATCACGGGAGCGGCGTTGCCGGCGGCGATCCCGCCGATGCCGACGACCGGGATGCGGAGCGCGGCGGAGATCGAGGCGATCCGCTCTAACCCGACCGGCGGGCCCGCGTCGGCCTTGCTCCCCGTGGCGTACACCGGGCCCACGCCCACGTAGTCCGCCCCGTCCGCCTGCGCGGCCAGCGCGAGCGCTTCTGATTCCGCCGAGACGCCGAGCAGAAAGCCGGGCGGGGCGATGCGCCGCACGTCCGCGGCGGCGAGGTCGCTCTGGCCTACGTGCGCGCCGTCCGCTCCCACCGCCAGCGCCACGTCCACACGGTCGTTGATGAACAGCAGCGCGCCCGCCCGCCGCGTCTCCGCCAGCAGCGCCCGCGCGGCATCCGCCATGGGGCCCGCGTCGGCGTCCTTGATCCGCAGCTGGATGGCGGGCGCGCCGCCCCGCAGCGCGGCCCGGACAACGTCCACCAGGTCGCGGCCGCCGCAGTCCGGGTCGGTGACCACGATCAGCCGCAGGCGTTCCGCGAGACCCGCCGTCATCGCGGCGCGGGCGGGCGGGCGGCACGGGCTTCCGCGCGCGCGGCGGCTACGGCGCGGCGGTGCTCCGCGAAGTTTCGGGTAAAAACGTGCGTTCCGTTGGGCCGGGCGACAAAGAACAGGTAGTCGTGCTCCGGCGCGTTCAGCACCGCCTCGATGGAGCCCGAACTGGGCGACGCGATGGGGCCCGGCGGAAGGCCGGCGTGGCGGTACGTGTTGTACGGGTCGTCCGCCACTTCGCGGATGTGCTTGAGCATCAGCCGCTTCTGGTGCTCGCCCAGCGCGTACTGCACCGTGGGGTCCGCCTCCAGCCGCATCCCCTTCTTGAGCCGGTTCAGGTACACGCGGGCAATGGTGGGGCGCTCCGACCAGGTCTTGGCCTCCTTTTCCACGATGGAGGCCAGCGTGACCACCTCGCGCTCGCTCATTCCCGCCGCCTGCGCGCGCTGCCGCAGGGCCGGCGTCCACACCTGGCGGTAGCGGGCCGTCATCTCCTCCAGCACGCGGTCCAGCGACGAGCCGGCGGGGAGCACGAAGGTCGCGGGGTACAGGTATCCCTCCAGCGTGGGGCCGGGCACCCTGTACTTTTCCGCCAGCGCGGGATCCATCAGCCGCGCCAAGACGGTGTCCGCGTTCATCCCCGTCGCCTGCGCCAGGCGCGGAGCCATGCGGCGCAGTTCCCATCCCTCGGGAATCACGATGCGCGTCTTGACCACGTCGCCGCGCGTGATGCGGTCCAGGATGAGCGCGTACGAGGCCCCGGGCTTCACCTCGTAGATCCCCGGCTGCAGCCGCGCCGCGGAGCCCTTGATCCGCGCGTACAGCTTGAAGGTGGAGGCCGAGCCGATCACCTTTCGCGCCTCCAGCGTGTCCGCCAGCGCCGACAGGCCGCTGCCGCGCGGCACGGTGAAGCGCACCGCGGTTCCCGTTCCCGCGCCGCTTCCGCAGGCCGCCAGCGACAGCGCCGCCACGGCCATCCAGATCCGCTTGCCGAACTTCATCGGTCCGTTTCCGCCTCGTTCATCGCCTGGTTGCGCCGCAGCGCCAGGTAGCTGGACAGGATGATGGCCGCCGCGGCCGCATCCACCCGGCCCTTCTCCTCCCGCTGCCCCTTCCTGAGTCCGGAGCCCCGCACCGCGCGCTCCGCCTGCACCGACGACATCCGCTCATCCATCCAGTGCACCGGAAGCCCCGTGCGCCGCTCCAGCTCCGCGCCGAACGCGCGCACCTCGGCCACCCACTCGTTCTCCTCGCCCGAGAGGGGAAGGGGAAGGCCGATGAGCGCTTCGGTGGCCTCCTGCTCCGCGATCAGCGCGCCGATCTCGGGCCAGGGCGGGCGCTTGCCGGCGCGGCGCTGCAGCGTGGTGAGCGGCGACGCGATGGTGCGCGTGGGGTCGCTGACCGCCACGCCGATGCGGCGCTCGCCGTAGTCCAGGGCGATGATGCGGGACATTCGCACTCGATGGATGAGGAACGCAGCGAGCTGCGGCGGCATCGCCGTCCCGCCCCTCGCGTGAACGGGCAAGGTACGCCATGCGGCGCGAAAGAGGAACGGTGCGCGCGATTACGCCTCGCGGCTGAATGGACCTATGACGCTCCTCCCCAATGTCTCCGTTTATCGCTGCACATTGCAGAGATCGCGGATTCCAGGGACCAACCTCGGGTGGTCGCCCTTTCTACATCACAGGTCGTCCTGGTAGGTCAGCGACTCCACTATGCGACCCAGCTGCTTCTCGAGTGCCTCTACCTCTGATTTGCTCACGCCGGGCTTGAACTGTAATCCGAAAGCCCCCTTCCGGAACATCGGATGGTCTCCACCGCGCGCCGTGATCATCATCCACCATCGGTGCTGATCCATCCTGTCGCGCGATGGAGGGGCGTGCTCCGAGAGCTTGAACTCCAAATGATCAGCCTGGTAGCTGTCTCCCATTCTGTACCTTTCTAACTGGATGCCAAGTTACTGTGAGAGGAGTGTTAATCCACGGGGGCAGGTAAGGCGAGGCAGGGATCATGGGCGAAAGAACAGCCCGCGCGAGGGGCGCGGGCTGTCTGTCGTCGAACGCTCGGTGGCGCGCTCAGAGCGTGGCGAGCACGGCTTCCACGGGCTGGCCGGTGCGGATGCCCTCGTACACCTGGCCCAGGACGTCGCCGCGCCCAAAGAGCAGGCGTGTGCGGTCCGGCGTTCCCGACGGAACCTCCATCACCGCCATTCCGCCGCCCGCCAGCCGCTCCAGAAGCGCGGTGAACAGCCCGGTGGAAAGGTGGCTGCCGCGCGGCCCGCCCCCGGCCTCCGCCTCCACCCATCCCGCCAGCTCCAGCGCGCCCACCGCCGGGTGCAGGTCGCGGAACTCCAGCGTCCCCCATCCCCGGTCGCTGAAGAAGGTGGCCGCCGCGCGCCAGAACTCCGCCGGATCCAGGTGCGCCCACGACACGCCGGCAAAGTCGCGCTGCACGCGCTCCTGCAGCGAGGCGTACACCTCTTCGCCCAGCTCGTAGCCCAACTGGCGAAGCACGGTCACCGCCTCCATGGGCTCGCGGTCGCCCACCACGGCGGTGCGCACGGAGGCCAGCAGCGAGGCGGGAACCTGCAGAAATCGCGAAGGCGCGGCGATGGAGTTCATGGAAGATCCAGTTCCAGGGTGGGTGCCGCGGATCCAGGATCCGCGGGGGCGGGGTCGGTGTCCGGCGCGTCCTCCGCCCCCTCCGCCGCGGCGGCCAGGGCTTCCGGCAGGGCCAGCAGTTCGGCCTCGGTGAGCTGCGGAATCCCCAGTTCCCTGGCCTTGGCCAGCTTGGAGCCCGCGTCCTCGCCCACCACGAGGTAGTCCGTCTTCCTGGTCACGCTGCCGGCCACGCGCCCGCCGTGGCTCTCGATGAACGCCCCCGCGTCGCCGCGCGTGAGGGTGGGCAGGGTGCCGGTGACCACGAAGCTGCGGCCGCTGAACGCGCCCTGCACGGGCTCCGCGGCCTCTTCCGTCATCACCACGCCGGCGGCGGCCAGCTTGGCGACCGTTTCGCGGTTGCGCTCTTGGTCAAACCAGGCCCGCAGCGCCTCCGCCATCGTCTTGCCGATCCCGTGTACGGACGCGTACTGCTCCGCCGTTGTCTCGGGCGCCATCAGCCGGTCCATGGACCCGAAGGCGCGGGCCAGCAGCATGGCGCCCGTCTCGCCCACGTGCCGCACGCCCAGGCCAAAGAGCACGCGCCCCAGGCCGCGCTGCTTGGACTCGTCCAGCCCGGCCAGCAGGTTCTGCGCGGACTTTTCCTTGAAGCCCTCCAGCGAGAGCAGGTCGTCCACCGTCAGGCGGTACAGGTCGCCCACGTCCTGCACGAGGCCGCGCTCCAGCAGCGTCTGCACCGTGCGCTCGCCCAGCCCGCGGATGTCCATGGCCGAACGCGACACGAAGTGCACCACGCCCCAGTAGATGCGCGCCGGGCAGGCGCTGTTGGGGCAGTACAGCATGGCCTCGCCCTCCGGCCGCTCCACCGGCGTGGCGCAGGCGGGGCACTCGGACGGCATGGCGAACTCCGCCGCGCGCTCCTGCCCTTCTTCCAGCACGGGGCCCACGACCTGGGGAATGACCTCGCCCGCGCGCTTCACCAGCACCTTTTCGCCGGCGCGGATGTCCTTGCGGCGGATGTCGTCCTCGTTGTGCAGCGTGGCCAGCTTTACGACGACGCCGCCCACCTCCACCGGCTCCAGCACGGCGTACGGGTTCAGCGCCCCCGTGCGCCCCACGTTCAGCTCGATGGACTTCAGGGTCGTGACCACCAGGTCCGGCGCGTACTTGTAGGCGATGGCCCAGCGCGGGTCCCGCTGCCCCACGATCCCCAGCTCGTCCTGCAGGCGCAGCGGATTCACCTTCACCACGGCGCCGTCCACCTCATAATCCAGCCGCGCGCGGCTCCCCTCGAACTCGCGTACGAAGGCGAGCACTTCCTCCAGCCCGGCGCAGGGGCGGGCGAGCGGGTTCACCGGCTGGCCCCACGCCCGCAGCGCCTCCAGCAGCTCCCACTGCGTGGCAAAGGGGGGCGTCTCGCGCCCGTCCATCTGCACCGCGTAGGCAAAGAAGCGCAGCGGGCGCCCGGCCGTGATGGCGGGGTCCAGCTGGCGCAGGCTGCCCGCCGCGGCGTTGCGGGGGTTGGCGAAGGTGGCCTGCCCCTCCGCGGCGCGGCGGCGGTTGAGCGCCTCAAAGCCGGAGTGCGGCATGTACACCTCGCCGCGGATCTCCATGCGCGCGGGGACGGGTGGGCCGTCCGCGCGCAGGCGCAGGGGGATTTCGCGGATGGTGCGCAGGTTCCGGGTAACGTCCTCGCCGATGGTGCCGTTGCCGCGGGT
>NZ_DASVTX010000497.1:0-3306 GCF_036387355.1 Longimicrobium sp.
TTCCGGCGTGCCGGCCTACGAGGGGGCAATGGGAAGGCGCAGGGTGAAGGTGCTTCCCTCGCCCAGGGCGCTCCGCACCCGCAGCTCCCCGCCCATGGAGCGCGCCAGGTCGCGGCTGATGGACAGCCCCAGCCCCACCCCCTCGGCCGGGTTGCTGTACCGGCGCTCCACCTGCACGAACGGGTCAAAGATGATGTCCAGCTTGTCGGCGTCGATCCCCGGTCCGTTGTCGCGCACCGACACCTCGGCCCACGCGCCGTCCGCGCCGTAGGCGAGCTCCACGCGGCCCCCGGGCGGGGTGAACTTGACGGCGTTCCCCACCAGGTTCAGCACGACCTGCCGCACCCGCTCGCCGTCCCCCATCAGCCGGAGCGCGGCGTCGCCGGGGAGCACGGCCAGGGTGATGTCCCGGGCCGCCGCGACCGGCGCGATCAGGGGAACCACGCTGTCCAGCAGCCCGGCCACGGAGTGCGGCTCCAGCGTGAAGTGAATCTGCCCCGCCTCGATCTTGGCGAACGCCAACACGTCGGTGATCAGCGTGAGCAGGTGGTGCTGGCTCACCCGCACGCGGGCGAGCGCCTCGAGCTGCGCCTCCGTCACCGGCCCGTGAATCCCCATCTCCACCAGCTCCACGTAGCCGCCGATGGCGTTCAGCGGCGTCCGCAGCTCGTGGCTCATGCTGGCCAGAAACTCGGCCTTGGCCCGGTTGGCCGCCTCTGCCTCGGCCCGCGCCGCCTCCGCCGCCCCCAGCGCCTGCTCCGCCTGCGCGCGCGCCCGCTCCGCTTCTGCCGTGCGATCCTCCAGTTCGGCGGCGGACTGCTGAAGCTCCAGCGTCTGCAGCTCCAGTTCGGCCGCGTTTTCCTGAAGCTGCGCGCTGCTGATCTCCAGCTCGGCCTGCTGGTCCTGCAGCACCTCGTACATCTCACGGAGCTCGCGCGCCTGCTCCTGCAGCGTGCGGTTCGCGCCGATCAGCTCCCGGTTGGCGGCGGTGAGGCGCACGTGCCCGGCCCGCGCGCGGTCCGCCAGCCGCGAAATGACGCTGGACGCAAGCAGAAACACCCCGAGCTGCGCCAACTCCACCGGATCGTTGGGCACAATGCCGCCCACCGGGGGGATGAGCAGGTAGTCGATGGCGAGCACCCCCGCGACGGAGGCCAGCAGCGCCGGGCGGAACCCCGAGAACCACGCTGCCGTGATGACGGCGGGCCACAGCAGGATGAAGATGGCGCGCGAGATGTAGGAGCCGGCCAGCGCGCTGAGCAGCACGGCCACCGCCACCATGGCGAGCGCCGCGGCGTAATGGAGCGCCGCTCTCCGGCGCGCGAGGTTCCGGGGGGGCACGTCCCCCTCCATGAGGTTGGTCAGGAGCGGATCGGCGTCGGGGGATGGGGAAGGTCCGCGCGCGCGCCTCAACGGCAGGTGCCGAACACGCGGTCGGTGCGCGCCGCCATCACGAAGTCGTTGGCGTGCAGTCCGCCGATGGAGTGCGTCCACCAGCCTACGGTCACGCGCCCCCACTCCGTCAGCAGCGCGGGATGATGGTCCGCCTCTTCCGCCACGGCACCGACGGCGTTGGTGAACGAGAGAGCGCGGCGAAAGTCCGGAAAGCGGAACACGCGCTCCAGCCGCGGCACGCCCTCCACCTCGCGCAGGCTCCACTCCGGAAGCTCCGCCATCCACCGTGCGCGCTCCTCACCGTCGACCGCCGGCGCGCCGGAGCGGCAGGGGACGCAGGCGCGCTCGGCCAGCGGCACGGGTTCCGTCATCCGCCCGCCACCGCCTTCTGCAGCGCGGCGCGCAGCCCGGGATCCGTCTCCTTGACCGGGCCCACGTGCTTCCACAGCAGCGTTCCGTCGCGCCCGATCAGAAAGGTGTTGGGCACGCCCATGGTGGAGTACGCCGTCGTGATCTCCCCTTCCGGATCCAGCCACACCGGGTACGTTGCGCCGAAGTCTTTCAGAAAGGCGCGGATGGCGCCCTCCTGCCCGCCCTGGTCAATGCTGACGCCCACCACGCGCAGTCCGCGCCCGCCCCACTCGCGGTGAAGCTTCTCGAGCGCGGGGATCTCGTCGCGGCAGGGGTGGCACCAGGTGGCCCACACGTTCAGCAGCACCGGCGAGCCGCGCAGCGCCTGCAGCGAGGCGGGGCCTCCCTCCAGCGCGCGGGCGGCGAACGCGGGGGCCGGCCTCCCGACCTCCACCACGGCGGGGCCCTGCACCTCCCCGCACGCCGCAGCCAGCAGCAGGGCGGGGAGGATGAACAGGCGGCACATCACGGGCCGCGGGCGGGGCATGCGCATCAATCCCTCGGCACGGTGAGGCGGGCCACGGACACGGAAGACGGGTCGCCCGCGGCGGTCCACGCCAGTACCACGCCGTCCCCGTCGCGCGCCATCCTCGGAAAGCCGCTCGTGCGCAGCTTTGCGGAGGCGGCGATGGACCGCGGCGCGCCCAGCCGCCCGTCCGGCTCAATGCGCCGCACGCGCAGCTCGCCCCCGGAGCCCGTGGCCGCGCGCTCCATCCAGCTCACCAGCGCGGCGCCGCCCTCCACCATCTTCACGTCCACGTGCCCCTCGGGGTTGCCGCCGTCCACCCGCACCGGCGCGCCGAAGGTGGCGCCCGCATCCGCCGAGTACGCCACCTTTACCTGCCGCACGCTGTCCGCGCCCGTGAACCAGGCCACCACCACGCGGTCGCTCTGCGCGTCGGCCCGGGGGCCGTTGACGGGGCACGCGTCGATCTTCCATCCGTCCCGCGCCACGGGAACGCCCGGGGTCCACACCCCGTTCACGCGGCGGGTGACGTAGATGTCGCGCACCTCGTCCGGCGAGCGGTCGCGATAGACGACCAGCGGGCCGCGCGCCGTCATGGCCATTCCCGTCTGGCAGCAGTCGCAGATGCGCCCGTCCACCGGCCGCTCCGGGCCCACGGAGCCGTCCGGGCGAATGGAGGCCGTCATCAGCATGGTTTCCTTGCTCTCCCCGCCCGCGTACTTGCGCCCGTCCAGCCACACCATCCCCGCGCTGTCCGCCGCCTCCGGCCACAGGCTCACGAAGCCGTGCTCCGCCGCCGCGCCGTCGCGGTGCGGCGTGGCGCCCCGCGACCAGGTGACGCCGCCGTCCGGCGACACGGCCACGCGAATGTCGTACGAATAGCTGTTCCCCGGCGACTTCTGCAGCCAGTGCGCCGCCATCCGCCCGCCCGGCATGGCGGTCAGCGTGGGGAAATCCGCCCAGTTCACCAGCAGTTCGCGGCCGCTGGCCACCGTGCGCGGCGCGGACCACCGGTCGCCCTGCAGCGTGGAGAT
>NZ_DASVTX010000498.1:0-19192 GCF_036387355.1 Longimicrobium sp.
CTCCGTGAGAGACGGCTTTTTACTTCTCCGCCATGAACGGATACTCGAACGCGTGCGGCGGGGCGAAGGTCTCCTTGATGGTGCGTGGGCTGATCCACCGCACCAGGTTCAGGATCGATCCGGCCTTGTCGTTCGTCCCGCTCCCGCGCGCGCCGCCGAACGGCTGCTGCCCCACCACCGCGCCCGTCGGCTTGTCGTTGATGTAGAAGTTGCCCGCCGCGTTGCGCAGCATGTCCGCGGCCTGCAGCACGGCGGACCGGTCGTTGGCGAACACCGCGCCGGTGAGCGCGTACGGGCTCGTCTGGTCCACGATGCGCAGCGTTTCTTCCCACTTGGCGTCGGGGTACACGTGCAGCGACACCACGGGGCCGAACACCTCTTCGCACATCAGCCGGTACGCCGAATCCTTCACCTCCACCAGCGTGGGCTGAATGAAGTAGCCGGTGCTGTCGTCATACGTGCCGCCGGCCAGCACCTCCACGTCGCTCGCCTCGTGGGCGTGCTTGATGTAGCCGGTGATCTTGTCGTACGCCTTCCGGTCGATCACCGCGCCCATGAAGTTGCGGAAATCCGACACGTCGCCCACGCGAATGCGCCCGATCATGTCCAGCGTCTGCTCGCGGACGGTGGGCCAGAGGCTTTCGGGAACGTAGATGCGCGACGCAGCGCTGCACTTCTGCCCCTGGTACTCGTATCCGCCGCGCACGATCCCGGTGCTGAGCGCCAGCGGGTCGGCGCTGGCGTGCGCCACGATGAAGTCCTTGCCGCCCGTTTCGCCCACGAGGCGCGGATAGGTCTTGTAGCTGTCGATGCGGTCGCCCACCGTCTTCCAGATGGTCTGGAACACGGGCGTGCTGCCGGTAAAGTGAATGCCGGCCAGGTTGGGGTCGTGCAGCACCGTTTCCGTCATGGGCCCGGGGTCGCCGGGAAGGAAGTTGATGACTCCCGGCGGCAGCCCCGACTCCTCCAGCAGCTTCATGATGTGCCAGCCGCTGTACACGGCCGTCGCGGCGGGCTTCCACAGTGCCACGTTGCCCAGCATGGCGGGCGCGGTGGGCAGGTTGCCGGCGATGGCGGTGAAGTTGAACGGCGTGACGGCGTAGATGAAGCCTTCCAGCGGGCGGTGGTCCAGCCGGTTCCACATGCCGGGCCCGCTGAACGGCTGCTCGGCGTACAGCTGCTGCGTGAAGTACGTGTTGAAGCGAAGGAAGTCGATGAACTCGCACGCGCTGTCGATCTCGGCCTGGTGCGCGGTCTTGCCCTGGCCCAGCATGGTGGCCGCGTTCAGCACGGGGCGCCAGCGGGTGGCCAGCAGGTCGGCCGCGCGCTGAAAGACGGCCAGGCGGTCTTCCCACGGCCAGCGGCTCCACTCCTTGGACGCCTTGAGCGAGGCGTCGATGGCCTGGCGGACTTCGGCGGGGCCGGCCTTGTGGTAGCGGGCCAGGATGTGCTTGTGGTTGTGCGGCATCACCGAAACGTCGGTGTTGCCGGTGCGCACTTCCTTGCCGCCGATGACCAGCGGGATCTCGATCTCCTCGCCGGCCATGCGCGCGTACGTCTCCTTGAGCAGCGCGCGCTCCGGGCTCCCCGGCGCGTATGACAGGACCGGCTCGTTGACCGGGATGGGCACGTTCGGAATGCTGTTCATCACCTCTCCTGAGCGGCTCGTGGTTCAGCGCGCCAAGTTAGGAGATGCAGCCGGAGGGCGCCACCCGGCTGCGGACGCGATGCGAGCGCATTGCCACGTGGGCAGGCGGGAACGACCAGCGGGCCGGGTAACGTGCACCCGACCCGCTCGTAAGGTCTGCGGAGATGGCGATGTCCGGCCCTCGTGAGCGACGGCTACGCAGCCGCGGGCTCGATGCGAGCACGTGGAGCCGGTGCGCCGCGCAGCAGCCCCTGGGTGGACAGATCCTCGTCCAGAGCCGGCCAGTGGATGCCGAACCCGCCACCGGAGATGCGCCACTGCGAGCGCTGCTCGGGTCTCGCGTGCAGCAGGGCAGGGTACCACGCCAGCGGAACGGAAATCGTGCGGCCATCGATGAGATCGACGCTCAGCAGGTCGTCGTCGATCCGCACGTCCTTCACGCGCTCACCTGCTTTAAGTTCCGAAATAGCCACGCCACGCCTCCCGTAGATGCTCTCGGCTTTCCATAGCAAACTTTTCAACTGTCGCTAGAGGCCGCTCCTGAATCCCAGCCTTTGTGGGTGGTGATATACTGACTACAGCTTCGATGTCAGCTGGCCAGCTTGTCAGCGGTGGGCGCGTTTTGAGCATTACCAAGGGCGTCGTCATCTAGCAACTCGCCTTGATCCACCTTGGTGACCGTGGGGTGTAGAAACTCCTCGATTTCTTTCTGGTCAAGGAATGGTGCTGATTTCACCCGATCAAATAGCTTCAGCAGCCGACTCTTTGCCCTGACTAACACAGTGTCATAACTCAGAGGGCGAATGACTACGCGGCCGCCTTTTTCTGTTCTCTCCTCAGTTTCGGAAACGTCAATCTCAGATCCAAGGACAAAGCAAGTCACTGCCGAGTGCTCCTGAAGTTGCCCAAGATCGTACAATTCTTTGACATATTTCCACGCTTGGGTTTTCTGATCCGTGCTGATCGGTATGCCCGGGCGCTTTAGCTCGACCACGGTGAGTCGGTCGACGCCAATTTCACCGCCAGCGCTATCGTACTTTGGATACGAGTAGAACCCAGCGCTTCCATCGGGCACAATCACAAAATCAGGTCGGTTGGTGGAGCCGCGCACCGGCTGTTTCATCAGTTTTCGGATGACGGTGGTTATCCCTTCATTTGAAGTGAACTCTATTGTCTCGTACTCGGGACCAAAGATCCACAGCCCCTGATGAAACAGTGGCTGCAGGTCGTGAACTTCGTGACTAGCCGGATCTTTGACCTTCCGACGTAGTTCATCGACGAGTTTGATGCGTGTCTGCAACTCGTCCAAAACGATCTTCGCCGTATCCAATGTCCACTCGGACAGTAATGTGTCGAGCCGGTCGAGATCCCCTGCAGCATACTGATGCAGTCGCCCAATCAGTCCGAACTTCGAATTCGATAGTTCGAGTTGGGCCAGTACACCGGCTAGCTGGGTCAGCTCACGCTCGCTTATCGAGGGGCACGCAACCTGTGCTTGGTCAACGAACTTCGTCCATTTTTCGACGCGACCAGAAGTCATCTCGGATAGTCTTCCGCGGTGAGCGCTGGCGACAGCGCGAGTCGTTGCCGAACGCTTCTCCCTGGTCAGTTCAACTAGGATATCCTGAACGACCGACTGCACCTGTTCATTGGCTCGGCGAAACTCGAGATTTCGATAGTCAAACCCACTCCAGTCCGGGAGGACTGCCGCATCAAGGCCGTCAGCAGAGATGAAGAATGTGAAGCGCTTCGCTTCGGCACGCCGCCCGTCGAGGAACTTCTCGTGACCTGAGCCCTGCCACGAGCAGGTTCCGACGAGTCTTCCCCGGACGTGCCAAGCTATCCCGTGGTGGGCGGTGCTCCGATCTGTCTCGCGCGTATCCAGCACCGTAATGGTGATCGGCCCAACCCCCGGCACCGTGATCTCTACTCGCTGAACTTGCTCTGGCGGGATATCATTGATACCGACTTGCACACCATCTACGAAGACGGCAAAGCTTGGATCGATCAGGAACCGTAGTCCTATCTCCTGCCTAGCTGTCTCTGCTGAGATGAATGTGTGCTTTGCGGTGCCGGTTTCGGCGGAAATAATCGTGCCGGTACCGGGGATAGGGGTCACGGAAAGCTCCTCTACCTCGAGAGGCGCTTTCGAGCCCTGCGTAATCCGGAAGGTATGTCGAGTTCCGTCCCGCCATGTCGAGAGCACGTAGCTGTCACCAAATGCTAACGCGCCGTGACGTCCTATACCATTTCGGCCGAATGCGACTCGACTCTGCCGCTGATTTGGTCCTACGCGAACCTCAACATCATCGCCCTGCTCTTGGCGCCGATCATAAGCGAGCGTCAACCAGCGCCGATAAAACTGGTCGCGCGTCATACCATGACCATTATCGGTGATAGAGAATATCTGGTGAGACCGCTGTGCCGGCCATTGTATCTCTACTCTGGTGGCTGCTGCGTCCCAAGCATTCGCGAGTAGCTCGATTAAAGCCGTGATCGGGTCGTTTAAGACCGAGGCTCCCGCATGTGTCTCCAAGAATCTTGGCGCGAATAAGACCATTTGCGCTTCGGCCATCGATGGTTCTCCAAAGGCGTTTGACTGTGGTGGTCGGATGCCGACCAGAGCGACGCTCTGTTCGCTCGATTGCGCTAACAGGATGACATCATACGGACGCAAGTTGATCTGCAAGCTGATCAAGAGCATTGGAGTACTCGCGGAGCTTTGTAGCATGATCCCTTGCTATGCTGGCAATAACCGGCTTCCAATCCTGTGGTGGGCGCCGCGCGTTACTACCCTCCATTCGTGCGCGCATAATCGTGTGCGTGTCCTTGCCGAACGCTTCGGCGACCTTTGCGAGCGTCATCGTGGGCGCGGAGGTCAGGACGTCGGTGGCTTCCTTGAAATCCATCATCCACTCTCGTTTGGTATGGTGCACCTTGACAAGCGTGCGGCATGGTACTAGTTTACATACCAACGGGGCACAAGAACAAGGCTGGCCGCTCTCCCGCTAAGAAGCACGACCAGCCCTGACCGCGAAACGACCCGAAGGCCGCTCGCTCACCAACGATAGCCCTGCCGCGCGCCGAGGGTCAAGAGAGACGGAGAGGCATCATGGCTCGGAAGCAGACGACGGCGCCCGCGGAACCGGACCACGGCTACACGATCCAGAAGCGCGACCGCGACTGGCTCCTCTACGATCCCGCGGGTGAACTGGTGTGCATCACGGTCTACAAGCGCGGCGCGAAGGAGGTCATTCGCCGGCTCACCGCCTGACACAACGACCGGCAGCCGTAGCGCTCACGGCTGCCGGTCATCTTTTCTCGCCCAAGGCATGGGGACGATCTCCATCACGCGCTCCATCGGCTCGGTCGCGCGCGGGCCGTAGTTGAGGCGGCGCAGGTACTGGACGTGGCGAAGGCGTTCGACGGGGGTGCGGGACCGCCAGTAGAGGCGCTCATCGTTGTTGTCGAGTGACACCAACGATAGCGCGGTCCTGTCGACCGGCATGGACGAAGAATCTGATTCGCTCAACGTTCCAAGCGGTCCTTCCTGCGCGCCGGGGGATCTCGTTTGGCTACACCGAGGCGTCTCCAAGTTACTTTGAGATGGAGCCCTGAGCTACGTCCACCAGATACCGAGGAACGATGTCGCGGTCCGTCCACGAACTCGAAGCCGCAGCCTTGCGACTGACTGCGGCGGAGCGGGCCGATTTGGCCCAGCGCCTGTTCGCGAGTGTTGAAGACGAGCAGCCGCCCCTAAGCGAAGCGGCGGTCGAGCAGGCCTGGTTCGACGAAGCGGAGCGCCGGTACGACAGCTACCTGGCTGGCGAAGCAAAGTCGGTTCCCGCTGCGGAAGCGTTGGCGCGCATCCGGGCACGGCTCGGGGTATGCTGACGCCGACGCCTGCCAAGGGAACCGGGCGACTCGGACCATGGAAAGAAGCCGCGCCGCGAGAGATCATCCCGCGGCGCCGCTTCCCTCTTTAGCCTGCGATCCCTGACGAGCCTCACCCCGGCTGGGCGTTGGCGGCCAGGTATTCCTCCCAGTACAGCGGCGGGCCGGTGAGGTCCATGCCGTGCGTCTGGAACAACTGCCGAAGTTCATCCAGCGAGAGCGCCTCGTGCACGGGCGTGTCCGTGAACGTGCCCAGGGCGCGAAAGAACTCCTCGATGTTCCCGGCGGGCTGATACACGTTCAGGATCCTGGCCGGCCCGTCGCCCCCGCGCACCCAGGTATGCGTGACCGTGCGCGGGATGAACGTGCTTTCGCCCGCGCCCAGGCGGTGGCGCTGTCCGCCGACCTCCAGCTCGATCTCTCCGGACAGCACGTAGATCCACTCGTCCTGCGCGTGGTGCCGGTGCCGCGGGCCGCCGCCGCTGCCGGTGAACTCAAAGATGCACATCGCCCCGCCGGTGTCGCGTCCCGACACCTTGCAGTCGTTCGGCTCGCCGCCGAGCCGCACGTGTTCTCCGAACCGGTCGCCGCCCGCCGCCACGTGGAAGCCGGCGAACATCTCCTCGGTCTGCATGGTCGTCCTCCCTTTCAGATGCTCCAACGTACGGTCGATCGTCTCGATCAGACGGCGCGTTCGCGCGACGTTCTGCTTCAGCAGCTTCCGGTGCGACTCCAGCGCGCCGATGGTGTCGAACCCGGGGCCGCTCAGCACCTCCCGGATCTGCTTGAGCCCGAAGCCCAGCTCCCGGTAGAACAGGATCTGCTGCAGCGTAAGCAGTTGCGGCTCTTCGTAGTAGCGGTAGCCGTTCGCGCCGTACGAGGCGGGCTTCAGCAGGCCCGTCTCATCGTAGAAGTGCAGCGTGCGCACGCTGACTCCTGACATCCGCGCTACATCCTTGACCGTGTAGGCCATCGCGAGCCCTTGCTGAAAGCCACAGTGTACCGGCGCCGATGAACAGTCTAAGGGATCACGCGGCGTGAGGGTCAAGAGCTTCGTTCAGGTGCGAGAAGGACGCCGGGCGGCCGGGTTCCAGGGTTGTCCCGGTGAGCCTCGCGGCCTGATCGCCACGACGACCGGCCGTGCGGAAGCGCATCGCCCAACGTGATCCTTGACGGCCTCTGTACGGGGTGCTAGATATCCAGCACGGTGCTGGAAAACCACCATAGTGGTGGAAACCCAGCAGCACCCCATCCACCGGAGCCCCGATGGGACCCGAACTCACCGCGGACCTCAGCCGCCGCGAGCGCCAGATCATGGACGTGCTCTTTGCGCTGGGGCAGGCCACCGTCAACGACATCCTGCGGCGCATCCCCAATCCGCCCAGCTACTCGGCAGTGCGCGCCACGCTGCGCACGCTGGTGGAAAAAGGGCACGCAGAGCACCTGCAGGACGGGCCGCGTTACCTGTATCGCCCCGTGGTGGCCAGGGAGAGCGCGCGGTCACTGGCGCTGGGGCATCTGGTGCAGACGTTCTTCAACGGGAGCGCCGAAGCCGCCGCGGCCGCGCTGCTCGGCATGGCGCGCCGCAAGCTGACGGACGACGATCTGCGCCGGCTGGCCGAGCAGGTAGAGGCCGCCCGCGACGAGGGGCGGTGAGCATGGCCGCCCTCAATCTCGCCTCCGCACTGGACGCCGCCGCGTCCGCGCTTCCGCAGCTCGCGATCAAGACGGCCGTCGTCCTCGCCGCCGCGGCGGTGCTGGCGTTCGCGCTCCGCGGCCGTTCCGCCGCCACTCGCCACCTGGTGTGGGCCGCCGCGATCGCCAGCGCGCTCGTCCTGCCGCTGGCGCAGATGCTTCCCGTGCGGCTGGCCGTTCTCCCCGCATCGCTCGCGGGCACTGCTTCTCCCGCGCCGTCCATCGCGCCGCGGCACGCTCCGGCGGGGGCGGTGCATGACGTGCCCGCGCCGCCCTCCGCATCCGCCGCATCGCCCGGCTTCGATCCGCCTCAGCCCGCCGCATCCTCTGCTGTCGACGCGCCCGCGCCCGCCGCGGCCTCCGCAACCGCGCCGGTGCGGGGGCTCCCGACGCCCGCGCCGGCCCACTGGCCTCCGGCGACGCTGGATGCCGGATCGATGCTGGTCCGCGCGTGGCTGCTGGGCGCGCTGTTGCTGCTCGTCCGGCTGGGGACGGGAATGGCGACGCTGTGGTGGATGGCGCGCACCGGCATCCCGGTGGAGGACGAGCGCTGGACCGCCCTCGCGGAGCGCATCCGCCGCGACTTCGGCGGGCCCCGGGCGCGCCTCATCCGCACGCGAATGACGGAGATGCCGATGACGTGCGGCATCATGCGCCCCGTGATCCTGCTCCCCGCCGACTGCACGGCGTGGCCGGACGAGCGGCGCGATGTGGTGCTGCGGCACGAGCTTGCACACGTGGCGCGGCGCGACATCCTCACCATTACGCTGGCGCAGATCGTCCGCGCTTGGCACTGGTACAACCCGCTCAGCTGGGTAGCGCTGCACGGGCTTCGTGCGGAGGCCGAGCGCTGCTGCGACGACCTGGTGCTGGGCACGGGCACGCGCGCGTCGGCGTATGCGGCGCACCTGCTGGAGATGATCCGCACCACACGGCGGGTTCAGCGCGGCGCCGGCCTCGCATTGCCGATGGCGCACCGCACCGGCTTCGAGACGCGCCTGCACGCCATCCTGAACCCCGCCATCTGCCGCGCAAAGCCCGGCTGGCAACGCGGATCCGCGGTCGCCGCGACGTTCGCCGCGCTCGTGGCTCTTCTCGCCATCGCCGCTCCCGTCCGCGCCGCGGCGGACCAGGTGTTCGAGGCACCGCGCGGCCGGATGGCTCGCGCGAATGCCAGCATCCCTGCCGCCGCCCGCATTCCGTCGCCCGCGCCGGTGATGGCGGACAGCGCAGAGACCGAACCGCCGGCGCCCGACGCCGCCGCGTCCGACTCCGCCGCGAACGGTCCCACGCCGAACGACTCCACTCCCGGCCCGGCGCGGTCCGTGGCGGGAGAGGTGCCGTCCGCGCTTCCGGTCGCGCCGCTCGCGGCAGCACCCGCCGTCGCCGCCGACCCGGTTCCGGCTCCCGTTGCGGACGAACCCGCCCCGTCCCGGAGCGGGCGATTCGCGGTGCGGCTCGCCAGCCCGGGTGAAGCACCGGGACGCACCCTTCACGTCGCCCTGTGGACGCCCGGGCTGAACACGTTCTACATCCCGATCGACCGGCTGGACGGGTTCGAGGCGGGCGAGCTGGTGGCGGATGGAGGCCCGGTGCGGTTCCGGCTGCGGCACGACGCGGGCACGTTCATCTTCGAGGGCGAGGTACGAAGCGGACGCGGAACCGGGCAGTTCGGCTTTGTCCCCGACCCGTCGTTTGGCGCCGAACTGGCGCGCCGCGGCATGGACCGGCCCACGCCGGAGCAGCAGTTCTCCATGGCGCGCCACGACGTGAGCCTGGCGTTCATCGACGAGCTCGCCCGCCACGGGTACGCCCGCCCTACCACCGCCTCCATGGAGCGGCTGGGGCTTACGGGAGTGGACCTGGAGTATGTGCGCGAGATGGCATCGCTCGGATACCGCATGGGCACCGTGGATGTGCTGCGGCGGATGGCCAACCACAGCGTGGACCCGCAGTTCATCCGCGCGCTGGCGGCCCTGGGCTACCGCGGCCTCCCCGTCGATGACCTGGTGCGGCTGCGCAACTATCCCCTCACCGCCGCGCTGATCCGGGAGATGAACACGCGCGCCGGGCGGCGGCTTTCCGTGCCCGAACTGGTGCGGGCGTACAACGACCGGGATGCGTAACGTCGAGATCCGGAACACCGGGACGCCGGCTCAACCATTGACAGGAGAAGCACATGCGAATGCTCGTCGCGCTTGCCTCGGCCGTCACCCTGCTCGCGGCCGTGCCCGCGCCCGCCGCCGTGGATTACCAAGGCGCCTGGACCCTGAGCCCCGCAGCGGACGGCGTCACCCTGCGGCTGCAACTGCAGTGGGGCGACGGATCGACGTGGAACCGGGTGATGGAGGAGTCCGCATTCAGCGGCCTTTCCGGCACGCAAGCGGATGCCGCACCCGGCGGGTTCAGCATCCGAGAAGATGCGGGGACGTTCCAGTTCACCGGGGCGTACCGAGAGAGGCGGGGTGCGGGACGGTTTCGCTTCCTTCCCCGCCGCGAGTTCGGAGCGACGTTGCGGGCGCTCGGAATCCAGGGCGCCGCGCAGGTGAGCGACCGCGACTTGATGAACCTGGCGTTCGGCGGACTGGCCGCGGCGGACATCGCGGAGTTCCGGGCGCTCGGCGTGCCCGTCGCGACAATGGACGAGGTGATGACGCTCGCCGTTCAGCAGGTGTCGCCGGAATACGTTCGCGCGCTGCAGGGCCTTGGCGCCACGGACGCCAATACGGTGAATGCCGTGGTCGCGGCGAGGATGTTCGGCCTGGCGCCGGAGCTTGTACGCGAGCTGGCCACGGTCGGCATTCGCGGCCTGCCGCTGGACGGGTACGTCGACATCCGCCGCGCCGGCGTTACCCCCGCGTTCGTCCGCGAAGTGCGCGCGGCCGGCCACACCCGCCTGTTGCCCGACGCGCTGATCGATCTGCGCAGGGCCGCGCGCGCCCGGCCCTGACGCCGCCCGCGCCAGCGACCGGCTGACCGACATCGGAGATCGGCGGAGACAGAACCGCGATCGGGGGATCAGCGTCCGCACACGCTCGTCCATCATCCTCGGATCGGCCTCCGCGCGCGGCGAACGCTGATCGATCTTCCCTCATCCATCCCTGAAACCGCACTCCGGAGAGAGTACATGATGTCAAAACCTGCTGGACGGGTAGCCCTGGCTCTGCTCCTCATTTCCGGGACGGCGGGCGCGCAGACGTACGATCCCGCATCCGGAGCCTCGCCGCTGACACTGCTGGCGGTGCCGGAAGACGGAGTAGCGTACTACCAGACGCTTGAGCGGGTGCGCGCGCTGAACGCGGCGGGAAGGTGGGCCGAGATGGAGCCCCTGCTGGACCGCATGGTGCGCGAGTATCCGCGCGATCCCGAGACGTGGATGATGCTGGGCCGCGCGCGCGATCGCCTGAGCAGGGGCGCGGAAGCCGTGGCCGCGTGGGAGCGCGCCGGCGCGCTGATCGGGTGGGACCTGCAGTACGCCAACGGCTATCGCGTCGCCGTGGGCCACCTGAACGCGGGGGACCGGACCGCCGCCCTCGCCGCTCTGCGCCGGATGGTGTTCGACCGCCACGGCATCTGGCGGCAGAACGTGCTCAGCGTGTTTCCGCAGCTGGAGCCGCTGAAGGATGATCCCGAATTCCGCGAGATCACCGGCTGGGTAGACACCACGGGCTGGACGCGCAACCAGGGCTGGCTGCACGACATCGAGTTCGCGTACGCAGAGCTCAAGCGGCTGAACCCCGACTATCGCCACCGGGTGTTTCCCGCCGAGTTCGAGCGCCGCTTCGCCGAACTGAAGCGCAACATCCCCACGCTCTCCGACGAGGAGATCTTCTTTGGCCTCAAGCGCACGCTCGCCGTGCTGCACCAGGGCCACCTGGTCATCTGGCCCGGAGATGATACGCCGAACCGCTATCTTCCCGTGCGATTCTACGCGTTCCCGGAGGGCATCTTCATCATCGATGCGGCACCGGCGCACCGCGATCTGGTCGGGTCGCGCGTGGTCACCATCGGCAGCCTGCCGGCGGAGGAGGCGCTGCGGCGGCTGAGCGAGGGAAACAGCGTGGACGGCGACATGGAATACCTGTGGAACACCGCCGACCTGAACTCCACGTACAACCTCAAGGGGATGGGTGCCATTCGCGCCACAGACGCGGTGAACCTCACCGTGCAGCGCCCCGGCGCCGCCATCCGCCGCGTCTCGCTCCCGACGCTCGCGGCGTCCATGGAGGGCCGCCAGGACAAGCTGCTCGCGCCCCCGGGCGTCACGCCGCCGCTGTTTCTGAGCGACCTGGGCCAGACGCTGTGGGAGCGCGCACTGCCGGAGCACGACGCCGTCTACGTGCAGGTGAACAACCTGAAGGCCGACACGGACGAAACGCTGGACCAATTCGCCGAGCGCCTGTGGACCGCGCTGCAGCGGGCGCAGCCGAAGAACCTGATCCTGGATCTGCGCCACAACAACGGCGGCACCACGCAGTTGTACCCCGATCTGCTCCGCACGCTGATCGCGTACAGCCGCATGCCGAACACGCAGGTGTACGTGATGATCGGGCGGCGCACGTACTCCGCTGCGGGCAACTTCGTCACCGACCTGGAGCGGCTCACCAAGCCCATCTTTGTGGGCGAGGCCAGCAGCGAGTGCTGCAACCTGTACGGCGATCCCGCCGTGGTCACGCTCCCGTACAGCCGAATCCAGGGCGAGTTTACGGCGGTGAAGTGGCAGCTCAGCACCCCATCGGACCGCCGCCGCGAGATGAGCCCCGAGGTACCCGTCCAACTGACCGCCGCCGCCTATTTCGCCGGCCTCGACCCCGCGCTTGACGCCACCCTCCGCCTGATCGCCGAGCGCCGCGCGCAATCCACCACGGCTCGGTGATGGTGGGGAGGTAAGCGGACGCTGTGGTGTCAAAGCGAAGACAACGAGCGCCGCGGATCAGCGATCCGCGGCGCTGGACCCTCGCACAAGCCCTGATCCCGAGGGAGCATGCGCCGCCCTCTCCGGGCGCCGAACCGTGCCCGGCCGAAGGATCTGCGATTCGCCTGCGCCAACGGCGCGAATCGCACACCCGTTCTCAGGGACGGTAGATCCTGCGTTGGCGCCACGACTCGGCGGGACGGCGAGCGCGGCCGCCGCCTCCTCAGAATGACGGGTTTGTGCGGGTAAGCACTGAGGCGAAAAGCCTTTTCATCCGGAGTGAGGCGCCGCTCGGACCTTCGGCCGAGCCGCACCTTGGCGCGCAGCCGAAGGAGCGTGCCACGGTTTGAGGAGCGGGAGGACGCCTGCGGGCCGGAGTGGGCGCCAGTGGGCGATATCCGGTATACACACGGGATCCGCTCCTTCTGCGACGGCTTGCGGAAGCAGGGGCGCGGGGCTTGCACCGGGACCGCGCGCTTCCCGGCGGGGCCCGCGTCCGCGCGCCCGACTCGCCGCCCGTATCACGCCCTGACACGCGCGGGCTGAATGACGATGCCCCTGCCGCGCCTGGACGGCGGCCCCGCGAGCGCGCCCCCGCGACTTCCCGCGCGCGAGGAGTGGTTCCGCGCCGTGTTCGACGGGAGCGCCATGCCGCTCGCGGTCGTGAGCATGGACGGGCGGTTCATCGACGCCAACAGCGCGTTCGAGGCTGTCGTCGGACGGTCGGGCGACGACCTGTACGGCGAGCCGCTCGGCACGCTGGACCACCCGGACGACCGGGAGCAGAACGCGCTGCTGTTCCGCCGCGTGCTGAGCGGCGAACTCCCCAGCCACCAGATGGAGCTGCGCCACGTGGGCGGCGACGGCGTCGTCTACCCCGCGCGCCTCACCCTTTCCGTCGTCCGCGGCGTGGATGGGGAGGCGCGCTTCTGCGTGGCCATGCTGGACGACCTGCGCCAGCGCACCGCGCCCGAGCCGGAGCGCGACCTGCTGGAAGGCCGGCTCCGGCACCTGGCGCTGCACGATCCGCTCACCGGCCTGCCCAACCGCGTCCTGCTCGCCGAGCGCATGCACGAGGTGCTCGCCACGCTGGGCGACGAGCCCGGCGCGCGCTGCGGCGTGCTGTTTCTGGACCTGGACCGGTTCAAGAACGTCAACGATTCGCTGGGCCACAACGTGGGCGACGAACTGCTGCGGCAGGTAGCCGTGCGCCTGGCCGCGTGCGCCCGCCCCGGCGACACCGTGGCGCGCTTTGGCGGCGACGAGTTCATCTTCTTCCTGCCGCGCATCACCGGGCGCGAAGAGGCGCTGGCGCTGGCGGCAGACGTGCGTGTGGCGCTCTCGGCGCCGCTGGAGCTGGGGAACTACCGCACCTACACCACGGCCAGCATCGGCATCGCGCTGGCGGACAAGCCGGCGGATTCGGCGGACGAGATGCTGCGCAACGCCGACATCGCCATGTACTACGCCAAGGCGGGCGGCGGCACGCGGTGCGCCGTGTTCGACGGCTCCATGCACCGCGCGGCCATGGCGCGCCTGGGGCTGGAAACGGATCTGCGCGGCGCCATCGCCCGCGAGGAACTGAAGGTCTACTTTCAGCCCATCGTCTCGCTGGCGACGGGAAACGTGGTGGCGGCGGAGGCGCTGTCGCGGTGGAGCCACCCGGTGCACGGCCGGGTGCCGCCGGACAAGTTCATCAGCCTGGCGGAGGACACGGGGCTCATCGGCGCGCTGGGGACGTGGGTGCTGGACGAGGCCACGCGGCAGTTGGCGGAGTGGCGCGCCACGGTTCCGCAGGCCTCGGCGCTGGAGATCAGCGTGAACGTGTCGCCCTGGCAGCTGCGCGACGGCGAACTGGTGGAAACCGTCGCCGCCACCCTGGGCGAGCACGGCGTCCCCGCGGCCGCGCTCAAGCTGGAACTGACGGAAAGCACGCTGGTGGAGGACGCGGCGCGCGCGGCCGGCATTCTGCGGGCGCTCAAGAAGCGCGACGTGCAGATTTACCTGGACGACTTCGGCACCGGCTACTCGTCGCTCAGCCTGCTGCACCGGCTGCCGCTGGACGCGCTCAAGATCGACCGGTCGTTCGTGGGCGGGATGGATGGCGGGAGCACCGGCGCGGTGAAGGGCGCGGAGATCGTGCGGACGATCCTCGCCCTGGCGCGCAGCCTGGGCGTGCGCGTGGTGGCGGAAGGGGTGGAGACGCACGAGCAGCTTGCGGCCCTGCGCGCGCTGGGGTGCGACTACGCGCAGGGCTACCTGATCTCACCGCCCGTCCCGGCCGAGGAGTTCGAGGCCGCCTTCCTCCTGGCCCAGCCGCCCTACGCCTGGCAGGCCGGCCACCACTTCGGCTGATCCTCGCGGAAGGCGGATGCGGAAAGGTCCCGGAGCACCGCGCTCCGGGACCTTTCCGTACGCGACGGGAATGGTGATCAGGCGCGGATGATCTCGCCGGGAACCTGCACCTTGTCCGGGGTGGCGCCGGGGGCCTTCGCCGGCTGAGATTCGGCGCGGAGCGAGGCGAGCTGGCCGGTCTTGAGATCCTTGAGCACGCTGGTGATTCCCAGGACCTGCGACCAGAACGCCGACCCGCCCATCGACAGCAGCGCGACCAGCACCACCGGAAGCTGCAGGCCCCCGATGTCTACGTGGCCCATCGGGCTGAACCCGGCATCCAGCGACATGGCCGCCAGCATGCACGAGGCGAACGCGACGGTCTGCACGCGCATGCGCCGCCCGCGGTCCGCGGTGTCGCTCGGCTTGTCCGTGCCCGGCTGCACGGGCGGCTCCTTGAACCAGCCGGGGGCGAGGGTTTTCACGATGGCGACGATGCGCTCTCCGGCCAGGCTGATCGCGATGAGCACTCCAACGGCGGCTGCGGCATCCATGAGGAAACTCCCGAGGCAAATGTGGGGGAAGGACGCGCGGGATGGCGCGATCCGGGATGGTGCAGAGTGAGATGGACACGCGGGACGGATTTCCCGCCGCCGGATGATCATCGTTCCAGGGCTGGCGCGGATCACCGGCGGGTGCGCATGTTGTGTCGCGAACCGGTGTGCGGGAGTGCGGGGCAGTCCGTCCCGCGGGCCGCCGGCATGACACAGGGGGATGCGAACATGGAAAAGCTCACGCTGAACGTGGATGCGCTCACCGTCGAAAGCTTCGCCGCGGCCGACAAGCCGCGCACCGAACGCGGCAGCGTGCAGGCACACGAAGCGCCCGAAACGCAGCAGTTCCGCTGCACCTACTTCTGCACCTACAACTGCACCGGCCTGGAGTGCTGACCATCGGCCCTCCGGCGGAATGCTGAACGCCAGCGGGCCGCGGACACTGCTGTCCGCGGCCCGCTTTCGTCGCCGGTGCGCCTCTTGCGCCCGCCGTACGCCCATGACTGCAGACACGAACATGGCGGGCGCGCGCGGCGAACTGCCCATTGAAGACCACGGCGTCATCGGCGACCTGCACACGGTGGCGCTCGTGGGGCTGGACGGGGCCATCGACTTCTTCTGCGCCCCGCGCTTCGACTCGCCCTCCGTCTTTGCCGCGGTGCTGGACGCGGAGCGGGGCGGCAGCTTTCGGGTGGACCCGCAACTGGGCCACGCGCGGCGCAAGCAGCTGTACCTTCCCGACACCAACGTCCTGCTCACCCGCACCCTTTCCGCCGGCGGCGTGGCCGAAGTCTCGGACTTCATGCCCATCGGCGAGACGGAGGACGTACGCCGCATCGTGCGCCGCGTAAAGGCCGTGCGCGGCACCGTGCGCTTCGTGCTCCGCTGCGCGCCCCGGTTCGGATACGGCCAGGTGCCGCACCGCGCGGAGGCGCGTGACGACGCCGTCCTGTTCTTTCCCCAGGACCCGGCCGTGGCGGGATTCGGGTATCTGCGGCTGCGCGGGTCGGTGCCGCTGCGCATTGAGGACGGCGACGCGGTGGCGGAATTCGAGTTGCCCGCCGAGAGCACCGCCACCTTCGTGCTGGAGGTGGACGTGGACGGCCAGGACAGCGCGCCCGCCACGCACGACTACGCCAGCGAATCGTTCAAGCGCACGGTGAACTTCTGGCGGGAGTGGATCGGCAGGAGCACGTACCATGGCCGCTGGCGCGACGAGGTGCACCGCTCCGCGCTGGTGCTCAAGATGCTCTTCAGCGCGCCGCACGGCTCGCTGGTGGCGGCGCCCACCTTTGGCCTGCCGGAGTCGCTGAGCGGCGAGCGGAACTGGGACTACCGCTACACCTGGGTGCGCGACGCCGCGTTCACCACCTACGCCCTGATCCGCCTGGGGATGACGGAAGAGACGGGCGCCTTTATCGCCTGGATCGCCGACCGCTGCGCCGAGTCCATCCCCGGCAAGCCGCCGCTGCAGCCGCTGTACGGCATCGACGGCTCGCACCAGGTGCCGGAGCGCGAGCTGCCCAACCTGCGCGGCCACCGCGGATCACAGCCCGTGCGTGTCGGCAACGGGGCGGCCACCCAGCTGCAGCTGGACGTCTTTGGCGCGCTGATGGACTCGGTGTACCTGTACGACAAGTACGGGCAGCCGATGAGCTACGACCTGTGGACGCGGCTCACCACCCTGGTGGACTGGGTGTGCGACAACTGGCGGCTGGAGGATGCGGGGATCTGGGAGATCCGCAGCGGGATGCGCGCGCACCTCAGCTCGCGGGTGCTGTGCTGGGTGGCGGTGGACCGCGCGCTGCGCCTGGCGCGCCACCGCTCGCTCCCGGCCCCCGAGGCGCGGTGGACGGAGGCGCGCGACGACATCTACCGCAGCGTGTTCGCGGAGTTCTGGAACGAGGAAAAACGCGCCTTCGTGCAGTCGGCGGGCGGCGACGAGGTGGATGCCTCGTGCCTGCTCATGCCGCTGCTGCGCTTCATCAGCCCCGAAGACCCGCGCTGGGTGCAGACCATGGAGGCGGTGCGGCGGGAACTGGTGGAAGACTCGCTGGTGAAGCGCTACGTGGTCCGCGACGCGGAAACGGACGGATTCACGGACCCGGAAGGCACCTTTACCATCTGCAGCTTCTGGTACGCCGAGTGCCTTTCGCGCGGCGGCGACCTGCAGCAGGCGCGCTTCGTGTTCGAAAAGATCCTCAGCTACGCCAACCACCTGGGGCTGTTCTCGGAGGAGATCGGCCCCAGCGGGGAGCATCTGGGCAACTTTCCCCAGGCGTTCACGCACCTGTCGCTCATCAGCGCCGCGTTCGACATCGACCGGCGGCTGGACGGGGCGGGCTGGGGGATGTGAGCCCGGGAGCAGCGTGAGTCCGTCCGCAATCCGCGTCCCGCCCATTGCCCCTCGCTGGCGCTGATCCGCGGCCGTCCGGCTCTTCATCCCGCCAGAGCCCTCGCGAACGCACGCAGGCCCGGCTGGTTAGACCGCGTCGAACAGCCCGAACTGGCCCTGCGCATCGTGCGGGGCCCGGAACGCCTCGGCGGAGAGGGTCGGCAGGTCGCGCGTGAGGCCGGCGCGGCGGCAGGCGGTGGCGAACAGCGCCCCCATCTGCACGGCAAAGATCCCCTCGCCCGTCATTCGCGTTCCCCACTGCGCATCGTACAGCTTGCCACCGCGCATGTCGCGGATGCGGTTCAGCACCTTGTCCGCGCGATCGGGAACGTGCGTCTGCAGCCATCCCTCGAACAGCTCCTTGAGGGCGAACGGCAGCCGCAGCGGCACGTACCCCGCGGCCACGGCGCCCGCCTCCGCCGCCGCCGCGGCGATGGCCGGCATCTCGTGGTCCGTCAGCCCCGGGATGACCGGGGCGATGAGGACGCGCACGGGAACTCCGGCCTGGGACAGAATGCGGATGGCGTCCAGGCGGCGCGCCGGAGTGGCGGCGCGCGGCTCCATGGTGCGCTGCAGCTCCGCATCCAGTGTCGTCACGCTGATGTTCACCACCGCGGCGTTGTGCGACGCGAGTTCCGCCAGCAGGTCCACGTCGCGGGTCACCAGGTGGTTCTTGGTGACGACCGCTACCGGGTTGCGGAACTCCGCCAGCACCTCCAGGCACGCGCGGGTGATGCGCAGCCGCCGCTCCACCGGCTGGTACGGGTCCGTCACCCCGCTGAGCGCGATGGGGCGGGGCACCCACTTCTTCCCCTGCAGTTCCTTGCGCAGCAGCTCCGCCGCGTCGTGCTTGACGAGGATCTTGGTTTCGAAGTCCAGCCCCGACGAGTAGCCCAGGTACTCGTGCGTGGGCCGGGCGAAGCAGTAGACGCAGCCGTGCTCGCAGCCGCGGTACGGGTTGATGCTGGCGTCGAACGGGATGTCGGGGCTGTCGTTGCGCGAGATGATGTTGCGCGTGTGGTCGCGCAGAAACTGCGTCCGCGGACCGGGCTCGTCCGGGTCGTACGCCTCCGGGTCCGCCACGAACTCGGCGGAAACGAAGCGGTTTCTGGGGTTCTGCGCGGTGCCGCGTCCACGGAGCTGAACCAGCGGCGCCTCGCCCCCGGTCTGCGGGCGCGGATTCGATTTCATCATCCCCTACGATAAACCGAATGGACGCCGAAGGCAATGGTCCCGGCGCACGGCGCGGGATTGTGCGAACGCGTGGCGGGCGTGAGATTTAGGCCCCGTCCGGTTCCCGCCACCTCCGTCCCTTCCACGACCCCCGACATGGACGCACTTTCCGCAGCCGCGTTCGGAATCGTGCTCGCCGCCTGCGCCGGGCTGCGCGCCTTTTTGCCCGTGTTCAGCGCCAGCCTGGCGGCGTGGACCATGGGCGTTCCGCTGCCGCACAACCTGGAGTGGCTGGCGCGCCCGGAAACGGTGCTGGCGTTCGGCATCGCGACGCTGGTGGAGATCCTGGGCGACAAGGTGCCGCTGGTGGACCACGCGCTGGACTCCATCCAGATGTTCACCAAGCCGGGGCTGGCGGTGCTGGCGGCGACGCCGTTCCTGTACCAACTCAGCCCGCAGTACGCGGTGGGCATCGGCATTGTGCTGGGGGCGCCGCTCGCGCTGGGCGTGCACTCGGCGAAGGCGACGGCGCGCGTGGGGAGCACGGCGGCCACGGGCGGGATCGGGAATCCCATCCTGAGCGT
>NZ_DASVTX010000499.1:0-26222 GCF_036387355.1 Longimicrobium sp.
CATCCCGAACTCGGAAGTGAAAACCCGCTGCGCGGATGGTACTGCCGGGGCCACCCGGTGGGAGAGTACGGCGCCGCCGGCCTTACATTCAGAACCGCCCGTCCCGAGCATCCGTGCTCGGGGCGGGCGTTTCTGCGTTTGCGCCCCAACGGCGGCGCGAGCCTCTTTGTCGTCCCGCTGCGCAGTACCCGGCGCCCAAGTGCCCGGTGCCAAGTGCGAAGTGCCAAGTGCCAAGTGCCAAGTGCCAAGTGCCAAGTGCTCGGTGCCCCTCTGCGGTTCTTCCGTGCACCGCCGTGCTACCTCCGTGAGAGACGCGGTTCACGGATTCTGATGGTTGTCGGGGATTTCCTGACACACGCGGTCAGAACGTAGGGCGGGGGCGTACGCGCAGAACAGGGATTTCGCATTGTCGCTCCGTTGGCCGGGGCCTATCTTATACGGCGTACAGGCGGTTGCGCCTGCGCCTCGTTCTGAAAACCAGGAGATTGATCAAGATGGCGATTCGCGATCTGATGAAGCTGCCCGTGCTTGGGCTTGTTGCGCTTGCGGCCGCCTGCGGCGGCGGCGAGGGCAGTGACACCGCGGCGACGACGAGCGAGTCCGCGCCCACCACCGCCACCGAGGCTCCGGCGACCCCGGCTCCGGCCCCCGCGCCGGCTCCGACCGCGGGCACCGGCACGGTGCACGACGTCAAGATGGTCACCACGCAGGGCGGCGCGTCCGGTGAGTTCCAGCCGACGCAGATCACCGTCAAGCGCGGCGACAAGATCCGTTGGACCATGGCCGACGGCCAGGCCGCGCACAACGTTTCGTTCACGCTGGCGCAGGGCAACCCGGCCGGCTTCACGCCGCCCGCCGACAGCCCGCTGTACTCGGCGGCCGACCAGACCTACGAGATTCCGGCCGACTGGGCGCCGGGCACGTACAACTACGTCTGCATGCCCCACGCGGGCATGGGCATGAAGGGCAGCATCACCGTTACCGAGTAACCTACTCGGCCGGTCGTACACAAAGAGGGGGAGCCGCTCGCCGCGGCTCCCCCTCTTTCGTATCGGCTCCCGGCCCGCCGCTCAGAGGCCCAGGGCGGCGCGAATGGTGGGGTTGATGCGGTCCGCCGTCCACGGCGGGCTGAAGGTGAGCTCCACCTCGGCGTGCTCCACCCCGGGAACGCTCTCCACCGCCTCGCGCGCCTGCTCCAGCAGCTGGCCGGCCACCGGGCACCCCGGCGAGGTGAGCGACATGGTGACGTCCACCCGCGGCCCGTCGATCCTGATGTCGTAGATCAGACCCAGCACCACCAGGTCCAGGTTCAGCTCCGGGTCCTTGACCTTGCGGAGCGCTTTCTTGATTTCGGCTTCGGTCGCCATCGTAGTTCCTGTGCCCGCGGAATGCGCGGCTCCGGCCGCGCGTGGCAGACCATACCCGCGGCGCGCCGGGCTGTCAACCCGCCGCGCGGTTGCCGCCACGCGGGAGTCTCGTATCTTTCCCCCCGCCAGACTCCCCCTTTACGACCCGCGGAGAACGATGAGCGAGAGCAGCACGCCCACGGTGCGCAGGATTGCGATCAACACCGGCGGGGGCGACGCCCCCGGGCTGAATGCCGTGATCCGGGCCGCCACGCTGGCCGCCCTGAGCGAGGGGTGGGAGGTGTACGGCATCCGCCGCGGCTACATGGGGCTGCTGGAAGACGTGGTGGACGACGAGCCCGGCGTCTTTCCCCTCACGGCCAACGCGGTGCGCGGCATCACCCACCTGGGCGGCACCATTCTGGGCACCACCACCCGCGGAAACCCGTTCGGCCTGGAGGTTCGCCAGCCGGACGGAACGTGGGGCAAGGTGGACCGCTCCAACGAAATCGTGGACCGCTTCCGCGAGCGGGAGATCGACGCGCTCATCGCCATCGGCGGCGACGGGTCGCTCAGCATCGCGCACGCGCTGCACCTCAAGGGGCTCCCCGTGATCGGCGTGCCCAAGACGATCGACAACGATCTGAGCGCCACTGACATGACTTTCGGCTTCCAGTCCGCGGTGGAGGTGGCCACGGACGCCATCGGCCGGCTGCACTCCACGGCGGAGGCGCACCAGCGCGTGATGGTGGTGCAGCTGATGGGGCGTCACACGGGGTGGATCGCGCTGGAGTCGGGGTTGGCGGGCGGCGCGGACGTCATCCTCATCCCCGAGATCCCGTACGACATCGACCGCATCGTGGAAAAGGTGCGCGAGCGCGACCGGCAGAAGCGGCGGTTCAGCATCGTCGTGGTGGCCGAGGGCGCGCGGCCGGCGAACGGGGAGGCGAGCTTCGCGGACGCCACGGGGCGGTACGGCGGCATCGCGGAGCGCCTGGCCAGCCAGATCGAGGCGGCCACCGGCAAGGAGGCGCGCGCCATGGTGCTGGGCCACATCCAGCGCGGCGGCGAGCCGATTGCGTTCGACCGCAGCCTTTCCCTGCGCTTTGGCGCGGCAGCGGTGCGCTGCATCCGCGAAGGGAGCCTGGGGACCATGGTGGCGCTGCAGGGCAACCACATTCGCGCGGTGCCGCTGGGCGACGCCATCCGTGACCTCAAGCGGGTGCCGCTGGATTCGGAACTGGTGATGTGCTCGCGCCAGCTGGGGATCTCCTTCGGCGACTGATCCGGAGTCTCGCGTTCTGCCGCGTTCACGGCGGAATCCAAGGCCCGGAGCGCGCGTCCAACGCCGCGCGGGATGCGCTGGAGAGACAGAAGTGGCGTGCGCGCATGGAGTTGCGTGATGCGGCGGGGCCGTCCCGGGGGACGGCCCCGTTTTCGCTTTCGGGCTTGTGAGATCGCGTGCACCGCTGTTAGGATTAGTTCCTGCAGTAGCAGCGATGTAACAGTCCTCGCCGGCGCCTTTCCATCCGCCGGCCTTTCCGCGGTCCCCGCTCCCCCCTCGCCCAGATGCCGGTACGCTTGGAAGCGCCGCTCCGTCCGCGGCTCGTGGAGGAGGGACGATCCGCGGCCGTGGACCCGGCGGCAGCCGTCCTGGCGTTCGCCTCCATCCCCCTCGCCGAGAGCCCCGACGCCACCGCAGCCGCCTGCGTGGACGCCGTGCGCGCGCTGACGCACGGCCCCGTGCGGCTGCTGGTGCCCACGCGTCCCGTGCCCCTGGCCGTGGGCGACCCGGCGGACGGGCTGGTTCCGGTGCTGCGCTTTCCGGCGGGCGGGGGTGAAGGGGAGCTGCTGGCGAGCCCGGAGGCCGCGGCCACCTCGCCGCGCCTGCTGTCGCAGATTTCGCAGCAGCTCGCGCGCGTGTGGGCGGTGCAGCAGGCGCGCGCGGAGCAGACGCTGGAGCTGGACCAGCTCCGCTTTCACCTGGGCGCGCTGCAGCAGGTGGCGCGCACGCTGGCGGTGGTGCGCGGCGCCGACGAAACGGTGCGGCTGGTGCTGGACTCGGTGGGCGAGGTGTTCTTTGCGTGGTGGGCCGCGCTGTACCACACGGACGGCGAGCAGTACACCTGCCGCGCCGTGCGGTCGCTGCGCGGCGAGTCGGTGGCGTTCGCCATCCCCGCGCGGGTGGTGAACGTGATCACCGGGCCCGGCCGGCCGCCCGTCATTCCGCCGGAGGACGCGGAGATCCGCGACCACGTGCCGGCGGAGGTGGCCGTGGTGGCGCCGCTGGACTTTGGCGACGGCGGGGCGGGGCTGCTCATTCTGGGGCGGCGGATGACGGAGGCGCCGTACGAGGCGCACGACTTGGCGCTGCTGCGCGCTCTGGCGGACTCGTCGGCCATCGCGCTTCGCAATGCGGAGCTGCTGGACCGGCTGCGCGCGCAGGCGACTATCGACCCGCTGACGGGGTGCCACAACCGCCGCGGCTTTGACGAGATCCTGGAGCGCGAGATGTCGCGGGCGCAGCGCTACGGCCGCCCGCTGTCGCTGGTGCTGCTGGACATCGACCGCTTCAAGAGCATCAACGACGACTTCGGGCACGAGGTGGGCGACCACGCGCTGCAGCGCATCGGCCGCGCGGTGCGCCACGCCTTTCGCAGCACCGACAGCGCCTGCCGCTACGGCGGCGAGGAGTTCGCGCTCATCTTTCCGGAGACGGCGCGCGACGAGGCCACGCGCCTTGCGGAAAAGATGCGCGTGCTGGTGGAGCAGCTTCCGCCCACGGCGGAGGTGCCGCGCGCGCTCACGGCCAGCTTTGGGGTGGCCGCCTTTCCCGACGACGCGGCCACCATCCCGGACCTGATCCGCGCGGCGGACCGGGCGCTGTACCAGGCCAAGACGCGCGGACGCAACCGCGTAGAGACGGCCTGACGGTTTTCGGTGCATCCGCTCTCTCAGCGAGGCCCCGTCGTGAATGGCGGGGCCTTGTTGCGTCTGCCCGATTCCAGGGCCGGTTCACGCGGAGGACGCGGGGGTAGCGGAGGGTCGCGGGGGAACTGCGGGGAGCGGGCCGGGCGGCGTCTCGTCAGGGCGGGCGCGGGGCGCTATCTTTGGCGCCGCAGAGGAATCATCACATCGAAGGCGGACAAGCCGTGGAAATCACTCCCAAGCAGCGCGCGCACCTCAAGTCCCTGGCCCACCACCTCAAGGCCGTGGTGTTCGTCGGCAAGGAAGGGGTGAACGACCAGACCATCCGCTCGCTGGAAGAAGCGTTCAACACCCGCGAACTGCTCAAGGTCAAGGTGCTGGAGGCTGCGCCCCTGGACGTGCGCGACGGCGCCCGCGAACTGGCGGAGCAGATCCCCGGGAGCGTGGTGGTGCAGACCATCGGCCGCATTGCCGTGCTGTACCGCCCCGATCCGGAAAAGCCGGAGATCCAGCTGCCGTCCGCCTGATTCGGACGGACAACCCGGTGGATGGCGAACGCGCCCGGCGGCTTGTACCGCCGGGCGCGTTGGCGTAAACTGCCAGCATTCTTAGCACCCCCATTCCCACCCCCGGATTCCTGATGACGCGTTCCTTGTTTCGCGGCGCGGCGTGCGGCGCCGTTCTGCTGGCGGCCTGGGCGTCGCCGGCGCGCGCGCAGACCGCCGCGAACGGCTTTGACCTGTCCGTACGCAACATCATGCGGGGCCCCGAGCTGGTGGGGCGCTCGCCGGACGAGGTGCGCTGGTCCGAGGACGGCCGCTGGGTCTACTTCCGCTGGCGCAGCCCGGAAGCGCGCGACACCGCGACCCACGTGTACCGCGTCGCCGCGGCCGGGGGCGCGCCGCAGCTGCTGGCGGACTCCGTGGCGGACCGGGTGATGCCCGCCGCCTCCGGCGCGTGGAGCCGCGACCGCACCCGCCGCGCCTCCGAGCGCATGGGCGACGTGTACGTGACGGACGTGAACGGGCGCGAGCGCCGCATCACCGACACGCCCACCCGCGAGCGCATGCCCGAGCTGTCGCGCGATGGGCGCACCGTGTTCTTCGTCTCCGGCAACAACCTGTGGTCCGTCCCCGTGGAGGGCGGGGCGCTGCGGCAGCTGACGGACATCCGCACGGAAGCGGCGCCCCGGCCGCCGGAAACTGCGGGGCAGCGCGGCGCCCTGCGGCAGGACCAGACGGAATTGTTCGACGTGGTGCGCGACCGCGAGGAGGAGCGCCGGCGGCGGGAGCAGGTGGATTCGCTTCGCGCCACCGTGCGCCCCGCCTACATCGGGCGCAACATGTCCGTGAGCAGCTTCGAGGTGTCGCCCTCCGGCCGCTACCTGATGCTGGGCATCAGCGAGAACATCGAAGGCGCGCAGCAGACCGTCGTCCCCTATTGGGTCACGGAGAGCGGATACACCGAGCCGCGCAACGTCCGCAACAAGGTGGGCGACGTGCAGGGGATCGAGCGCGCCGCCATCCTGGACCTGCAGACCTCCCGGCTCGCGTGGATCCAGCCGGACAGCGCGCACACGGCGCGAAAGGTGTCGCTCACCACGCTGGCCTGGGCGCCCGGCGAGGACCGCGCGCTGGTGATGGGCGTTCCGTACGACTACAAGGCGCGCTGGCTGTACGTGGCGGGAACGGATGGCCGGCTGACGCTGGTGGACGAACTGCGCGACACGGCGTGGGTGGGCGGCCCCGGCCTGTTCACCGCGGACTGGATCACCGACGACCGCATCTACTTCGTCTCGGAGGCCAGCGGCTACGCGCACCTGTACACGCGCGCGCTCAACGGCGGCGCGGCCACCCCGGTGACCTCCGGGCAGTGGGAGGTCACGGACGTCGTGCTGACGCCGGACCGCCGCACCTTTCTGATCACCACCAGCGAAACGCATCCCGGGGAGCGGGCGCTGTACTCGGTTCCCGTCACCGGCGGCACGCGGACGCGCATTACCCCGCTGGCGGGCTGGACGGAAAGCATCCCGTCCCCCGACACGCGCTGGCTGGCGCTGCTGCACTCCACCAGCAGCACGCCGCCGGAACTGTACCTGATGCCCAACCGCCCCGGCGCCCAGCCGCGGCAGATCACGGAGTCGCGCACGGCCGAGTTCCGCCGCGGCCCGTGGATCCAGCCGGAGGTGGTGAGCTTTCGCGCGCGCGACGGGCAGATGGTGTACGCCCGCATCTACCGGCCGCGCGACGTGGGCGCGCAGCCCAACGGCGGCGGCGTCTTCTTTGTCCACGGCGCGGGGTACCTGCAGAACGCGCATCGCGGATGGAGCACGTACTTTCGGGAGTACATGTTCAATCACCTGCTGGCCTCCCGCGGGTACACGGTGATGGACGTGGACTACCGCGGGTCCGCCGGCTACGGCGCGGCGGTACGCACGGGGATCTACCGCCACATGGGCGGGCTGGACCTGACCGACCACGTGGACGCCGCGCGGTGGATGGTGCAGAACGAGGGCGTGGACGCGAAGCGCGTGGGGCTGTACGGCGGATCGTACGGCGGGTTCATTACCCTGATGGGGATGTTCACCGAGCCGGAAACCTTTCGCAGCGGCGCCGCCCTGCGCTCGGTGACGGACTGGGCGCACTACAACCACTGGTACACCAGCCGCATTCTGAACCTGCCGCAGACGGACACGCTGGCCTACCGCCGCTCGTCGCCCATCTACTTTGCCGAAGGGCTGCGCGGCGACCTTCTGATGGCGCACGGCATGGTAGACACCAACGTGCACTTTCAGGACATCGTGCGCCTGTCGCAGCGGCTGATCGAGCTGGGCAAGACCAATTGGGAGCTCGCCGTGTACCCCGTGGAGGACCATGCCTTCGTGCGCGCGGACTCGTGGACGGACGAGTACCGGCGCATCTACGAACTGTTCGAGCGGACGCTGCGGCCGGAGTCGCCGGGACTGCCTGTGGGGAACAGCAGGGAATAGGGAATAGGGAATAGGGAATAGGGGGGATCAGGAGCGGGGCCCGGGGCGGATCGGCGCTTCGGGTCTCGCTCTTTTTCTTCGATGAAAACGCCAGTTCTTTCGCGGTTGATGATGCGGGGCAGGTTTTTTGGCCCGGTGATTGCCTGAGGGGGACGCAACCCGGGGCGATCCGCGGATGGAGACGAGCTCGGGGGCGTGGTAGGTAGTTGTGGGCAAAGCGGTTAGCGAAAACGGTGGCACGAGGTCTGCTTTACAGACGGGCACGAAAAACGAATCAAGATGGCGCAGGCCATTCGAAGGAACCCGGAAGGAGAGGCCGCTATGAACCGGATCGACAAGGAGCTCGCGGATTCACTGCCGCAGCCCAAGGGCCCGTTCACCGACGCCGAAGCGCTGGAACTGCTCATGGCGTACCGGAAGGATCCTTCCAATGTGCCATGCCCGCTCTGCGGCCCCGACACGGTCGAAGTCCTGGCCTTCATTGAGCCGGAAATCGATCCCAACGGGTTTGCCTCGGTGACCAATCCCGAGGGCGAATACGCGGCGGCGCTCTACTGCCATCAGTGCTTCAGGGCGGTGGGCATCCTGGCCGGGACCGGCAAGGAAGCCTGACCCAGGGGTGGGGACCGCGGTCCGCCAGGGCCGCGGAGCTGGACCCGCACGGCATTCGGGGGGATGTCCGTGCGGGAGGGGTGAAGGGGGAGTTGCAGGACACGGGTTGGGGGACCCGTGAGTTGGTGAGGGTTGGTGCAGGACACGGGTTGGGGGACCCGTGAGTTTCATGAGGGATGGTTTGAGGGGATGTTTGTCCGGGGGGACAGTGAGAAAGGGAGCGCTTCGGCGCTCCCTTTCTCATTTCCGCCCCCATCCTCTGCCGCCACCGCCGCGCGCTCACTCCTCCGGTACATGCGCGCGGCTGTCGAAGCCCAGGGCGTCCATCAGCCGGTTGAAGAGCACGGGCGGAAGGTGGCCGCCGGAAGCCTGGTCGTGGCCGCGGCCA
The DNA here is from genome assembly GCF_036387355.1 of Longimicrobium sp. Lineage (GTDB taxonomy): Bacteria > Gemmatimonadota > Gemmatimonadetes > Longimicrobiales > Longimicrobiaceae > Longimicrobium. The sequence goes on from NZ_DASVTX010000499.1 coordinate 8,264, forward strand.
AAGCTCGCCTCGTCTTCGGCGCCGATATCGGGGGCGCGCAGCAGGGCGGGGAGCACCAGGTCCTTGCGCGCCGTCCGCGAACTGAACGCGACGATCCCCGGCAGGTAGCCGCGGTTGGCCGCGATCACCGCGTTCTTCGCCAGCCGCGTGCGCCACTGCTGGGCGATCAGCGGATGGATCTGCGCGCCACTGTCCAGCGGAATGAGCGCCCACAGCTTGTCCGCGGAAAAGACCGGCCCCACGCGCCGCGCGATGGCCAGTTCCTCCTGCACCTGCGCCCGGTAGCCGCGCAGCCGGTCCGCGCCCAGCGCGTCGTCCTCCACGATGGCGCGGGGGTGGTCCGCCGTCATCATCATCCGCAGCGGCGTGCCTACGTCGAACTCGCGGGCACGGCGCGCGGCGTTGGTGAGCGACACGGCCTCGCGCAGCCACTTGCCGCTCCACCGCTTGCGCATGGCCGGCAGCGCGTCCCACGGCGCCTTCTCCCCCAGGTCGCCGATGGTGCCTACCGCGGCCAGCCAGCCGAGGTCGTCCACGTCGGCCAGCGGCGCCAGCAGTTCGTACGCCAGCCAGGCGGAGGCGGGGATGGGATCCCATCCGTAGGCCGAGATGACGGTGCCCTCGCCCGGCTCGCCCTCGGGCCGGTGGTGGTCCACGTACATCGTCGGAACTCCCGGGAGCACCCCGGCGCGGTGCACACCCAGGTCCGTGACGATCAGCGCGTCCGGCCGTAGCGCCGCCAACCGCCCCCGCGCCACGTCGCTGAACGCGTTTTCTCCCCGACCCGAATGGACGACGCTCACGTCGGTGAAGCCCATCCGCCGCAGCCCCCGCCCGAACAGCGCGCCCGCCGACAATCCGTCCGCATCGAAGTGGCAGAACACCACGATGCGCGCATCCGCCGCCAAGCCGCTCAGAAACGCCTCGGCCCGCGCCCGCGCCGGGCCCAGCGCGTCGTGGATGGGAATCGCGGTCGCGGTCTGCATCGGAGGTCGATCTAGGGTTTGTCGAGAGGACGGCGGGGATGCAACGGGAGTACCACGATCCGCGATTGCCGGATGCCAGAACCCCGCGGGAGGATCGCTCCCGCGGGATTCTGCCGTTTATCACTTCGGGGGCGCGTTGTCGCGGGGACCGCCAGACTCCTTCCCCTCTTGTTTTGACGGCCAATTGGGTTGCGGGGACTCCTGCTTGCCGTCACCTGAGGCCCCACCCGTCTGGGTTCCACCCTGCGCTGGTGTCGTCGGCTCTGCCATGAGTTTATCCTCGCCTGTCCCTCTAGTCTGGGCAGGTGCGAGGAACTGAACACCAAGGACTCCAGGCGGAGCATGCCCGCTCCCCTGACCGGCATAACCCGTTCCGCAGGCGACATTCCTCTCTGTAACAATGCACTGGGCACTTGGAACTGGGCACTGGGAACTGCGCACTCAACAGCCGAGCCGGCCCCCGTGTGGAGGCCGGCTCGTCATGTCCCCCACAGCCCGCGGCGAGGAGAGCGCTATCGTGCCACCCGCAGACTGCCTTCCAGCAGCTGCGTGGGGCCAAAGCTGGGCTGGCCCAGCAGCCCCGCATCCACCGCCACCGTGCCGTTGAGCGCGTAGCGGATCGGCTGGCCCGTGAGCGCGCTCTGCGCCACGTTCGCCAGCCCCGGCACGTCGCTGAAGCTCAGCACGACGTCCAGCGGAATCACGCTTTCGCCGTTGGCCTGCATGGGCACGCCCAGCGGAAAGCTGACCGCCGCCGCGCGTTGCCCGCCCAGCGCCAGGTTGCCCACGACGCGCGTCAGCGTGAGGCCCACCGGGTTGGGGTTGCGCACGCGGGCGTACAGCCGGATGGCCGCGCCGCCCGTGGGGCGGTCCCGGGACGGGCCCAGCAGCCGCAGCTGGGCCTGCTGCGCGCCCTCGACCTGAAAGGAGGGCGCCTGCAGCACCTGGCCCAGCCCGCCCAGCCCGGCGCAGCCGGACAGCATGACGACCGCCGCCGCGGCGATCGTGGATCGAATCGCAAGCATCATCGGATGCATCTCCCGGAAGTCAGGATCGGTGTTTCCGTTATCTTTCAGAAACGTGCTTCGCTTCGCGCCGCAAGCCGTTGCCCTTCAACTGTATGCAACAACGGCGCCCGTGCGGCGCGGCGGGCGCGGAGGGGCGCAAAACCCTGTGCGGGCCAGCGATTGCGCCGCTGGAACGTCTCGTGCATCCACGGCCCGGCCCGAGCCACGCCGTCCGGTGTGGGGGGAGCAGGGAAGTAACACGGGAATCGCACCAAGGAGGAAGCGGTGGACACCGATACGACGCGCCTGGACGCGGGGCACGTGCCGGCGGCCACGGCCGAGATCCTGGACGGGTTGAACGACCTGCTCCAGCTCGACCATGATGCCGTAGGCGCATACCAGATCGCGATGGAGAAGCTGAAGGACCGCGACCACGCGGCCCAGATCGCCGGCTTTCTGCGCGACCACGAGCGCCACATCCGCGAGCTCAACGAGCTGATCACGGAGCTGGGCGGCACGCCCAAGAACCAGCCGCACGCCACCGGGCCGTTCAAACTGGCGCTGCAGAGCCTGGGTGCGCTGGCCGGCGACCGCGGCGTGCTGATGTCCTTTCGCCACAACGAGCTGCAGACGCGCGCCAAGTACGACTCGTACGCCTCCAAGGCCAACATGTGGCCCACGCACATCAAGCGCGTGGTGGACGGCGCGGCGCTGGACGAGGAGCGCCACTACCGCTGGGTGGCCGACGTCATGAAGTCGTTGGGCTGGGGCGACGGCGAAGGGCCCGAGCTGGACGCCATCGACGCGGCGCGTGAGCGCGCCGCAGTGGGCGCCGGCGCGCTGAACCAGGCACGCGAGCGCGTTACGGACGTGGCCGGGCAGGTGCAGGAGCGCGTAGCCGGCGTGGCCGGGCAGGCCCGCGAGCTGTCCGGGCAGGCGCGCGAGCGCGTGGTGGACGCGGCCGACGCGGTGCGCAACCGCATCAGCGGCATGATGGGCCACGGCCACGCGGGCGAGCGGCCGGGCGCCTACGCCGACGCGGCGCTGGGCGACGGCACCTACACTACGGAAACGGACCGCATCGCCGCCCTGCGTGGCCGGGCGCTCAGCGCGGGAGAATCGTTCGAGCACCGCTACCACGAGCGGCCGCTCCAGACGCTGGCGATCGCCGGGATCGCCGGCTTCGTCATCGGCCGTCTGCTTCGCTAAGGGGAGAATCCAATGGCTGACCTTCACGTGACGCGGCGGGACGACGAGTCCGATCCCGACGCCACGCTCGCCGACGGGATCGCCCCCGCCGGCCGCATCACCGAGCCCGACCACCTGCTGGAGGCGCACACGCACGCCGGCACGCCGGGCACCATCGCCCAGGTGGACGACCCCGAGCTGGCGCGCATGCAGATTGAGCATACGCGCGCCCGCATGTCGGAAACCATCGACCAGATCGAGGACGCGCTGGTCCGCAAGCGCGCCCAGGTGGAGGAAAAGCTGGACGTGATGGCGCCGGTGCGCCGCCGCGTGCGCGACAACGCCTGGCCCATGCTGGGCGGCGTCTTTCTGGGCGGGCTGATCCTGGGGTTCCTCACCGGCGGCGACGACGATGAGGACGACGACTACGACGACGACCGTCCCCGCAAGCGCCGCAAGGGGCGCAAGGGCGGCCGCGCGCGGTCGGCGGTGAGCGAGTTCGGCATGGACCAGGACCGCGAGCAGGTGGAAGCCTACGGCGGCTACTACCAGGAGCGCGCCGAGCTGTGGGAGCGCCGCGCCCGCCGGCTGATGGACGTGGCGAACCAGCAGGAAGCCGAGCTGCTGGTGCTGCGCGGCCAATCCGAAGAGTTGGAGCCCGCCCCGCGCCGCGGCCGGTTCAGCCTGCGCCGCTCGCGTACCGCCACGGTGCGCCGCGGCGGCTACGACGGCATGCCGCTGGACGAGGCGGATTCATACAGCGCCGGGCCGAGCGGGTACGGCCGGTACGCCAACGACTACGCCGGATCGGGGATCCTGGACGCGGACGGGCTTCCGATCCGCGCGGAGGACGACCTGTACTCCGACGGGCTTCCCGCCCGCGGCGAGGACGACCTGTACGGCGGCCGCGATCCGCTCCCGTCCCCCATCTGATCGCACGGGGGGCGCGCATCGCGTCATCGGGGCGCCGGCCACCTGGCCGGCGCCCCGATTTTCTTCGTTCTCCATCCCCGAGAAAGTCCTCGCGGGTGGCCGGGCCCGCCGCCGGGCGAATGGATTCGCCGCAACAACGGCGGAAAGTCCTCCCAAACGGACGGGGGGACTTCACCTGCACGAACCGGCAGGTTCCCGGGTGACTGTTCGGCTTCGCGTCCGCCCCGACGGACCGGCGGAAGTGTCAGCGATCAACCCGGTCTGCGTCGTGTCGTTCATAACCCGCGCTCGTCCGATCGCGCGCGGCCGTGCACGGCGTGTCGGGTGGGCGGCGAGGGCCGTAGATTCAGGGCGTCGCAACGCGAGTCCTCCGCATCCCGTTGATCGTCGTGAAGTTTTCTGCCCGCGGCGTGGCCGCCGCCCTGTTCGTCGTCGTCGTCGCCGGCGTGTGCGTGCGGCTGGGGTTCTGGCAGCTGGACCGCCTGGCCCAGCGCCGCGCCCGCAACGCCGCCATTGAGGCCGCCACCCGGCTGCCGCCCCTTACGCTCACCCCGGCGCGGTTCGACTCCATGCGCGGAGACCCGCAGGCGTACGCGTGGCGCCGCGTGCGCGCGGCCGGGCGGTACGACCACACGCGCGACCTGGTGCTGCGGGGCAAGGCGCGCGAGGGGATGCCCGGCGTACAGATCGCGACACCGCTGATCCTGAGCGACGGGCGAGCGGTCGTCGTGCTGCGCGGATGGGCCTCATCCCCCGACGCGGGGACGGTGGATGCGCGGGCGCTGCAACTGCGGAATCCCAACGTGGAGGTGGAGGGGCTGCTGCAGCCCATCGGCGCGGAGGCGGACCGCGGGCTCCCGGCGGCGGGGCGCGCGGGGGCGGACACCACGTGGCGGCGCCTGAACCTGCTCGCGCTGCGGGACCGCCAGCCCGGGGTGCAGCTGCTTCCCCTCAGCATCCAGCGGCTGGACACGGACCGGTCCGACGATCCCGCCGCCGCGCTTCCCATGCCGGAGATCTCGGAAGGGAGCCACCTGAGCTACGCGGTGCAGTGGTTCAGCTTCGCCTTCATCGCCGTCGCGGGCTTTCTGATCGTCGCGTTCCGCCGCAAGCCTCGCCCGGCGCCCTGACGGGGTATTCGTCTTGCAACGGCCCCCGTCTCCTGTCTCCAGGCGGGGAACGGGTGGGGATCGCAGAAACGCAACGACGAGGAGGCGACGCATGGCACGCTACGGACGCGAGTACGGCCAGGACGACAGCGACTTCGGCATGGGCCAGGGCGGCGGGTACGGCGGTCGCCCGGCGCGCGGCGGCGGGTATGGCGGAGGCGAGTACGGCGGCATGGGCTCCGACTCGGCGCCGCAGTCCGGCGGCCGCAGCGACTTTGGCCCAGGCGGCGGTGCGTACGACAACGACTTTGACGCGGGCCGGGGCGGCTACGGCGGCCAGGCGTTCGGCATGAACCGCAGCTACGGCGGCGGCGGCTCGCAGTACGGCGGCTACGGCGAGGACACCGGCTTTACCAACAGCGGCCAGGGCTACGGCGGCGGATCGTCGGGCGGCGGCTACGGCGGCGGCTCGTCCGGTGGCGGCTACGGAGGCGGGTCCTACGGCGGAAGGGAGTACGGCAGCCAGGGCGGCGGCGGCGGATACGGATACGGCGGCGGGCAGGGCGGATACGGCGGATACGGGTACGGCGGCGGCACGGCCGGCCAGAACTACGGCGGCTACGGCGGCGGCTGGACGGAGGGCGACACCCCCGGCGCCCGCCAGGGCGGCGGCTACGGGCAGCAGTCCGGCGCCCAGCAGTCCGGCGGCCAGGGCGACGAGTTGCGCCGCATGCGCGCGTCGGAGGTGATGACGGACAATCCGGAAACCGTCACCCCCGACACCACGCTGGCCGACGCCGCGCGCAAGATGCGCGACCTGGACGTGGGCATCATCCCCGTGGTGGAGAGCGAGAGCAGCAAGCGCCTGCGCGGCGTGCTGACGGACCGCGACATTACCATCCGCGCGGTGGCCGAGGGCAAGGACGCCCAGACCACCACCGTGCGCGACGTGATGACCACCGAGGTGGAGACCTGCAACAAGAACGACTCGCTGCGCGAGGTGATGAACCTGATGCAGCGCGAGCAGGTGCGGCGCGTCCCCATCACCGACCGCGAAGGCCGCCTCGTCGGCATCATTGCGCAGGCGGACCTGGCCACCGAGGTGGACAGCGACGCCGGCCAGCGCAACTTCGCCAACACGGTGGAGCAGATCTCCGAGCCCGGCCACCCGCGCAGCCGCGGCGGCGTGAGCGGGGGCGGACGCAGCAGCCAGAGCCGCGGCGCCAGCCAGGGCGGCTGGGGCGCATCGGCCGGACGCAGCAGTGGTGGCACGGCGTCCTCCGGCCGGTCCACCGGCGGCTACGGCGGCTCCACGGGTGGGTCGACGGGGAGCCAGACCACCGGCGGCACCAGCGCCACCGGCGGGTACGGCGGCAGCAGTTCCGGATCGGACGCCGACACCGGCGGCCTGGACTCGGGCGGAACCGGGGGCCTCGGAGAGGTCTGACGGACAAAGAAGAGAGGCCCGGGTGACCGGGCCTCTCTTCTTTTGCGGACTGTGGTGTGGCGGAAGATCTGGTGTGCAAGTGCCCAGTGCTCAGGGCCCAGTGCCCAGAATCGGGACCTGTGCCGGTCTCCCTGGGCACTCGGCACCGGGCACTGGGCACTTCTTTTCTCTACTCGTACCTCTTCAACACCAGCGTCGTATTCGCCCCGCCGAAGCCGAACGAGTTGCTGATGACGACGTCCAGCGCGGCCTTGCGGGCCGTGTCGGGGACGTAGTCCAGGTCGCACTCCGGATCGGGGTTCCGCAGGTTGATGGTCGGCGGCATGATGCCCTCGTGCAGCGCCAGCGCGCACACCGCGGCCTCGATGCTGGCGCTGCCGCCCAGCGCGTGCCCGATCATGGACTTGGTGGAGGAGACGGCCAGCCGGTCCGCGTGCGCGCCGAACACCGAGCGGATCGCCCGCGTCTCCGCCCGGTCGCCGACGGGCGTGGACGTGCCGTGCGCGTTGATGTAGTCCACCTGCTCCGGCGCGATGCCGGCGCTGCGCAGGCCGCGCGTCATGGCCAGCGCGGCGCCCTCGCCGTTGTCCGGCGGCGCGGTGATGTGGAAGGCATCCGCGCTCATCCCGAAGCCGATCACCTCTGCCAGGATCGGCGCGCCGCGCTCGCGAGCGCTTTCCAGCTCCTCCATCACCAGAATGCCGCCGCCCTCCGCGTGCACAAAGCCGTTGCGCGTGGCGTCGAACGGGCGCGACGCGGTCTCCGGGCTCTCGTAGTCCGTCGCCAGCGCGCGCGCCGCGGCGAACCCGCCAAAGCTGATGGGGGTTAGGCAGGCTTCCGTGCCGCCGGCCAGCATCATCTTCGCATCGCCCCGCTGGATGGCGTGAAAGGCTTCGCCGATCGCGTGGTTGCTGCTGGCGCAGGCAGAGACGGGCGCGTAGCTGGGGCCGCGCGCGCCGGTGCGGATCGCCACCTGCCCCGCGGCCAGGTTGATGATGCTGGCGGGGATGAAGAAGGGCGACACGCGGCTCAGCGTCCCCTTCTCACGCGCCGTGTCCGCCGTCTCCATGATGCTGATGAGCCCGCCCATCCCGGAGCCGATGATCGTCCCGGTCTCCACCGGGTCGGGGACGGGGCCCAGCCCGCCCAGGCCGGCGTTCACCATGGCGTCGTGCGCCGCGACCAGGGCGTACTGGATGAACCAGTCCATCCGCCGCGCGTCCTTGCGGTCCAGCACCGGCTCGGGGCTGAAGCCCTTCACCTCGCCGGCGATGGCGATCTCCGGCGCCAGGCCGGGAAGCTCGCACCTGGTGAGCGGCCCCACGCCGGACCGCCCCGCCTTGACCCCCGCCCACGTTTCGGCGGCGGTGTTGCCCAGCGCCGAAACCAAGCCGACGCCCGTGATGACGACCCTGCGCTGCTCCACGCTCCGCGCCCTGTCTGGTGATGTCCGGGTGGATGGATACTCGTGTGGCGGAAACCGTCAGGCCTTCAGCAGCCCGCGCTGCAGCGCGAACTTCACCAGTTCGCTGCGGTGGTGCAGGTTCAGCTTTTCCATGATCCGAGCGCGGTAGGTGTCCACCGTCTTGGGGCTGATGAACAGCTTCTTGCCGATTTCGCTGCTGCTGAACCCCTCGACCGTAAAGCCGAGCACCTCGCGCTCGCGCTCGGTGAGCTTCTCGATGGGGTCCTCCACCCCGGGCTCCGCCTTCTGCTTGAGGCCGCGCAGGAGGAGCTTGGCGCCGGACGGGTAGAGGAACACGTCGCCGGACGCCACCGTGCGGATGGCCTCGATCAGCTCCTCGTCCGCGCTGCGCTTGTTGACGTAGCCGCTGCCGCCAGCCTCCAGCACGGGGAGCAGATGTTCTTCCTCGCCGTGCATCGTAAGGACGAGCACGCGGGCGGTGGTGCCCAGCGCGGCGATCTGCCGCACGGCTTCCAGCCCGCCCATCCCGGGCATCGACAGGTCCATCACCACCACGTCGGGGCGCAGTTGCGGCACCTTCATCACCGCTTCCTCGCCCGTTCCCGCCTCGCCCACCACCAGGAACCCCGGCTCCGCCTCCAGCAGCGCGCGCAGGCCGGCGCGCAGCACGGCGTGGTCGTCCACCAGCAGGATGCGGATCGCGGAAGCCATGAAGTGTGTGGGGTGAGGGAGAAAAACGGAACCGCCGCGGGGCCGAATCTGGCCCGCGGCGGCTCAAAACGCAAGTGTTTGCGCCATTACAGCTTGCCTGAAAGCCACGCGGGCGTCCATCCCGCCATCGTCTGCGACATGGCTGAAAAGTGGCCCAGCAGCATCAGCAGGCCGATGACCACCAGCAGCCCGCCGTTGATGCGGTTGATCCACTTGAGCCAGCGGCGCAGCCCCCGGAACGCCACCAGAAAGCGGTCGATGAGCAGCGTGCTGAGCAGAAACGGGATCGCCAGCCCGGCGGAGTAGACGAAGAGCAGGCCGATCCCCTGTCCCATGCTGGCGCGCGTGGCGGCTAGGGTAAGGATGCCGCCCAGCACCGGCCCGATGCACGGCGTCCACCCCGCGCCGAACGTCACTCCCACGGCCACGGTGCCCAGGTACCCGGCCGGCTTGTGCGACAGGTGCATGCGCCACTCGCGGCCAGCGCCCGGAAGCCGCAGCAGCCCCAGCAGATACAGCCCGAACAACACCAGCAGCGCGCCGCCGATGCGCTCCACCCAGGTGCTGGCGTAGCGCATCAGGCTGCCCAGAAAGGTGGCCGACGCGCCCATGATCATGAACACCGCGGTGAACCCCGCGACGAACAGAAGGCCGTGCACCAGCGCCGTGCGGCGGGTGCGGCGCTCGTCCGTGGACAGCTCGTCCAGCGTCATGCCGGTAATGAACGTGGCGTAGCTGGGCACCAGCGGCAGCACGCACGGCGACAGAAAGCTGAGCAGCCCGGCCGAAAAGGCGACGAACAGGCCGAGAGACTGGGATTCCATGCGATTCGGTCCTGGGGACGGCGGTTGCGCCCGTGTGTACCCCGCAGGGCCCGCCGGGGTCTGCGTGGATGGGCCGCCAACGATACGAACATCGCCGGTCACGCGCGATGCGGCAATCAGCCCCGGCGCGTGGGGAGAATCCGGACGCGGGGGAAACGGCCGCGGAGGGCGCAAACGGTGGCGCGGGGGACGGTGCGGCGGCCGTCGCCGGGCCTCGAAGGCCCCACCCGCGGCCCCTCCCCGTGCAAACTGCGCACGGAGAGGGGAGAAACCGAGCCGGACTCCAAGGGCTCGTGCAGTTGAAGCCCGATCGTGGACGCGTCAGCGGCCACGAGTCGGGGCTTACCGCTTCTGGAGCGGCGGATTCATCCGCTCAGGGAGGCCGGGGACGCAATCAATCTCACGCCGCGAGCCCTTTCCGGCGGCCCACGATCCCCACGTAGTTCTCCGCCGTGACGATCCGGTCGTCGTCGCAACGGACGGGGAGTTACCCGGGTTCGCAGTAGGCGGTTACGGGTGTCACGGACGTGATGGTCACCGGGGCGTCCTTGCGCACCAGATACTCGGAGGCGCCGTAGCGCGGCGAGCCGGGGTGCCAGTTGTAGGTATACCCCAGCCTCGTCCACGGGTATCCGAGCCCCGGCTGGTCCGCACCGCGGTCGGGATAGCCGTTCGGAACCTGCCACGAGGAAAGCATCTGGTTCGCCATCCACACCCGGTGCGCGGTATCGGCGCTGGCGGGAAACTTGAGCCCGCATTCCGCGGACGGACCCTCGGGGCAGGGCCAGGCGGTGGTCACGGCGGGATCGACGGTGGGGCGGAACATCCACGCGGCCGGCACCGTGATTTCCACGAAGTATCCCACGGAATCGGTGGGGTGCAGCCCGAGAAGCTGGCGCAGGCGCATGGGCACCTCCTCGTCCGCCCACCGCGCGCACGAATCGCGGACCTCCGGCGCCACCGTGACCCACGACTCGCGCTGCATCTGCTGCGGCCCCGTGGACGGATTCCAGCGCCCCACCGTCACCACGCGCACGTTGCCGGCGGCATCCGGGAGCGCCGGTTTCAGCGGCAGCACGTTCTCCGGTGAGTACATGGCGGAGTTTGCCATCGCCTGCGCGTACGCCCGCGCGACGGGATCGGCGCGGCCCACCGGTGCGGGGCCGGCGGGCAGGGTGGCCTGCGTGCACGCGCCCAGGACCGCCAGCGACGCGGCCGCGAGGTTTCGGAGCATGGACATGGGGAGCTTGCGGAGTGGCGGGAAGGGAAGAACCCGCCGACAAGAAGCGCTCCGCCCGCCCGCCGCGCAAGCCCGATCGCTCGGACGCGACCTGCGGCGCGCGCCGATCCGTTCGCCGGGTCGGTTGAAGCCCTGATCGTGGACGCGTCAGCGGCCACGAGTCGGGGCTTCCCGCCCTTCGAGGGGCGGATTTATCCGTTCAGGGAAGGTGGAGGACGGTCCGGTGCACTTCGGATAGTGCCGCTCATGCAGAGAGGCCCCCTCTCCCCGGCCCTCTCCCCCGCTGTCGCGGGAGAAAGGGAGACCTCAGCGCGCGGGCGGCTTTCGGTGCCTGGAGCGGGCTTTCGCTTGGCCGCCGCTGGGGGCCCCACCTCCGACCCCTCCCCGTGCAAACTGCGCACGGAGAGGGGGGGAATTCGCACCAGGGCTACAGGTCGCGCAGGGGCAGCCTCACAGCTGTATCGTGAGGCTTTCAGCGGTTGTTGCGGCGAGTTTACTCGCTCAGCCCACATCGGACCGTCCGCCCCGTGCAGGTGAAGTCTCCCCGTCTGTTTGGGGAGACTCTCCGTTGTTGTTGCGGCGAATTCATTCGCTCAGCCTGGGCCGGCATAGCCATCGGAGAAAGCCGCCGATCAGCCCCCGCCGTCCGCCATCACGGAAACGAAACGGGCCCCGCGACCGGAGTCGCGGGGCCCGTCAATCCATCCGAAAAGCCGGTCAGGTCGCGGCGGACTGCCGCGGCACCGACATCGACGGCATGAAGCGGCGCACCTCGCGCAGCCCGCTCATCAGGTAGTCGATCACCTCGCCGGCCGTGTAGCCCGACCGGTCGCTGCCAATGAAGCGGCGGATGTTCTTGAGCTCGTCGCCGCTGGTGATCAGCGGGGCCTCCACGCTGCCGTCCGAGCGCCGCTGGGCGTGCCCCACGGTGGCGAACAGCGCGTTGCACAGGCACTTGCGGCCCTCGGTGTTTTCCACCGTGCCGCCCTTCTTGACGTACGTGTCCACCGGCTCGGCGGCGCAGCGGTAATCGATGCGGCCGTCCGGGCGCTTGTACGCCTCGCGCAGGTAGCCCAGGTCGCACACGCGCTTGCGCGCGCCGTACGTGGCGGGATCGGCCATGGTGCCGCCGATCTGCACCACCTTGAACGGAAAGCCCGTGGGCGACGCGCGCCCGTCGGTCAGCACGTCGATGCGGTCTTCCTGCGCCTGGCGAATGACGTCGGCCTTGAGCTCCGGCGTGACGCCCGACTCGTCGGCGTAGGCGAACAGGGTGCCCACCTGAATGCCCGCCGCGCCCGCGTCCAGCGCGGCCTGCAGGCGTTCCGGCGAGCCCGCGCTCCCGGCCAGCCAGAAGGGGAGCCCGTGGTCCTTCATCTTTTCCAGGTCCACCACGTCGCGCTCGCCGTACACCGGCTCGCCGCGCTCGTTCAGCACCAGGTCGCCGCGCGGCGGTGCGTTGTGCCCGCCGGCCGTGGGCGCCTCGATGATGAACCCGTCCACCCGCCCCGACGCCTTGCGCACCAGCATGGTGGCCAGCGAGTTGGAGGCAATGATGGGCAGAAAGAAGGGCCGCTTCATCTGCATGGGCGGCGTGGGCGAGTGCACGCGCGGGTCAAAGCTCAGCAGCGCGGTCTCGTCCTTGGCCAGCCCTTCGACGTCGAACTTCATGCTCGCCGGCTCGTGCGCGGCAAAGCGGTCCAGCACGCCCGGAATGTCCTTGGGAATGCCGGCGCCCATCAGCACGTAGTCCACCTGGGCCAGCATGGCGCCGTAGATGGTGGCCAGGTTGGGCATCTGCACCTTGGTGAGCAGGTTGATGCCCACGGGCCCGGAGTGCCCTTCCTTGGCCAGCCACACTTCCACAAAGGAGGCGAGCACGGTGAGCTGTTCGCGCACCTTGGTCACCACCTGGCGGTACATGGGGATTTCCTTGTACGCCTCGCCGTCCGCCAGCCCCTCGGGGCGGAAGTACCGGTTGAGTACGTCCGTGCACACGTCGGGGAAGGGGAACGCCTCCATGGCGCGGCGGATGTGCCCGCCCACGTCGCCGTCCTGCAGCCGCCGGATCATCAGCGAATCCACGCAGGTGCCGGAGACCACGCCCATCTGGCCCCGAAGGGCGACGGCCTTGGCCAGCACCCAGTTCGAGACGCCGACCCCCATGCCGCCCTGAATGATCAGCGGGTGCGTGACGGATGCAATCATATCCTTGCCGGGCACACGGTTCCGATTCCGGCGCCCCTGGCCTCCCGAGATGCCGGGTGGTCAGGGTCAAGCTGCTGGAATCAAACGACTTAGCGGTTTTCGGATCGTTAAAGATGAGCGCTGTTCATCCTTCGCGCAAGTCCCGCGCCGTTTCCGCCGTCGAATGCGCAATCCTCGCCGGATTCCGTAAACCATCGAACTGCAAGGGCTTACTCGAGTGCCGGACAACGGCGGCGGGCTCGCCGGTTTCTGTATACACGGGGCAGGCAGGGTGAGCGACTGAAGCCGCCGCAACGACGGCGGATAGTCTCCCCAAACAGACGGGAGACTTCACCTGCACGGGCCGGACTCCAGGGCGGCCCCCACCCGGGCTCGCATTACTCGCCCACCCTCCCCCAAAACAGACCAAAAAAGACTGGGGGAGGGTTGTTGCGGGCGGAGGGTTCGGAGCGGGCTGCGTCGCCCTGCCCGCAGCTGGGCTGAGCGGATGAATCCGCCGCAACAACGGCTGAAAGCCTCACGATACAGCCGTGAGGCTGCCCCTGCGCGACCCGCAGCCCCGGTGCGAAGTCTCCCCTCTCCGTGCGCAGTTTGCACGGGGAGGGGCCGGAGGTGGGGCCCCCAGCGGCGGCCGAGCGAAAGGCCCGCCCCGGTGGTGCCGAAGGCCGCCCCCGCGCTGAGGACTCCCTTTCTCCCGCGTCAGCGGGGGAGAGGGCCGGGGAGAGGGGGCCTCTCCGCGGCGAGGCACCGTCCGCAGCGCAACGAACCGCCGTTCTCCCCTCTCCGTCCCTTTGCTCTCGCCCCGGTTCGCCCCGCGGCGTATCTTCGCCGCTGGAAAGCGCGCGCCGCGCAACGGTCCGGCGCCGCGCACGGATGAGTACCCGGGAGAGGGACTGATGTCGCAGATCGCACCGGCCACCCTGGAGGGGTGGTACGCGCTTCACCAGGTGTTTTCCATGGACTGGGCCGCGCTGCGGGCCGCCGGCCCCGGCGTGCGGGAGAACGTGGCGGGGGCCGCGCGGGAACTGTTCGCCGACCTCGCCACGGGGCCGGACGGCACCTGGAGCGCGCCGTTCCGCCTGGCGGGCGGGGGCGCGGACTGGCTGTTCGTGCACTTTCGCCCCACGCTGGACGAACTCGCCGACGTGCAGCGCCGCGTGAGCGACAGTCCGCTGGGCGTGTACCTGCGCCGCGAGTACGACTACCTGAGCATCACCGAAGCGGGGCTGTACCATGCCACGGCCGAGGCCGCGCGCGAGCACAAGCCCGGCAGCGACGAGTTCAAGGCGCACATCGGCGAAGCGCTGGCCGCCGAGGGCGCCTCCGCGCACGTCCGCAGCCGCCTGTACCCGCAGGTGCCCGAGGGGATGCGCTACGTGTCGTTCTATCCCATGTCCAAGCGCCGAGCGGAAGGCGCGAACTGGTACGCGCTCCCCGTGGAGCAGCGCAGCCGCCTGATGCGCGAGCACGGGATGACGGGGCGCACCTTTGCCGGGCGCGTGTTTCAGGTGATTACCGGCAGCGTGGGGCTGGACGACTGGGAATGGGGCGTGACCCTGTTCGCCCGCGACCCGCTGGAGTTCAAGCGCATCGTGACCGAGATGCGCTACGACGAGGCGAGCACGCTGTACGGGGAATTCGGCCGGTTCTTTACCGGCATCCGATTTGCGCCCTCGGACTGGGCGAAACACCTCGGCGTGTAGCAACCCGGGGCTTCAGGCTGCCGGCGGCGGGTCCCACGGGGCCTGGTCCCCCCACGCGGGACCGGGCTCGCCTGCCACCGGCCCTTTTCGCGCACACACCCTCCGCTCGCTTCGTTCTGGCCGAAGGGGGCGGAGTGATCGTACATTCTCCGCATGAACTGGATCTCCCCCTTTGAAGCCGTAGGCCGCGGCACCATCGGCGTGCTGTCCGACTTCGGTCGGTTCAGCGGCTTTGTGGCGCACACCGGCGCGGCGCTCGCGGACGTGCGCACCTGGCTGTCGCTCACGGCCGGGCAGATGCGCAAGCTGGGGGTGAACTCGCTCCCCATCGCGCTCTTTCTGTCCGCCTTCACGGGCATCGTGCTGGCGCTGCAGGCGTCGTACACCTTTACCGGCGCCATTCCGCTGTACTTCGTGGGCACGCTGGTGGGCAAGACCATGATGCTGGAGCTGGGCCCCGTGCTCACCGGGCTCGCGATGTCGGGCCGCGTGGGCGCCAACATCGCGGCCGAGCTGGGGACCATGCGCGTGTCGGAGCAGATCGACGCGCTGGAAACCATGGCGTACAACCCGCACTCGTACCTGGTGCTGCCCCGGGTGATCGCGGGAACGCTCATGGTGCCCATCATCGTCACGTTCAGCAACGTGATCGGCATCGCCTGCGGATGGATTACCGCCATGCAGATGCTGGACATGAGCAGCCAGCAGTTCGTGCTGGGGCTGCGGCTGTTCTACGATCCCTTCGACATCACGTACTACCTGATCAAGTCCGTCAGCTTCGGCTTCGTCATCACCATCCTGGGCTGCTACCAGGGGTTCTACACCGAGGGCGGCGCCGAGGGCGTGGGCGTGGCCACCACCCGCGCGGTGGTGCTGGCCAGCGTGATGATCCTGGTGCTGGACGCCTTCTGGGCCGCCACGCTGCTGAAGACGTGAGCATCGAACTGATCGATGTGCACAAGTCGTTCGGCCCCAAGAAGATCCTTCGCGGGCTGAACCTGGAGGTGCGGGAGGGGCAGACGGTTTCGCTCGTCGGCTTTTCCGGCGCGGGCAAGTCGCTCACGCTCAAGCACATCGCCGGACTCATGCGGCCGGACCGGGGCAGCATCAAGGTGGACGGGCACAGCATTCCGGACCTGTCGCGCCCGGACCTGTACCGGCTGCGGCTGGACATGGGGTACGTGTTCCAGTTCGCCGCCCTGTTCGACAGCATGACCATCGCCGAGAACCTCGCGATGGGGCTGATCAAGAAGGGCGGAATGACCGACGCGCAGATCCGCGACCGCGTGGCGGAGTCGCTGGACCGCGTGGGGTTGTCCGGCTTTCAGGACCGGTATCCGTCGGAGATGTCGGGCGGGCAGCAGAAGCGGGCGGGGCTGGCGCGCGCCATCGCGTACCGCCCCAAGTACCTGCTGTACGACGAGCCCACGAGCGGGCTGGACCCGGTGACCACGGAGGTCATCGACCGGCTGATCCTGAAGATGAAGGAAGACCTGGGGGTCACCAGCCTGGTGATTACCCACGACATGAAGAGCGCGTACAACATCAGCGACCGCGTGGCCATGCTCTTCGAGGGCCGGGTCGTGGAGGAGGGATCGCCGGAGGAATTCCAGCGTTCCAGCCACCCGCTCGTGCGCGGCTTCGTGGAAGGGCGTCCGGAGATGATCGAGGATGCGCAGCGGCAGATGGAGGCAGACGCCGCGACGGGCGGAGACGGACACCACGGGCGCGGGCGCGGCTCGCAGGGGAGGCATGCATGAGGTTCAAGAACGAGGCGGTCGTGGGGCTGGTGGTGATCCTGGGGATCATCACGGCCGTGGCCGGATCGGTGTGGCTGAGCGGACAGAGCTGGGGCGCGGCGCAGCGGGACCTGAGCGCCGCGTTCAGCGACGTGGGCGCGCTTACGGAGGGCAACGCGGTCAAGTACCGCGGGGTCAAGGTGGGGCGCGTGAGCAAGATCGAGCTGTCGCCCCGCGGCACGGGGGTGTACGTCACCATGGGGGTAGACCCCACCGTCACCATTCCCCGCGACGCGGCGGTGCTGCTTTCGGCGGAGTCCATGTTCGGCGACTGGCAGGCGGAGATCGTGCGGCAGAGCGACTTTCCGGACCTGGTGTTCACCTCGGCGCCGCGGCGCGACGTGCTGCCGGGCGCGGCGCTCCCGGACATTTCGGAGCTGACCGCCGTGGCGGCGCGCATCGCCAGTGACATCGAGACGCTGTCCACGCGCATCCAGATCGCCTTCACGCCCGAGACGGCGGTCAAGATCCGGCAGACGATCGAGAACGTGGAAGGCGTTACGGAGCAGCTGAGCGGGTTCGTGGACCAGCAGACGCGCACCTACGGGCAGGTGGGCACCAACGTCCTCGCATCGACGGAGAACATCCGCCTGGCGACGGCGGAGGCGCGGCAGACCATGGCGGACGTGCGCAGCAGCCTGCAGGGCGGCGACGTGCAGCAGATTTTGGCCAACGCGCGCCAGGCCAGCGCCAACCTGAACACGCTCAGCACGCAGCTGTCCACGGCGGCGTCGGGCATGCCCGGGCTGCTGGCGCGCACCGACACCACCATTGCCGCCTTCGGCGCCACGGCCACAGCGCTGAACCAGACGATCACCGGGCTGCAGCCGGGCCTCGCGGAGATCGGGCCGACGGTGGCGGAAACGCGCACGCTGATCACCAACTTCAACACGCTGCTCACCAACCTGCAGAGCAACCAGGGGAGCATCGGGCGGCTGATGACGGACCCGGCGCTGTACGAGGAAACGCAGCGGCTGATCGTGACCATGCAGCGGCTGATGGCCGACATTCAGGCGAATCCGGCGAAGTACATCGGGGAGCTGCAGATTTTTTGAGTGCGGGGGACAGAAGTACGAGAGTACGAAAGTACGAGAGTGCTTGACGGACCTGGATTCTCGCAGGCGACGGGATGAGTGGAGGGTGGCGGGGCAACGATCAGGCGGTTGCCCCGCTGTTTTTTGAGACGGCGGATGGATAGGGGTTGATGTGGGTGGCGGAGCCCGGGGCGGCCCCCGGCACCACCGGCCCACCCTCCCCCAAAAAAGACTGGGGGAGGGTTGCCGCGGCGGAGGGTTCGGTGTTGGGGGCGGGGCTGCTGAGCGAGTAAACTCGCCCCAACAACGGCTGAAAGCCTCACGATACGGCTGTGAGGCTGCAT
>NZ_DASVTX010000500.1:0-31104 GCF_036387355.1 Longimicrobium sp.
GCCGCCGCGATGAATCCCGCGCGGCGCGGTTGTGGTGCTCACGGCGGCGTCGGGGCCGGGCAAGCCATCACTCGCGATCGCATCATCATGGAAAACGGGACCGGCGCAGCGCTGCGCCGGTCCCGTTTCCCTTCGGACGGAGTGCCTGGATCAGGGCAGAAGGCCGAGGTACGCGGCCATGGTGACCGTCTGCTCGCCCGCGTCCACGGAGCGGAAGCCGGCGCCCACGAACACCTCGTTGTCGTTCGCGGAGGTGTACGACAGGTCCAGCGCGCCGTACGGGTTCGCGCCCACCCACATGGAGTACGTGGGCCCCGTCATGCGGACGCCCGCCACGGTCAGCTCGATCTTGCGGTAGCTGATCTTGAGGGTGCGCACGTCTTCGGTGCCGCTCTGGCCGACGCCGACGCCCACGATCGCGTAGCCGTCGGGCACCTCGCCCCAGGCTTCCAGTGTGTGGTTGGGAGACGAGCCGAAGCGGTAGTCCGCCGTTTCGCCAAAGGTGCCGTCGGCGTACACGCGGCGGCCGCGCAGGGCCAGCGTGGTGTAGTCGTCGCTGCCGTTGATGCGGGCACCGATGCCGGTGAGCACCCGGTATCCGCAGTTGGACGACGTGGTGCCCGACACCTCCAGCGAGCCGTACGGCTGAGATCCCGCGCGGTAGCTGGAGAAGCTGCTGATCAGCGCGCTGCACGGCGGAACGTAGCACCCGCCGTACGGGTCGCTGGTGTCACAGGGCGGATCGCAGGGCTCCTCCACGGTGCAGGGGGTGATCTCCTGCAGCATGCTGGGGCCTTCCCCGCCGCGGGTGATCACCAGGCCCTGCGGGCGGTAGTTGTTGGCAACGGCCTCGCCGGTCGCCGGGTCAATGCTGGAGGTCACCGCGAACTTCTGCTGCGGGGCCGCGCCAGGGGTCGCGAGGGTGGCGGGCTGATCGCACGCGGCGAGCAGCGGAAGCGCCGCCGCGGCAGCGGCGATGACAAGATTCTTGACGCGCATGGCGTACTCCTGGGGGGAGTCGATGGGTCGTCCGGCACGGTTGTCGTACCGGTGGTGGGAGTGCCGGCCGTCGCCGCCCCTCCCGGCGCCCGGGGCCGCCGCGGAGCCCCGGGTCCAGACCACGTGATCTTTTCCTGAATACTGTCTGATAACAATAGTGGCGGATACAGAAAGGCGCAACAGGGGCGTGCGCACGTCCTGGCGTGCTTGCCCGGTCGTACCAGGACGAGCGGGGGATAAGCTGCGTTCGCCCGCACTTCCGGCGCAGATGCACCGGAGAGATGCGGCGAGGGCGAGGAGAGGGTTTCGGCGCGAACCGGCTCTGTGCAGCAGGAGCAGCAGGCTTTCAGTTCCGGAGTCGCCGCCGGGCAGGATGGCCCCGAGTACGCGACAGGCAGCAGGAGCCAAACCGCCGCGTGCAGGCCCGGCTGCGCCGATTCAAGCGCCTTGGCCGTGCGGGAAAGGGGCGGGAACGCAGGGCGGAATGCAGAAGGTCACCGCCTTCCGCATCCCGCCTGTGGTGCAGGCCACCGGATCAGGGCGTGCGCTGTGAAATGGTGGGATCGGGGCTCTGCAGGTTCGGCTTTCCGGACCGGATGGAGAACCGCGTGACCAGCCGCGACGGCCGGGCATCGTCCTGCCGCTCCAGCCCCGTGCTGAAGGTGGCCCACAGCTCTGGAAGAATGCGGACTTCGGCGCCGAGCCCGGCATACGGCCGGGCGTCCAGGTCGCTGCTGAACGGCAACTGCACTTCCAGCAGTGCCTTGGCGGTGTTCCGGCCCATGAATAGCCGGCTGCCCACCAGCCACTCGGAACCCCGTTCGTCCGTGGCGGTGTCGCGCGCGGAGCGGAACCGTCCACCCACCATGAACTGCGCCCACTCCCTGAGCGGGTGCGTGTAGGTGCCCCACGCGGCGTACTCCGCGGGCCGCGGTGAGCGGCCAGTGGAATCCCGCGCCGCCATGCTGAACGCGCCGGCAAACTCCAGCGTCTGCTGGTTCCAGTTCCGCTCCGCAAACGCTTTCCGGGCCTCCACGATGGCCGCATGCGCGGTGTTCCGCCGTGCGGCCAAGTCGGTCAGTTCGGCCGGAAGCTTGTCGGGCGAATTCGTCAGGCACTCGGCGAGCCGGGCGGCCGCCGCCGCGGCAACAGAGTCCGCCTTGGGATCGCGAACAGGCGCGGGCGTGTCCAGACCCGGTACGATGAGCGGGCCGCCGCCGGTCGCGGGCGCAGGACACCGCCGCAGGGCAATGATCGTGTTCAGTTCGTTCCGCGCCGCCAGCAGTGAGCGTATCTGCCGCCGGTACTCCGTGTTCAGCCGCGGATCGGCGTCGTTGATGGGGCTGGTGCGAAGTCCCAGGGCGATCTTGGTGGGCTGGTCCTGGCCGTCGGCGCGGTGCGTGGCCAGCGACACGCGCAGCGTTGACCACGCCCGGTGAAAGAGGTTGGCCGGTGGTGCGCGATGGTACACGAGCGGAGCGCCGGCGGGCGTTCCCGGGGCGCGGGGCAGCGGATTGTCGATGTCCGCGGGAAGCCCGGCATACTGAGCGACCGTGAGGTTGCGCCCAAAGAACAGCAGGCTCGGCGCGATCTCGACCGCAAACGAGGAGGGCAGCGTGAAGCGTCCGTCCTTGTCCGTGAAGTCGCCGAACGCGGCCGAAAAATCGCGGACGGTGCTGGGGCGCAACAGCCCGCTCGCGTCCCCGCCGGTGAGCAGGAACGCGGGCGCTTCCGGGACGGCGATGTCCACCCGGAACGCGTCGGCGGCGGCGGTGCTGGTGGGCGCGGACGGCTTGGCCGCCGCGGCTGCCGCCGGCCCGCCCGCCGCGCCCGGACCCGGCTGCGCCGCCAGCGCGCCCGCGATGAACAGCAGCGGCGCCACCACAAGGTGCGTTCTCATCGCGTCCTCACTGCAACTGGAACGTGAGCGTGAGCGGCACGGCGTCGGGATCGTCGCCGCTGATGGTGTCCCACGCTGCGTCCCGCAGTTCCTCGTCGCCCTGGAACGCGCGCAGGTGGGCAGTGTTCTGCGCCCACGCCCCGGGCTCGCCGTCCACCTGGCAGAAGACCAGCTTGTTGTTCTGCCACCAGGTCGGTCCGGGCACCCGGTACCGATAATTCAGGGCGCTGTCCATGGGGTCGGCGGGCCCGAACCGCAGATTCTGGTTGGTAACAGGATCCACCAGCACCAGGCTGAACACGACGGCTGCCGGCGCTCCGTCAACCGTGACCACGACGTCGAGCGGCGGGCCGTTGAATGATCCCTGTGCGATCGCGCTGGGGTTCGACATACGAGCCTCCGGGGAGGTTGGGGGGTGAAGCAGGTCTCGGAACGACATCCGGTGCACACGGCCAGGAACCGCGTGCACCGGATGTTGGATGGACATGCCCGCCCCTTTTTCCGCATCCGTCGACGAGTGCCGGTCCGGGTCTGGACGTGGCGGGAGCGGCGGGAAGGTGACCGGAGAGCCGACGGGCGCCGTACTCAGTGATACTCCCGGACGTACTCGTACATCTTGTCGAACAGCTCCTTGTCCAGGTGCTTCAGGAACTCCACGCTGGGCACCATGCCGCGCGCATGGCGGAACTTCAGGTCTTCCAGCCTGTCCGATAAGGCACGGAACTGCGGCGACCCGGCGCAGCCGCGCCGGTACCAGGACGAGTGCGAGACGGGCTACGATCAACAAGCGGATATGGCTGCACGCCGCGAATCTGCACCCCGCCGCCCCGCGCGCGGGTGCTGGGATGGAGAGGCCCGAGCGTGAGGTCGCGCCGCGCGGCGCTCCGACGTGCGGCGCCTGATCGGCGGGGCCGGATTGACTGAACCGGCGCCCGGAAGGGCTCGCGCACCGTGCACGCGCGTGCGCATCCGCTCCCGTCCGTGATGCGCCAGGCGAGCAGTCCTCCCGGTACTACGGGGATGGATAGATGGCCTGCGCGGGGATGTTGGCCGTATTTCCCCCCGCAGTGGCATCCGCCGAGGCCGCCGCCAGTTCGGGCGGTGCCGCACCGTTCGACGCCGGCTTCTCCGGGGCACGCTTCGGCGCCGCCGCGGGCTCGGCGCTCTCCTTCTTCACCTGCGAGCCCCGCCCCAGGATGTAGCCCGCGATGCCGGAAAGGATGGCCGCAAGCTCCCGGCCTTCTAGGATCGACAGGATCCCGAACAGGATAATCGCGATGATCAGAACGAAGATCGTGACAAACTGAAGTCCTCCGTCGCTCAACATCAGTGATCCGATCGTCGCCTCGGAACTGCGACCGATCACGATGAAGAACGCAACGATCATCACGCCGATGAGCACCGAGAACGCAATGCTCATCTTGATCTTGAAGTCGATATTCTTGTACTCGGGTGCCAGTGCCAGGTCGATGGCGGTTTCACATCGCCGCAGATCCTCTTCCAGATTGGAGATGTTCGCCGTGAGCATCGCCAAAGCCTTGTCGACGCGCTCCAGGCTTTCCTTGGCCTGAGCCACTTCCGGGTCCAAGTGCTGCTTCAGCCGCCCGATGGATTGCCCGTCGACGCTGTCCGGCGTGCTCACTCCCCCCAGGATGTTGTCGTAAGAGATCGGAAGCGAACTGGCGATGTACACTTTTGCGTTTCCCGTCGAACCCCGGGCCAGCAGTGCGTCCAACTCGCGCGCAATCACCTGCCTTTGTTCCAGAATCGTTCTGGTTTCATCGCGAACCGTGCGCAGCGGATCGACCTGAGACCGCAGCCGGTCCAGCAACGCCTTCCTCTCCTCGCGATACTCGCGGAGCCGCTTGAAATTCCTCTTTGACTCCTCCGTGCCGAAGATCGAATCAAAGTTCCTGCTGATCGGCTCGACAACCGGCGAAGAATGCAATTGGCGATCTGCCATCGGAAATGCTGTCCCGAACCCGCCTCCAGCTTGGGCATGCGCCAGCGCAGGCGCGGAGGAGCAGAGAACGATGACGCAGAACCACAGCGTTTTCATGATGGTGCCACAAACGTGAATGGATGCCAGGGGCTGGCAAGGAAGAATTCCGGCGGGAATGGCAGTTTAATCGTGCCCGCGAGGTCGGCACAAGATTCTTATCCAAGCGTTACCGGCGGCCGCTCCCCGCCGGTCGAGACGCGGGCGACCGTGGCGCATGATGGATCAGCCGTACCGAACGGAGTACAGCGGTTTTCCGCACCGGGAGTCGCTGACCCGAGGTGGCGTACGGTCATGTTCGCCGTAGCTCGCCAAGGTGTTCGCTGTCTCTTTGGATCTCGCCGCATGCTTGCGGAGTGCCCGCCCGGCGGCGTATCCATGCATCCGTTCCCCTGACCGCCACCCGCCTCCCCGCCGGGTCATGATCGCGCGCATCCGCACCGCCTGCACGCTCGCCGCCCTGGCGGCCGCTCCCGCCGCGCTCGCCGCGCAGACCGCCGCGCCGCTGCGCGGGTTCGATGCATACGCAGAGCAGGCCATGCGCACGTGGAAGGTGCCGGGGTTCGCCATCGCGGTGGTGCACCGGGACAGCGTGGTGTACGCCCGCGGCTTCGGGGTGCGCGAACTGGGGCGCCCGGAGCCGGTGGACCCGCGCACCACCTTTGCCATCGCCTCGGCCAGCAAGGCGTTCACGGCCGCGCTCGTGGGCATGCTGGTGGACGAGGGCAAGGTGCGGTGGGACGACCACGTCACGCGCCACCTTCCCGGCTTTGAGCTCTTCGATCCGTACGTCACCCGCGAGATCACCGTCCGCGACCTGCTGACGCACCGCAGCGGCCTGGCCCGCGGCGACCTGGTGTGGTACGCGTCGGGCCTGCCGCGCGAGGAGGTCATCCGCCGCTTCCGCTTTCTGGAGCCCGCCAGCAGCCTGCGGTCGCAGTTCGGCTATCAGAACGTGATGTACCTGGCCGCGGGCGAGGTGATCGGGCGTGCGGGCGGCCGGTCGTGGGACGACATGGTGCGCGAGCGGCTGTTCACCCCGCTGGGAATGACGGCGTCCAACACCAGCACGACGGCGTTCTCCACGATGTCCAACGTGGCCACCCCGCACGAGGAGCGCGACGACACCGTACGCGTGCTTCCCTGGCGCAACTGGGACAACGTGGGCGCGGCGGGCGCCATCAACAGCAACGTGCTCGACATGGCGCGCTGGGTGCGCTTTCAGCTGGACAGCGGGCGCGTGAACGGCCGGGCGCTGCTCACCTCGGCCACCTTCATCGAGACGCACACGCCGCAGACCATCATCCGGCGCGAGGCGGAGGCGCGCAGGGCCAACCCGTACACCCACTTCTCGTCGTACGGCCTGGGCTGGTTCCTGGAGGACTACCGCGGGCAGGAGATCGTGCACCACGGTGGCAACCTGGACGGCATGACGGCGCTGGTGGCCATGATGCCGGGCGAGGACCTGGGGCTCGTCATCCTCAGCAACATGGACGGAAGTCCGCTTCCCGCCGTGCTGATGCGCACCGTGTTCGACCGCTACCTGGGCGTGCGCGGCAAGGACTGGAGCGCCGACATCCGGCGCATCCGCGACACGGCCCAGGCGCAGAGCCGCGAAACGGAGCGCAAGCGCGAATCGGAGCGGGTGATGGGCACCAGCCCCACCCTCCCGCTTTCCGCCTACGCCGGCACCTACGCCGACAGCCTGTACGGCGAGGCCACGGTGCGGCTGGTGAACGGCGCGCTGGTGCTGGACCGCGGCCCGTCGTTTCAGGCGGACCTGGAGCACTGGCACTACAACACCTTTCGCGCGAGGCACCGCGACCCGTCGCTGGGCAAGCCGTTCGCCAACTTCGTTATCGGCGCGGACGCCAGGGTGAGCGCGCTGCAGATGGAGATGGGAGAGACGGTGGAGTTCCGCCGCGCGGACCGCGTGGACACCACCGCCACGGTGCGCCTGTCGGACGCGGAGCGTGGGCGGCTGGCGGGCACCTTTCGCTCGGAATCGCCCGCGATCACCATCGAAGTGACCGTCGTGGAGGGGGCGATGCGGCTCAGCATCCCCGGCCAGGCGCCGTACACGCTCATCCCCGAATCGGCGACGCGCTTTCGCCTGTCGCGCGAGGGGATGCCTCCGGGCTTCTTTCTCTCCTACACGATGGATGGCGACCGCGTGGCGCGGGTGACGCTGGAGCAGCCCTCCCCGCGCCCCACGCTCACGTTCGCCCCCGTCGCGCGATGATCATGGATAGCGGGAGAGGGACCGCTCGCCCGGTCGGAAAAACGGCGGGCAGGGAGGATTGAAGGCGATGGCCAGACAGAGTTTCCGCATCCGGCAGCGCCTGGCGCTGCGCCGGTCCGGCATTCACGGCAGGGGCGTCTTTGCGCGCGAGCACCTTCCCGCGGGCACCCGGCTGATCGAGTACACGGGCGAGCGGGTGACGCAGGACGAAGGGGAGCGGCGGTATCCGTGGGAGGACGCCGCCTCGTATCACACCCTGCTGTTCACGGTGGAAGACGACCTGCTGGTGGACGGGGGCGTGGGCGGCAACATCTCGCGGTTCATCAACCACTCGTGCGACCCCAACTGCACGTCCGTCATTGAGGACCGCCGGATCTTCATCGAGAGCCTCCGCGACATCCCGCCGGGTGAGGAGCTCACCTTTGACTACAAGATGATCACGCAGGAGCGGCACACGGCGGCGGTGAAGCGGCGCTTTCCCTGCCACTGCGGCGCCCCCGGCTGCCGCGGCACGCTGCTGATGAAGAAGCGCTGATCTCCCCGTCCGCCTCGCCCGGGAAAGCCCATGAAACCGTTCTGGACCGCCCTTCTCGTTCTGCTCGCCCCCGCGCCCGCCCTGGCGCAGACGCGCGCCGACTCGGCCCTGGTGGGCCGCATCCTCGTCGCGGAAGACCGGCGCGACGCGTCGGATGCCGCCCTCGCGGAAGGGCTGCGGCACGCGGACGCGCGGGTGCGGCTGCTCGCGCAGCGGGCACGGGGACGGATCCGCGACACGCTCTTTGCCGCGCGCGATTCGCTGCCGCCCGTGGCCGCGGCGCCCGCGTGGCCGGAGCCGGCGTGGCGCCTCCGCTACCGGGCGCTCGCGGCCAAGCGGACGGACTGCGGCGCCCTGCGCGCCGCGCTGGCCGACAGCGCGTGGCAGGTGCGGCTGCGCGCCGCCGGTCTCGCGGACCCGGCGTGCGGCGCCGATCCCGCGTTCGTGCGCGTCCTCACCGGCTGGGTGGACGCGCTGCCGCGCGACACGCGGCGGCGGGCTGCGAGCGGGGTGTCGTGGCATGCGGGCGCGCACGCGGCGGTGGCGCTCGCGCGGATCGCGCCGGAGCAGGCGCGGGCGCGGATGGCCCCGCTCGCCGCACACCCGGACTGGCACGTGCGCCTGTACGCCGCGCGCGCCGCCACCCTGCTGGCCGACACCGCCCGCCTGCGCACCCTGGCGCACGACCCGGACGGCAACGTGCAGGAGGCCGCCATCGACGCGCTCTTCAAACTGGTCGGTCACGGGGCGGACGAGGTGTACCTGGCCGCGCTGGCCGGCACCCAGGCCCAGGCCGTCCGCGCCGCGGCGGCCGCCCTCAAGGGATCTCCCGCGCCCGCGGTCCGCGGTGCCGCGAACGCCGCGTTCGAGCGGTGGGTGCGCCGGGCGAATGCATCGGAGCGGGACGTGCGCGTTGCGCTGCTGGAAGCGGCGGGGCGCCCGGCCAGCGACGACCGGCCGCCCGCGCCCCGGTTGGGCCTCGCGCCGGACGCGGTGGCGCTCGCGCTGGGCCGCGACGTGCGCGTCCGCGTGACGATGTCGCCCGACGCGGGCGGGGGATCGTTCACCGTGCGGATGCGCGGCGACGTGGCGCCCATCATGGCGGCGCGCGTGCTCGCGCTGGTGCGCGGCGGCTACTACGACGGCGGCAGCTGGCATCGCGTGGAGCCGGACTTCGTGATCCAGGGCGGCGGCCCGGGAACCAACGAGTACGTGGGATACGCGAACTACCTGCGCGACGAACTCGGCACCCTCGCGCATCCGCGCGGCACCGTGGCCATGAGCACGCGCGGCCACGACACGGGCGATGCGCAGTGGTTCATCAACCTCAAGGACAACCCCCGCCTCGTTCAGGACTACAGCGTCTTTGGCGAGGTGATCGAGGGGATCGGCGTGGTGGACGGCATCCTGGAGGGCGACGTCGTTCAGTCCATGCGCGTGGAGCCGGCCGCGCGCTGAGGCGCGTCCTACGCGCCGTGGTGCGGGCGGCAGAAAGGGGAACAGACGCCATCCTGCGCGCCCGTTCCCCGTGGCCCATCCGGTTCCACGGGCCCGCTACCCCGCGCGCAGCGCGCCGCCCCGGCCGCCCGTCTGCCCGGTCCGGTCCACGTGAAAGGCCGGCGCCATGGAAAAGCCGGGGTCCGGCGCGCCCATCATGGCGATCTGCATCTGCTGCGGACTCTCGCACGTCACCCGCTGGCGCAGCAGGCGGTACAGGTCGCAGTAGCTGCCGCGGAACGCGCCGTCATCCCACAGGTCCAGCAGAAAGCGCGTGAACACCCCGTCGCGGGCCGGCTCGGTTTCTCCCGCCGCGCACAGCAGCAGCACGCTGGCGCGAATGCCGTCGTGATGCCGCGGCGGCTCGGCGATGCACGGGTTGCCCGCGAGCGCGTCCACGGACAGCGCCTGCCCCCGCCAGCGGACGGGCGCGATCCCGGCACCGGCGCGCCCCCCGGCCGGGAGCTCCAGATCCATCCCCGTGCGCCCCATTCCGCCGCCGTAGCAGCTTTCGGACACCACAACGATGCGCACGCCGCGCTCGAACAGGCTCCAGTACCCGGCCAGCGTGTCGTCCATCATCACGGTGTCGGCCAGGCACCAGGCCTCGTCCAACCCGTCGCGCTCGTCCGCGTCCTCGTCGCGCACCCGGACGCCGTGCCCGGAAAAGGTCAGGAGCAGCGTATCGCCCGCGCCCAGCGCGCCGGCGGCGCCGGTGAGTGCCTGGTGCACGGCGGCCCGGGTGGCCGCCGCGCCCCTCAGCACCTGCAGCGAATCGTAGCCGGCGCGCGTGGCCAGTTCCGCCATGCGCCACGCCGTCGCCTCGCTGTACTGCAGCGGCCTGCCGCCCTCGGGGCCGTGGGGGCGGTTCACGCCGATGTGAATGGACATCGATCGCGGCATCTGCGATCCTCTCCGTGGAAAGTGGGTTTGCGGACGGCCGCGGCTACAGGTCCGCCCTGCCGATGATGCAGGTGAACACGCTGACCCCCTGGTCCGGCGGAATGGCCGGGCACCCGCCCGCCATCTGGGGCGCCTCGGAAACGGGGCCCCAGTAGCGCGGCAGCACCACCGGAACGGGCGCGCCGAACAGCCCGTAGTAGGCCGTGAAGTGCGCGGCGGGGTCGCCCGGCTTGGGCATGGTGGCGTGGTCCACCGGCGCGGGGGAGGGCGGCAGCTCCTGCTGCGGCTCGTGGAACACCTGCACGTTCACGCGGCCGTCGCGGGCGTGCAGCGTCCCCAGTTCCCGCGCGGGTCCGCCGCCGCTCAGCGCTTGCAGGCTGAAGGTGACGCTGTCGCCCGGCATGTTGGGGATCTCCCATTCCGCCATGTTCGCGATGGGGCGGAACTCGCCGGGCCGCCACTCCCAGCACGCGCCCGGCGACACGCGGGTCATGGCGCCCGCGCCCAGGGTAATGCGGGACGTGAGCTTCTTGCGGTTGTCGGGGCCCAGGTGGTCGGGGTCCACGCCGCGGCCGGTCACTTCGCCCAGGTTCACCACCTGGCTGCAGATCGCCAGGCTGGCCGCGTCGCCGGCGGCCACCGTCATCACGCCGCCCTCGAGGAGGGCCAGCGCGGGAACGCCCAGCGACGGCCCGCCGGGCACCAGGTACCCCGCGTCGTACGACAGCACGGGAACGTGGCGGTCGGGGCCGTGGTGCCCGTGTCCCCCCATGCCGGGCAGCAGAACGTGCATGCGCCCGGTGCCCGGGGCGGCGGTGGGTTCGGGAACGAACAGGCACAGCCCGGAGAAGGTCATGCGGAGCGTGAATGCCATGGGACTCCCTGCGTGGTGCGTCGGTGGATGGGTGCCGGGGACTTCGCCCCCGCCGCGGGCATCTGCTGCCCCGCGAAGGATCAGTCGGCCACCGCGGACAGATTTCCCACCGGTGTCGCAAACTATCGGATCGAGTCCTCCAGAAGCGGCGTTGTTGTTGCGCGTGCGGAGCGCCGATATCTTGCCGGGAGCGTGTTCCTTGCCTTTGCCGTCCCTCTGTCCCCTCCGCCGCGAATGCCTGACCGGTCGGACCCCGAAAGCCTGTTTCTTGAGCACCGCGACTGGATTGAGCGTGCCGCCCGCAAAGCTTGCGTGCGGAACGGTCACACGAGTCAAGAAGCTGAAGATTTCGTGTCGGAACTCACGATGCTGCTGATGGAGAACGACTACGCCATCATCAGAAAGCACCGCGGCGAAAGCGGACTCAGGACGTACCTGTCGACCGTGATCGCGCGGCGGTTCGTAGAACTCTTGCGGGGGCAGCGGGGACGCTGGAGACCGTCGGCGGCCGCGGTCCGGATCGGTCCGCCGGCACCAGAGTTGGAAAAGCTGGTTCTCTGGCAGGGCCACTCGCTGGCCGAGGCCGGTGAGCTGTTGCGCACCGCGGGGCAGACCACGTTCTCAGACGCCGAGCTGGCGCGCTTGCTGAGCAAGCTCCCGGAACGACAGCCGATGCGGATTACGGAGGTCTCATCGGACACCGTCCCGGAGACCGCACAGAGTTCGTCCATGGCGGACGAGCACGTTTCGCGGACAGAGACGGATGCTGATCGCAAGAGGATCTTTGAAGCGCTGGAGCGGGCGGTGAACCAGCTGGATACAGAGGACCAGCGGATCGCGCGTCTTTGCTTTGAGGAAGGTCATACCATTGCCGTCGTCTCGCGCATGCTGAACACCGAGCAGAAGCCGCTCTACCGGCGGGTGGAACGGCTCCGTCTCCGCCTGCGCGAGATCATGGAAAAGGAGGGCGTGCGGTTGACTGATGCGCGCCAAGTCATTCATGGGGAGGAAGAATGACGCCTCCTTTGAGACTTTTCCCGAGCGCGACCGTCAATCAATTGCAGAACGCACCCACGACGGGAGGTGGACGGTGAAAGAGCCCGCACACGACGACGAGCGGCTCTCCGCGCGCGACGGGCACAGCGAGGGGCACCAGCGCGAGACGCCGGTAGTTGATGACGAGCGGCTCTCCACCTTGCTGGAGGGGCGCCTGACGGATCGCCAGCGCGAAGAGCTGCTGGCGCACCTCGACGCACACAGCGGGGAATACGACGTGCTGGCCGAGGCGGCTGCGATCCTGATGTCCATGGAAGAAGAGGACGCTCCACCGCCGGGAGAGGGGTTGCTGCAGCCGGAGCCCGCGATGGCCGGCACGGAGCCCGGCGCGCCCGAGGCCCCGCCGCCGGAGGTCGCTCCGCTCCGTGCATACGCGGTACGTCCCCGGAAGCAGGCGTGGCGAGGCGATCCCGCTGATTCCGTCGAGAGCGATGCGGCGGAGAGCGCGGCCGGCGAGGGTTCCGCGAGCCCGCCGGACCGCCCTTACCCGCTCCCCCCGCGCAGAGGTGGATGGCGGCGCCGCGCCGGAGCCGCAGGCGCCGTGCTGATGCTGGTGCTGGCGACCGTGCTGCTGGTGCGTGGACGGTCGCCAGGGGCGGACCCGATGGTGCTTGCCGCGGCGCTGGATCGGGGCAACCAGCGGCTGCCAGAGGGTTGGGAGAAGGAGCGCGGATGGGGAGTCCAACGGGGCGCGGCGGAAGCAAAGGCCGTCCAGGCGGGGGCACTGCTGGTGGACCTGTCCGTGGCGGCGCACACGAACGACACCACGCGCACCCGGGAGATCGCGACGCAGCTGCTGAGCCGCTACCTGCCGGGCGAGGCCGCCACGGGGCCTCTGCACCAACTTGCCGCGCGGGCCGGTGCGCCGCCGGAGGAACTGCGGCCGCTGCTGGCACAGGCGACGGAGCGGATTGAAGCCCGACTGGGGCGCGATCCGGTGCGCGCGGGCGCGTGGGTGGAGGCGGCGCTCCTGGCCGCCGATGCGCGTGACGAGGAGTTCTTTCAAGCGGATGCCACCGGCCGGCCTCCGCGCGCGCTGGAGCGGCTCGCGAAAGGGGACGCCGGTGCGAGCGGCGCGCTGGCAAAGGTTCGCGCCGCACTCCCCCGCGACGGCGCACCCGATTGGAAGATGCTGGCGAGCGAGCTTAAATCTTTGATGACCACCATTGACGGCTCACCCGAGAAGTGAGAACCGCGGGCCGCCCTTTGGAGCGGCCCGCGGTTGTTTGTGCTCCGGTTGCGTACGGATCAGCGGCCGGCGTAGCGGAATCCGGCCCAGACCGCCGGGGAACGACGGGAGCGCAGCATGTGGAGCTGCGCGTCCCGAAGCGACCGGGCGGGATCACCCGTCGCCGCGTAGCGCTGGTGAAACCTGAGCATAAGCGGCTGCGCCGTGGTGTCGTTCACCTCCCACAGGCTTCCCACCACGCCCCCCGCCCCCGCCCGCAGCATCGCGCCGGAAAGCCCCGCGAACCCGCCGGACCGCCCCGCGCGCGTGCGCAGCGTCCGGCAGGCGCTCAGCACCACGAGGCGTACGCCCGCCAGATGCAGCTGGTCCACCGAATCCGCCGTCATCCTGCCCAGGTTGGCATCCCCTGTATCCTTTGCCAGCACCAGGTACGATCGCCCGGGCCGCGTGTCGTCGAACACGGCGTGGCCGGCATAGTGGATCAGCGTGGCATTCTGTGCCGCGTTCACGAACTGTTCGCGCGTCGCGGCCGTGTCCTGCAACACCCTCCTGTTTGCATGCAGCCCGCTGATTGCGCCCACTTCGGCGGCGGCGCCGCGGAGGCGCTCCAGCGTGGGGTGGGCCACGGGGTCGAACGCGGGATCCGCCACAAACAGAGCCGGGCGGCTGGAGTCGCCCTTCGCGGGGGGGAGCGCGGCGTCGGCCAGCGTGGCCGCGTGGCGGATGACGTGATCCTCGACCAGATACCTCCCCCGGCGCGCATCCCACAGGGCGTTGAAGGGAACGCCGGCGATTTCCCCATCGGCAAGGATCACCAGGGGCGTTTCCGGCCGGCCCAGCTGCGCGGCCACGGGGCGAATCAGCAGGTCGTAGAGCGCCGCCAGCCGGGGCAGCAGCACGGAATCCGGCTGCCCGGACTCCATCGCGAGCCCCACCCGCTCAATGCTGCGCAGAAGGCTGTCGCGCTGCACCGTGCGCTGCGACAGGTGCACCGTATCGTACCGCGCCGTCCAGATGAGCAGCGTGTCGCCGATGAGGGAGTAGACCAGCGCCGCCTCTCCCGCTCGGCTGCGGGGCCGTCCCGCCGCATTCCCGCCCGCCTGCAGGGACACGCGGCTCTGCTCCCGCGCCGCGAGTGAAACGGTGTTGGAGCGCGTGTTCACGGAGAACATCACGAGCCGGTCCACGCGTTCCCTCGCCCGGTCCATCATCGCGGCCTGCAGCCGCGGGTCTGCCCTGCCGGCGGGGCCGCGAATCAACCGCATCGCGGAGTTCGAGTCCAACGCCGCGCCTGAGGTATCGCCCGCCGCAAGCCTCGCGTCTGACCGCAGCATGAGGGCGGGGACGAGCCAGTACGGCTCATCATTGAAGTGCCGTATGACGGAGTCGATGGCGCGCCGGGAACGCCGGCCGCCCCGCTGAACGGTCAGGCGGCGGAACATGGATACGGTGGTGACCCAATCCTGGGCAGCGCCGGCCGGCGTACGCTTCGCGAACACGTCGGCGGAGTCCAGATCGCGCCGGGCTCCCGCCGTGTCGCCGCTCACCATGCGCATCCGCGCCCGCGCGGTCAGGGCCTCGAACCGCACCGACGGCCGGCCGCGCACCCGTGTGGCCACGGCCATGTCCTCCTGGTACAACGCCGAGGCGGCGAGGGGCATTCCATCTCGCGAGGCGATGTCGCCCAGCAAGGTGAGTGCGTTGTGCAGCCGCACGGACTCCCGGTAGGGGCGGAGGAGCGTGACGGCGCGGTGCAGGAGCTGGTACGCCGCGAGCGTATCGGCCGCGAGGCCCGCCACCTCACCCGCGTACGACGCCGCCGCGCCCTGGTACTCGGTTTCGCCCAGTCCCGCGAAGAGGGCGCCCGCCGCCCGGTGCTCGGCCATTGCCTGCGGGCGTTCATTGCCCTTGCCCAGCCTGTTTCCCCTCACCCAGTGGGCGCGCGCCGCCAGCGCCGGGTGCCGTGCCGTGTCTGCACGCCGCAGAACGCTGAACGCCGCCGTCGTGTCGCTCGTGCGGTCCACCGCGGCCAGATCGATACGCGCGGACTGCACCAGGACGGAACAGGGCGGAGTTGCGTTCACGATCCAGCCGAGGTCCCTCTTGGCACCGTTGTAATCCTCTTCGGCCAACCGCTTCTGCGCGCGCGCCCACCGAACGTGCGCGCGCGCCAGGAGCGCGGTTCGGGTGCGGCTCCGGGATGCATCGCGGATGCTTCGCACCGCGTCCGCGAGGGAGCTGTCCGCGAGCCCTTTTCGGTTCTCCAGCGCCGCACCCAGCATCTCGGCCAGCGCAAGCTGGGCCGCGGCACGAACGCTGTCTCCCTTGAGCAGCGCTTTGCCCCACGCACCCAGAACGCGGTGGGTGCCCAGCAGCCGCGCCGTCAGCGGATCGTGCGCGGCGAACGCGGCCACCTGCTCGGCGGATGCGCCCGGTTCCGGTTCCGGAAGGGTGAGCCGGGGAGGCGCCCCGCGAGACCGGCGGCGCGCCTCGGCGGCCCATTCCGACGTGGAGTCCACGCGCAGATACGCCGCCCATGCCTTTGCGGCCTGCTCGTGAACGCCCATCCACTCCAGCGCCAGCGCCTTGTTGAAGAGCGCGGGCACGTTGCGCGGATCACGCAGCAGCGCCCGCTCGGCGCTCTCCAGCGCCACCACGAGATCCTTGGAATTCAGCGTCCGTTCCGCCCGGACCAGGTACGCGGCGGAAAGGTCCACCAGCAGCGGCACCGAGTCTCCGGCCAGATCCACGGCGCGTCTCAGCCCCTGAACCGCGGCGTCCGCCGTGGTGTCCGCGCCGTCCCAGTACAGCATCGACGTCAGAGCCGCGGCGCGCATGGAGTCGGGATTCCAGCCGCTCCGCGCGCTGGCCAGCCCGTACAGCTGCAGCGGCTGGTCGTCCGCGGCGCCGCACGGCTGGCGCACCATGGTGCTGTCCAGGTGCGCCGGCTCGGCGCTGCACGGGCGGTAGGGCAAGTCGATGGAAAGCCGCGCCGCGAACACGCGCCCGGGCGCTTCGCGCGCCAGACGTTCCATGGGAGACAGGCTGCCATCCGGGCGCGGGCCGGCGGTGGCCCGTCCCGCCCAGCTGACGACGGCGGCGGCGGCGAGCGCGGCCAGGGTGCAGACGGCCAGAATGGCTCGCGTGCGGCGGGCGAGCAGGTGGCGGAGAGGCACGAAACATCAAGGGGAGGCTGTCCCGGGAGGGACGGACTGCGGAGTACCACCTCTGGCGGAAAATGGTGGCAGGCGAGCCGCAGCACAAGGAGAGATTGCTCGGAAAGACCGCTCTGATCGTGACACTCGCGCCCCCAATCAGGACAGACCTGGAGGAGCGCGAATGTCTGCCCGCAACCGCGTGCGCTTGGCGTGCGGGGTGCCGCGGTGTACCTTGCCCGGCCAGACGGGGACTGCCGCGGCCGCACCACGAGGACGAATGACGGATTCAGGCGATACGTTCAGCGGAACGGAGGAGTTCGAGGACGATGCCGCGTACGGGTGGTGGCTCAACACGCATCCGGACGGCTACGTGCTGGCCGTGCGCACCCGTTCGGCGCCGCTGATGCACCGCGCCAACTGCCGCGAGATCGACCGCGACGAACATCCCGGCCGCCTCAAGGCCAAGGGCGCGCGCCAGGTCTGCGCCGAAACCAAGTCCGCCCTGCGCGCCTGGGTGGCCCGCGAGATGCCGGCGGACGGCAAGCTCGTGGCCCGCTGCCCCAAGTGCGGGCCCTGACCCACACGCTCAGCCAGCACGGAAAAAAAGCAGGGGCCCCCAAGACGGGCGCCCCTGCTTTTCATCATTCAACCTGAACGGAGTTCTCGGCTCGCCCAAGGCTGAGGCAGCACTCGCTCCAAATGAACACAATCTTGCGCATTCCGTCCCCAAAGCCAGCGACTGTCCGTGCTCATTGCGTAACCATCCCGCCGACATTCGCGTACGTGGTTCTGGGATCCAAACGCGCATCTTATCCAGGACGGTCCGGACAGCTACAGATAGGGGCCTTAAACGTGCAGCACCCTTTTCAGGTCCATCCGCGGCAGAATGACGCACCCACGCGACGGACCCTGGGCCAGCGCATGAGGCCCGGTACCCCTGCGCGGGTGGTTGCGAACGCCGCGGTGGATGCGCGTGCGCCCGGGCACTCCGGCGCCGCATCCCATCCTCTCACCGGGTGAGGCACAGATGAAGAAGCTCGCGCTCAACATCGACAGTCTGGCCGTGGAATCATTCGAGGCCGCCGCCGCCGCGCCGGACCGCGGAACGGTGAAGGCGTACGTAACCACCGGAAACCAGATCATCTGCGAGTGTAGCTACGACGTGGGCTCGTGCGACTACACCTGCGCGGACACGTGCGGGAACTCGTGCGGCGGCGGGTGCGGCGGCACGGGGGGCAGCGGCTTCTGCACGCGTGAGGTGACCTGCGCCACCGGCAACCAGATCATCTGCGAGTGCTACAACTAGCATGAAACGGGGGGAGAGCGGGGTGCGGCCCGCTCTCCCCCCGTCCGTCTCGCCCGTGCTGGTTGCGGCGGATTCGCGCCCGCTTACCCCCGCGGGCGGTGCAGGATGAGCGTTTCCTGCTCCTTGTACACGCCGCGCGCTGTCTGGCGAAAGCCGCACTTTTCGGCGACGCGCACGGAGGCCAGGTTCCCCGGATCAATCAGGCACACCGTCCGTTGGGCGGGGAGATGTGCGTCGCTCCAGCGCAGGACGGCGCCCACAACTTCCGTCGCGAAGCCCTGGCCGTGCGCCCACGGGGCCAGCACCCACCCCGCTTCCGGCGCGCCGCCGATGGACGGCGTGATGTCGCGGTGAAAGTCGGCCAGCCCCGCTTCGCCCACAAAGCGGCCCGTCGCCGTTTCGCGCACCACCCAGTAGCCGTAGCCGAGCAGCGCCCACAGGCCAGCGTAGCGCAGCAGCCGCGCCCACACCTCTTCCGCCGTGAACGGGCGCCCGCCGATGTACCGCGTCACCAGCGGGTCGGCCCAGAGCGCGCGGCTCTCGTCAAAATCGGCGAGCGTGTGCCCGCGCAGCGTCAGCCGCGCCGTGTGCAGCACGGGGATAGTGGCCGAGGTGTCGATGGTCATCCGCTCACACTACACGCCCGCCGCGCCCGCCGCCATCGTTCGCGCGGGACTCTTTCGGCGCGCGGCCCGGACGCGCATCATGTTCCGTCCGGGAAGGGCGGCCGCTTTCCCCATCGCCCCGGCCGCCCGTCATCGCCCCATCCGCCCCATCCTCCATCCACCGCTGAACGGCAGAGCACCGGATGAGCGCGCAAACGCAGAGCCTGCACCCGTTTCTGGCCCGCATGCTGGGAGAGTGGACGTACGTCTTTCAGGCCACCGCGGCCCAGGGCGAGCCGCCGGTGCGGTTTTCCGGCACCGAAACCGTGCGGCACCTGGGCGGCGTATGGATCGCCGCGGAGGGCAGGGGCGAGAACCCCGACGGCAGCGTGAGCACCACGCTCATGACGCTGGGCTATGATGCGGCGCGCCAACGGGTTGCGGGGGCGTACATCGGGAGCATGCTGGCGCACCAGTGGCTGTACGACGGCCAGGTGAGCGCGGACGGCACCGCGGTGGCGCTGGACAGCGAGGGCCCCAGCTACACGGTCGAGGGCGCCACGGCCCGGTACGTGGACACCATCCGTTTCGTGAGCGACGACCATCGCGTAATGACGTCGCGGTTTCAGGATGAGAACGGCGAGTGGCAGGACTTCATGCGCATCGACTACCACCGCCGCGACTGACCCACGCGCGCACGGACCCGTCCGTCATCCCCCCGATCGGCTGGCGGAAACCCCTTCGCCCCAACGGCGTAGTGCCGGGGACGCCCTGATCTTCATCCGCGGTTTTCCGCCATCGCACATGCAAGACACCCTTCTCCCTCCCGCCGGGATGCAGGCGCGCACGGCGTCCGGCGCGTGCCCGGCGTGCGGCACCCCGCGGCCGGACCGGTACTGCCCCAGCTGCGGCCAGCGCAGGCGCGAGAGGCTGAGCACCGAGTACGTGTTCCGCAGCCTGCTTTCCGACGCCGTGGGCGTAAACCGCGGGCTGGTGCACACCTTTGTGCAGCTGCTGCGCGATCCGGCGCGGGTGGTGAAGCACTACATGGCGGGGCACACGGTGAGCTACACCAATCCCGCCAGCTACCTGCTTCTGTTCGCCAGCATCACCGCGCTCCTCTTTGTGAACTCGGGCGGGATGGAAGACGCCGTCCGCAGCTTCAACGAAGGGTTCGCGCGGGGGAACGTGCCGGAAACCATGCCGCTGGCGCTGCGGAGCATCGTAGCGCACACCAGCGTGTTCGTGGCCCTCGGCGTGCCCATGACGGCGCTGTTCTCGCGCGCCATGTTCGCGGGTTCCGGCCACAACTACGCCGAGCACGTGGTGTTCAACGCATACGTGCTCAGCCACGTGGGGGTGTTCCTGGGGCTGGTGGACCTGGTGGGCGGCTGGTTGGTGCCGTCCAGGAGCGCGGCCAGCGCGGTGCTGTTGCTGGTGACTGCGCTGCTGGTGCTGGCGTACTACGCGCGCGCCGCCATTCCCGTGTTTGGCGAGCGCCTGGTGCCGGGCGTGCTGCGGTCCGCGAGCGTGCTGCTGATGGCCACGTCCGGCTTTACGACGCTCACCGGCCTGTCGGGCGCGGCGGTCGCGGCGATGGCGGCAAACGAGTCCTCCGTCGTCCCCGCGCCGACGCCCCGGCAGAACCGGTAGAAGCGGCTGGCGAACGCCCTCCCCGCCACACATTCACCCCGACACGCATCTGATGGGCACTGGCCGGCTCGAAGCGTTCAGCGACGGCGTTCTCGCCATCATCCTCACCATCATGGTGCTGGAAATGAAGGTGCCGCACGACGCCAGCATGGCCGGGCTGCGGCCGCTGATCCCCGTGTTTCTGAGCTACGTGCTGAGCTTTGTGTACGTGGGCATCTACTGGAACAACCACCACCACATGCTGCACATTACCGAGCACGTGGACGGGCGGATTCTGTGGGCCAACCTGCACCTTCTCTTCTGGCTTTCCCTGGTTCCGTTCGTCACGGGGTGGATGGGCGAAAACCACTTTCAGGCCGCGCCCACCGCGGTGTACGGGGTGGTGATGCTCATGGCCGGCGTGGCGTACTGGATCCTTACGCGCACCATCGTGGCGCGGCACGGGCCGGATTCCCGGCTGGCGGTGGCGACGGGGCGCGACCTCAAGGGCAGACTTTCGCCGCTGATCTACCTGGCCGCCATTCCGCTCTCCTTTGTGCGGCCGTGGATGGCGGGTGCGCTGTACGTGCTGGTGGCGCTCATGTGGTTCATTCCCGACTCGCGCATCGAGCGCGCGCTGATCGACCCCTGACCTGAAACCATGACCATGCGACGCCATCCCCTGCTCACGCTTTTCCTGCTCCTGCTCGCCGCGGCGCCCCTGCGCGCGCAGACCGTCGCGCCCGCCGCCCGGTCGGACCGCGCGCTGCAGGCCACGCTGGACAGCCTGGCGCGCGGCTTCGGCGGCCGGGTGGGCATCTACGTGCGCCACCTGCCCACGGGCGCCACCGCCGCCATCAACCCGGACTCGGTGTTTCCGACGGCGAGCATGATCAAGGTGCCCATCCTGCTCACGCTGTTCAACCAGGTGGAGCAGGGAAAG
This sequence comes from Longimicrobium sp., assembly GCF_036387355.1. Taxonomy (GTDB): domain Bacteria; phylum Gemmatimonadota; class Gemmatimonadetes; order Longimicrobiales; family Longimicrobiaceae; genus Longimicrobium. The sequence goes on from NZ_DASVTX010000500.1 coordinate 20,839, forward strand.
GTGGATCTGGAGGCCCGCGTTCCGCGTCCGGACACGCTGCGGTACCAGTACGTGGAAAGCACGGACGTGGTGGGCTACATGGCGCCGGGCGACACCCTTCCCGTGGGGGAGCTCGCCTTTCTGATGCTCACGGTGAGCGACAACGTGGCGAGCCTGTGGCTGCAGGCGCTGGTGGGCGGCGGCGTGTCGGTAAACGAGTGGCTGGCCGCCAACGGATTCGCGCAGACACGGGTGAACTCGCGCACCCCCGGGCGCGAGCAGGCGCGCTCCGTGTACGGGTGGGGGCAGACGACCCCGCGCGAGATGGCCGAGGCGCTGGTGATGATCCGCGAAGGGCGCGCCGTGTCGCCGCGCGCCTCCGAGCAGATGTACCGCATGCTCACCAACACGTTCTGGAAGGACTTCGGCGTGTCGCAGCTTCCGCCCACGGTGCAGGTGGCCAGCAAGCAGGGCTTCGTAGACCGGTCGCGCAGCGAGGTGCTGCTGGTGAACGCGCCGGGCGGCGACATCGTGCTGGCCGTCATTACCGGCGACCAGACGGACCAGAGCTACGACGCCGACAACGAGGGCCACCGGCTGATCCGCGCCGTCACCCGCGCCGTGTACCGGCACTTCAACCCCGCCGACCCCTGGCGCCCGCGTCTGTGACGGATGGCGGGCGGCGGCGGCTCTGGTGAGAGCCATGGCCCATCCCGGTCATCCGGCCGATGCCCGTCCGCACGCGGACGACGAGATTGGGGGCGAGAGCGTGAGCGGCGGTGCTCGCCCGATGTCCGGAACCGCACGGAATCTCATCGGCCGGGAATCCTCGATCCACATCCCGCATCACCTCTCCCCGTAGAGCAGACGATGGCCACCAGCAGACCCATCCAGTGCCCCTCCTGCGGATTCCAGATCCAGGCGGAGGACATGAACCTACAGACCATGGCGGCGCGCTGCCGCGTGTGCCACGTCCTGGTGGACCTCCGGCCCGGCGCCGACGCCCAGCCGCTTCCCGCCACGGGCCGGCGCGACAGCCTGAACGGGGCCGTGCTGCAGGAGAACGGAACGCTCGCCGCGGCGCTGCCCCTCCCCGTTCCGCTGCCGCCGAATCTGTCGGTGGAAACGGTGGGCGGCGAGCTGCGCATCGAGCGGCGGTGGTACGCGTGGACGGCCTTTCTGATGGTGTTCTTCTGCGTGATGTGGTTCGGGTTCCTGGCCTTCTGGTACGCCATGGCGTTCGCGGCGGGGAGCCGGCTGATGATGCTGTTTCCGCTGATTCACGTGGCCGCCGGGCTGTTCATCGCCTACACGGCGGCGGCGATGTTCGTCAACCGCACGCGCATCGTGGCGGGGCGCGGGCGGCTGACGGTGCAGCACGGGCCGCTGCCGTGGACGGGAAACCGCGACATCAGCACCAGCGTGCTGCAGCAGCTGTACTGCAACGAGCAGGTCAACCGCGGCCGCAACAGCACCACCATCACGTTTGACGTCATGGCGCGCACCACGGAAGGCAGGCAGCTCAAGCTGGTCACCGGCCTGAACGACCGCGACCAGGCGCTGTACATCGAGCAGGAGATCGAGCGCCACCTCAAGATCGTGGACCAGCACGTCGCCGGCGGCATCCGGCGCTGACCCGCACCCCGCACCAACCATGGCCAGGATCGACGTATCCGTCACGGAACCGGTGGATGCCCCCGCGGAGATCGCGTACGGCATCCTGACTGATTATCGCGAAGCGCACCCCAGCATCCTTCCGCGCTCCAACTTCGGCGCGCTGGTGGTGGAGGAGGGCGGCCGGGGCGCGGGGACGCTGTTCACCGTCCCCATCAAGGAAGGCCCGCGTATGCGCACCCTTCGCATGCGGGCATCGGAGCCGGAGCCCGGCCGCGTGCTGATGGAGCGCGACGTGGATTCCGACCTGGTGACCACCTTTACGGTCGATCCGGTGGAGGGCGGCGCGCGCTGCACGGTCACCATCCGCACCGCGTGGACGCGCGGCGGGCTGCGCGGCCTGGTGGAGGGCTTCGCCGCGCCGCGGCTGATGCCGCCCGTCTTTCGCGCGGAGATCCGCAACCTGGAAGCGCTCGCCAGGCGCATGGCGGCCGCCCCCGTCGCCGGATAGAACGCGCCATCCAGCCGGGACGCGAGGGCGCGCCGCGATCGTCATCCGCCGTGTTCCGCAGAAACGTCCGGGGCGCGCCGGCAGACAGAAACGGCCCGGGAGCGACGTGCTCCCGGGCCGTTTCTGTCGACGGAGGAGCGATCAGGCGCCGCTCTTGTCCTTGCTCTTGCCCTTTTCCCCGCCCTCGGAACCCTCGTCCGATCCGCTCCCGCTTCCCGACACCACGCGGATGGGGATGGGATTAGGGATGGCGACGTCCACGCGCTCGCGGCGGTTGGCCTGCACGCGCTCGTACCACGCCGGGTCCTTGCCGGCGCCGCCCTCTTCCATCACCATCCGCGCCAGCGCAATGGCGTCACTGTTGGCGATGCGGATGGAGCCGTGCGAGGCCGCCTTGCCCAGCGAGCCGGGCTGGTTGGTGCCGTGAATGGAGCGCGGCGCGTCGTACACCAGCTGCGCGCGGCCCAGCGGGTTGTCCGGATCGCCCGGCTCCTTGGGCTCGCGGTCCTCCGCCCACGACTGCTCCGTGGGCGGAATCCAGCGCGGGTTCCACACCACCTGCCCGATGGTCCACTCGCCGGTGCGGGTGGGCCACTCGCGCGTCCCCACCGCCACCTTGTGCGTGGACACGCGCTCCTCGCCGCGGTACACGTACAGCTCGCGCTCGGCCACGTTCACCTCCAGCCGCAGGTTGGAGGGCGGGGTGGCCGGCTGCGCGGGCGGGGCAGCGGGGGCCTGGGCCGGAGGCATGGCGGCGGGCGCCTGCGCGGTGCCGCCCGCGGGGGCCGCGGGCGCGGCGGTCGTCGTGGTGGTCTGCGCGGTCTTTTCGCCGCCCTCGTCCCCGTCCTTGACCACACATCCCTGCAGCGCCAGCACGGAAAGCGTCATTGCGATTCCGGCGGCACTCTTCAGCAATCGTTTCATGCACGTCTCCTGGTGAGCAGCGTTTGGGGCGCCGGATCTAGCAAGGGCCGTGCACGGACGCGATCAGGCGGGCGGAGACCGTGGATCGCGCAGCGCCGCGGGGTCGCCGCCCTGCTCGCGCACGAACCGGTCGATCAGGGTGCGCGACAGGCTGAGCGGCGCGGGCACCATGGGAATCTCGTCCACGGTGAACCAGCGCGCCTCCTCGATCTCGCCCGGCTGCGGCACGATCTCGCCCCCCGCGTACGTGCTGGTGAATGCGATCATCACCTGGCTGGGAAAGGGCCAGGGCTGGCTCGCGACGTAGCGCACCTCCGCGATCTCCACCCCCACCTCTTCGCGCGCTTCGCGGATGCAGGTTTCCTCCAGCGACTCGCCGGGTTCCACGAAGCCCGCCAGCACGCTGTACATGCCGGGGGTGAATTGCGGGCCCCGCGCCAGCAGGATGCGGTTCTGGTGGATGATGGAAATGAGCACGGCGGGGCTGAGCCGTGGATAGTGCACGGCATCGCACCCGGTGCAGGCGCGCGCCAGCGGCTCGGGGCCGGGCTGCGTGGGCGAGCCGCAGCGGCCGCAGAACCGGTGCGCGCGGTCCCACTCCAGGATCTGCGAGGCGCGCCCGGCCATGCGGAACTCGTCCGCGCCGAGCACCGCGTGCAGGCCGCGCAGCCCGCGGAACTCCATCCCCTCCGGCGCGTGTGCCTCGCCCTCCACGGCCAGCGCCACGCACTCCGCCCCGCCGACGTCGCCGGCCGGGATGGGCGTTCCGGCGTCGAGCAGCGTTGCCACCTCCCGCCCGCGCGGCACCCGAACCGCGTCCGCATCCACCCGCACCAGCATCTCGCCCCCGCGAAACGCAAAGCAAAGCGCGTTCGCCGAAGATTGCAATTCCGCCATCAGCGCCTGTCGTGCGTGGTAGGAGTCGAAGAATCTGCTTGCTGCCGAGCCAAGGTCGCGGCACGCGCTACAGCCCGGCGTCGGACGAGCAGCCATGCGAATAACCCGTGCTCGCCTCGCACCTCGGCGCTTGGGCGTCATCCTGAGCGGAGCGCCGCGACGGACGGTCAGCGGCTCCAAACCGTGGCGAGGAGTCGAAGGATCCCGCCGGGACTATCGGGTGCACCATGGCTGCGCGGCGTGCCCGATTCTCCCTGCCGCGCCGGACGGTGCGCCGCGTCCCACGCAGTCACTCGTTCATGGGCGTGGTCCGTGGCGGGATCCTTCAGTCGGCGCCAGACTCGGAGCGCTCGGAGAGCTTCGGGCGGCGCCTCCTTCAGGATGACCCTCGTGCTCCGGGGTGATCGGCAGGCAGAGCCGCTGACACACGCTCCACGTGCTCGCAAGCTATTGGACGCAACCACTTTCCGTCACGGCGGCGCGGCACGTTCCACCCCGCATTGGAGAGGTTCCCGTGCGGAAGACCCGTGCTCGCCTCGCACCTCGGCGCGTGGGCGTCATTCTGAGCGGAGCGCTGCGCCGGACCGTCAGCCGCTCCAAACCGTGGCGCGGAGTCGAAGGTCCCGCCGGGACTATCGGGTGCACCATGGCTGCGCGGCGTGCCCGATACTCCCGGCCGCGTCGGACGGTGCGCCGCGTGCCACGCAGTCACTCGTTCATGGGCGTGGTCCGTGGCGGGATCCTTCAGTCGGCGCCATACTCGGAGCACTCGGACAGTGTTCGGTGGCGCCTCCTTCAGGATGACACTCATGCTCCGGGGTGATCGGCGGGCAGGGTTTCCCAACACGCTCTCAAGATCTGCTTCCCGCCGAGCCAACGTCGCGCAACGCAGACGGACTCCCCGCACAAGCATCCCTGAGCAACCTTATCCGTCTGCGAGAAGGGTTGAAGGCCAGCGCGATTCGGAGCATCATTGAGGCGCAATTCCTCGGGCCGTCCTATACCGTCGCGACAAGCGGCGGCAAGTCCGCGAGGTGTCGGACGCCCGGTCGCTGCTGCGGCCGGGCGTCTGCGTTTGGGTCCTGACCCGTGCGTACGCGGAGCGCTACTGGCGCGCGGGGGGCGTGAGGAGAATGGCGCCGCGGCGGCCGGTGCCGGGGTCGGTGCCAATGGCGGCGATCTCGCCCTGATCGTCGATGCCCACCGCCTCCTCCACCTGCCACGGCGACCCCGGCTGCAGCCGCTCCGTCAGCAGGTACTGCCGCCCGCCGCCGCCCCAGGCTACCGCGCGGTCCGGCCGCCCCAGCGACAGGTCCGTGCGCGCCGTGCCCACCACCAGCCCCTGCCGGTTCACCCCGCGCACCTCCACCCGCGTGCCGGGAATCACGCTCAGCGCCCGCACCCGCGTCCGGGGACGCCACAGGAACGGCTCGCCCTCATCCACCTTTCCCGCCACGCGCGCGTCGGAGCTCACCGCATGACCCCGCCGCCGCGGCGACACGCCGGGCCGGGGCACCTCCAGCCACTCCCCCTCGCGCAGCAGAAACACCCGCCGCTCCGCGCAGACCAGCTCCGTGCAGGCGGAAAACGCGTTCACCGCCACGCTTCCGTCATTCGCCACCCCCACCGCCTCGCTGGCCGTAGCGCCGGGCGGCAGCAGCTCCCGCAGCCCGCCCCGCTCCCGCACGAACGCGCGCCGCCGCGGCTCCAGAAAGGGCGCGGGATTCACGGTCCCCACCACCACGCCGCTCGCGTTCACGTCGCGGAACTCGTACGGGCGCGCATCCGCGCGGCCCAGGTCGTCGGGGTACGACCAGCCGTACACGTCCTGCGCGCACCGCACGATGCCCACCACGTAGAAGTTGGACGTCGCCAGCGCCTCGGAAAGGCACCCGGCCCCCGGCTCCGGCCCGATGGCCGTGAACGACCCGTCGCGCCACTGCACCGCGCGCGACCGGGCGGGAAAGTCGGCGCGCCCCACTACGACGCCGGTATCCACGTCCGCGGGAATGAACGCCGTGGCCCCCGCCGGGGTGCCCAGGAACTCTACCCCGTACGTCTCGGGCCGCACGGGCCCGCTCGGGGACCGGTTGCAGCCGGCGGCCAGCACCACCGCCACCAGCGGGACGAGACTGCGCTTCATCGACGGTCGTAATCAGGAAAAGGGGGATGAACAGCCGCCGGATGCGGCACAGCCCGGACCGCGCGCGGCCCGGGCTGTGGTCCCCGCACGAATGCGGCGGACGGCTCAGGCGTTGGCCGTTTCCTCGGGGCGGTAGTCGTCGCCCACGGCGGAAATGGTGATGAGCAGCGCGCTTTCTTCACCGGCGCGGATGTCGTGCGCCTCGCCGGGGCCAAAGAACAGCACCTGGCCGCGGTCCAGCGTGTACTCCTGCCCGCCCGCGCGGAAGCGCAGCGACCCCTCCAGCACCTGCAGCGTCATGGGGCTGTCCGCGTGGTGCACGCCGATCTCGCTGTCCTTGGACATCACGGTGAGCGTCAGGCGAAAGCGGCCGCTCTTGGCCAGCGTGCGCCCGGCCCGCCCGCTGCGGCGGTAGGGTTCCTCCGCGCGCAGGGCGGCGATCTGCTCGTGAAGGTCAAAGGCCAGCACGGGTCCCGCGAGGGGGCGGTTGATGGAGGACATGTCCGGCTCCGGTCCTGGTCAGGTGGTTCGTGGTCTGGTCGCGCAGCGTGCATCCAGCGGCGGTCCGCTCGCAAGGACGGGACCGCCCGCCCTCAGAATGTCGCCACGAAGCCCGCGTACCACTTCCCCTCGCCGCCGTCGCCCGGCCACACGTACTCCACCGACACGGCGTCCTCAAAGAAGCTGAGCCCCGTGCCGTAGGACGAGCGCACGCCGTCCGTTTCCCGCGCGCCCAGCCGCGCCAGCGCCTCCGCCGAGCGGTCGTTCACGCCCGACCACCCCGCGTCGCCGGACACCACGATGGCCGGCCGCAGCGGCGGCACCAGGAACCCGCCGATGCGCAGCAGCGGCTCGCTGGTGTACGGCGGCAGGTTCAGCAGCAGCCGGCCGCGCCCAAGCACCGCGCTGGTGCCGCCGAACTCGTTGCGCGCGTACCCGCGCAGCCCCTCCACCCCGCCAAAGCGGTACAGGAACTGGGGCGGCACCGTGCCCAGCACCGTTCCCGCGTCCGCCCGCCCCACCAGCGTCAGATAGCGCGACGGCACACGGGTGGAAACCAGCGCCGTGGCGCGGGTGATGGCAAAGTCGCCCAGCCCCTGGTCCGCCGTGAGCTGCGCAATGAAGCCGCGGCTCACGCCGAACGCGCCGCTGCCGCGGGCGTAGCGCAGCGTGGCCTCCGCCGCGGCGTGCGTCCCCGGCTGCGCCGCCGCCACCAAGGGAAAGTCGGCCGCCGTGCCGAAGGCGTAGCTGCCCGTGTTGCGCGTCACCGAATCGTGCCGCTCCACCCGCCCGCCCAGCCGCGCCAGCCAGTTCCCCGCGCGCCGCGTGCCGAACAGCTCCGCGCCCGCCGCGTCGTAGTAGTCGCGCACGTCGTATCCCGCCAGCGCCGCGCTGAGCGTGTACCCCAGCTCGAACTCCACGGGTGGGCGGAACGACGTCATGTCGCGCAGCCGCCGGTACACGCCCGCCGTGGCGGAGTAGCGCGCCCCCGGCTCGCGCGAGGTGGCGTCCGGGTGCCAGCTGCCGATCAGCTCGCCGCGCGCCGTCCCTTCCGAGAACGCGTAGCCGGCGTGCGCGTAGACGTCCCAGTCGCGCCGGTCCGGGTCCGCCGGCTGCACCCGCGCGCCCAGCCCCAGGAACGCGCCCTCCACCCGGTTGAAGCGGAACAGGTGGTCGCTCTGCCGGTAGCGCGGCACGATCTGCACGCCCCGGGTGCTTCCCGGCGGGCGCACCACGCCGCGCAGGTCGGCAAAGTCGGCGATGTCCGTGACGTCCGTCTCGTCGCCCACGCCGCGCCACCCCGCAAAGGCGCCGTTCTCCAGCCGCCACACCAGGCGCGAGCCGGCGGCCTGCGGCGTCCACCCCTGGTTGAGCTGAAAGTCCGACAGCATGGTGACCAGGCGGATGGCGGCGGCCCCGCCCAGCAGCGGCGACGACACCTGGATCTCGCGCCGCTGGCGGTAGGGGAGCCAGTACCGGCCGCCCACCAGGCCGCTTTCCAGCTCAAAGAAGACCCCCGTCTCCGTGATGGCCAGCGCGCCGCCCCGCTCCACGAAGCCGAAGCGCGCCCGGGCGATGGCCGCGCGGTCCACGTCCACGTAGAAGGTGCCCGCCACCAGCCGGTTGTCGCTGGCCTCCTGCAGCTTGCCCGGCCGCGGCCGCACCGTGACGGGAACCAGGGACAGGCGCCCCTCGCGGGTGGTCACGCGCACCGTGTCGCCCGCCGTGTAGCGGTAGAAGTCGATCCCCCGGAACGAGAACGGGTGAATGGCGCGCGCCACCCGCGAGCGGTTGGCGGGGGTGGCCGCCAGCGAAAAGATGTCGATGGTGTTGCCGTACAGGTGCGGCACGATCCACGGCGCCTCCAGCATGCTCCCCACCGTGTACGGCGTGGGCGCCAGCAGGCGGATGCGGTGCCCCTGAATGGTCTGCTCCACGGCGCCGCCCCGCGCCCACCGCACCTCTCCCGCCAGCTCGTCCACCGTCACGGGGATCTCGCCCCCCTGCGCCGTGTCGGAGCGGATGGAGAGGTAGATGGCGCTCCGCATGTCGGCCAGGTAGTCGTCCAGCCCGGCGGGCACGGTGCTCCCCGACTGGATGACGCGGTTCACCAGCGCCTGCGTCTGCGCCGAATCGAACACGCTGTCCGTCTCCGGAAGCGCGGCCACGGTGTCCGGCCGCGCCGGAATCCACGGGCGCGTGTCGGCGGGCGGAGGCAGGTCGCGCGGCACCGTGATGCGCACGCTGTCGCGCCGCGTCGTGGGCACGCGCGCCGTGTCCCGCGGCTGGCCGATGCGAATGGTGTCGCGCTGCGCGGCGCACAGGGCGGGGGACGCCAGCGCCAGAAGCGCCGCGCCCGCGAGAATGCGGATGTTCATTCCTTGCCGATCGCGATCCGGCGCGCCCCCACGGCGCGCTCGCGTCCCCTGCGGGGCAAGCGCCGCGCCAGCATCCACTTGCGTGCGCACGGGCGCGTCCGGCCCCGTGTCACCCCCGCTCCTCGCGCAGGATGCCCGCCGCCAGCGCGGGAAGATTGCTGATGATGGCGGTCACGTTCGCTCGCACCAGCTCGCGGATGCGCTCCGGCTCATCCACCGTCCACACGATCACGCCCAGCCCGGCGGCCCGCATTTCGTCCAGAAACGCGGACGTCGCCAGCCGGTGGTGGGGACACACCCCCTGCACGCCCAGGCTCTCCACCGCCGCCCGCACGTCGTCGTCCCACCACTCGGTCAGAAAGAAGCGTGCGGCGTGCGGCGCGATCTGCCTTACGCGGGACAGGATGGCGGGGTAGAAGGACGAGAACACCGTCCGCTCCTGCCGCCCCGCCGCCATCATGGCCGCGACCGCCGCCTCCTCCGCGCCCGGCGACTTGATCTCCACGTTCACCCACGCGTCCGTTTCCGCCGCCCACGCCGCCACGTCGTCCAGCCGCGGCACCGGCTCGCTCCCCGCCCGCAGCTGCGCGATGCGCGCCCAGGGGAGCGCCGCCACGTGTCCCCCGTGGCCGGTGGTGCGGGCCAGCGTGGGGTCGTGGATCAGGACGGGGACGCCGTCGATGGACGGCTGCACGTCCACTTCCACACCGTCGGCGCCCTGCCGCACGGCCAGGCGGCAGCTTTCCAGCGTGTTCTCCGGCAGTTCCCGCGGCGCGCCGCGGTGCCCCAGGATCAGCGGGCGGGACGGAAAGTCGGGCATGGTTCTCCGGAGCGGCGGCGGCAGGGTACCCGCTCCAAGCTACGCCGCACCCGCCCCGGAGAGCCACCCTCGCCCGCCACGCACAAAGCGGCCACCGTGTGACACGACTGTGCGCGCGGCAGCGCCTCAGGCCCGCGAACCACACCTCAACCACCTCCATCCCAATCGTCTCCCGCCATCCGCCGTGCGCGCGCCGGCCCGGGACGGCTCCGGCGCGCCGCACGAGAAAGTGTACGAAGTAAACAGGGTGCGCTACAATGCTGGGGGACGGAGGTCATCCGCCCGCCACTCCACCCCCGCACGGGAGATCCTGGACATGCGCATCCTTCGCGTCACCCTCGCCGCCGCCCTCGTGGCCGCCGCGGCCGGCTGCACCCGCACGGACGGCCTTACCGCGCCGTCGGGCGCGGCGAGAGAACGGGCGGTTCCGCCCCCGCCCGCCCTTCCGCTGGACCCCGCCACGCAGGGCGCGGAGGACGGAACGGAGCTTCCCCCCGCG
>NZ_DASVTX010000501.1:0-20888 GCF_036387355.1 Longimicrobium sp.
GCCGGATCTCCACCGTGCGGCGCACCACCTGGAGCGGAGTGTCCAGCCCCTTCCAGAAGAAGACCGTGCGCAGCACCGGGTGCCGCGCCGCGAGCAGGCTCCACGCACGCTCGAAGGCGCGAGCGTCGAGATCGCCCCGCACCGTCCAGCAGACCTGCTCGGCGTACTCCGCCAGCTCCGGGGCGCGGAGCGAGCGGAGCAGGATGTCGAGCTGCATCGGCGAGAGGGGATAGACGCTTTCTACGTTCTCCATTCGGCGAGGCTGCTGGTTCGGGACTCCGCGGCGGGTCACGGCGCACGGCGAAACGTGACGCAAACTAACTTGACCAGGAGACGACTTCAACCGGAGCTTGACTGAACCCATGCGGGGGCTTATCCATCCGGGGACCGGGCCCCTCCGCCGCTCCTTCCCGCGGGCCGGACCGCCCCCCACCCCCCGTGGAGTGAGACGATGAGCGTTGCCGACGAGTCCGTGCAGCATCCCGGGAGCGCGCCCGCGCCCGACGACCGCGTGCGGACGGCGCGCCTGGACGGCTATCCCGCCGCCCCCGTGGTGGTGAGCCCCGCCGCGCCGGGCCTGGTGCTCGCCGACTGGGCCGGCGAGAACCGCCCCTGGGTGGAGCACACCCTCCACCGGGCCGGGGCCATCCTCTTCCGCGGCTTCGGCGTGGACGACGTGGACGAGTTCCAGCGCTTCATGCTCTCGGCCTCCGGCGAGCTCCTTCCCTACACCTACCGCTCGTCGCCGCGCACGCAGGTCAAGGGCAACGTCTACACCTCCACCGAGTACCCCGCGGACCAGCACATCCCCTTCCACACGGAGATGTCCTACACCCGCTCGTGGCCCATGAAGATCGGCTTCCTGTCGCTGATCGTCGCCGCCACCGGGGGCGAGACCCCCATCGCCGACAGCCGCCGCGTGTACGACCGCATCCCCGCCCCGGTCCGGGAAAAGTTCGAGCGGCTGGGCGTGATGTACGTGCGCAACTACACGCCCTGGATGGACCTGCCGTGGCAGAACGTGTTTCAGGCCGAAACCCGCGAGCAGGTGGACGAGTTCTGCCGTGAGAACGGCATCGACGCGGAGTGGGTCGAGGACGACCACCTGCGCACGCGGCAGGTCTGCCAGGGCGTGGCGCTGCACCCCGCGACGGGCGAAAAGGTGTGGATGAACCAGGCCCACCTCTTTCACGTCACCAGCCAGGACCCCGAGGTGGTGGAAATGCTGCTGGAAGACGGCGAAGAGAACCTGCCGCGCAACACGTACTTCGGCGACGGCTCGCCCATCACCGCCCAGGAGCTGCAGGCCATCCGCGACGCGTATGCGGCCGAGGCGCTGGTCTTTCCCTGGCAGGCGGGGGACGCGCTGCTGCTGGACAACATGCTCATGGCGCACGCCCGCTCCCCGTTCACCGGCGCGCGCAGGGTGGTGGTGGGGATGGCCCGGGCGCACACCTCGGAGTGGGCGCGGGGTTGACGCCTTGCCGCGGCGGCCACCCGGACGGCCGGGCCCCCTGGTTGGCGGGGGCGCCCGGCGCCGGGCTGGACGTGCGCAGCAGCGAGCCGGTGTCGGGCGGAGCCCCAGCGGGGCCGCAACAGAAGATGACGGGCAATCTGCGCCTGACCCTTCAAGGGAGCATCGAAAGTGACTGACGTAGCCAGTGCCGCCCGGCTGCTGCCGGCCAACCTGTGGCACATGTCCAATGTGACCGTGCCCGCTCAGGGCCTGGGAGCAGTAATCGTGGGTCTGGGGCGGGCGGGGTTGGGCCTGCACATTCCCGTCCTGGAGAAGATTCGCCGCGACGGGGCCGCGACGTCGCCGTTCGGGGCGGTCGTGGGTCTGGTCGACACCGTGGGACCGGGAGTGAGGCGCGCCCTTCACCGCCTCGAATACGACTACGGGTACGACCCGCGGGGGATCAGCTGCGCGGACTCGCTCGCGGATCTCACCGGCATCGATCCGGAACAGACCATCGTCCATGTCTGCACCCCCGCGGACGATCACGCCGCGACCCTGCGGGCCGCGACCGACGCCGGATTCCGGCGGATCATCGTGGAGAAGCCCTGCGCCTCCAACGCGGCCGACGTCGACGAGATGCAGCGGATCGTGGACCGGACGGGCGCCTCCGTCGCCGTCATCAACCCGTATCTGTACAGCCGCTCCGTCGCGAGCTGCAAGGACAAGATCCAGCAGGTGGGGCGGCAGCCCCACTACCTGGAGTTCGAGATGTCCAAGCCGCGCACCACGCCGACGCTGCTTGGGCGATCGAAGCCGGAATCCGTCATGGACGTCGAGCTTCCGCATCAGATCGCCACGGCGCTGTACCTCACGGAGGCGTCGCGATACAGAGTTCTTCGCGCCGAAGTGCGGCACATGCACTACCGGGAGGTGGATACCGTTCCGTGCCAGGTCGTCCGCAACATGGGACTGGGCATCATCGTCCTGGAACTGGACGAGTGCATCGCGGTGCTCGTCTCCTATCTGGATGCGCTCACGCGCACGCGGGAGCTGAGGCTGCGCTTTCCGAACACCGACCACATCGAAGCCTTTCTCCCGGTCACGGGCGACGACCACACCAGCGTGATCATGGAGTACTCCGGTCACAATACCGATGGGTCGGCGGAGCAGCAGCGGGTGGCCAAGCTCCCCGACGACATGCTTGCCCGGTGCCTGTTCGACATCTACGCGCGGTTCATCAGCGATTCACCGCAGCTCAGCGACCTGGCCTTCAATCGCAGGGTGGTCGACGTCATGGACAAAGCAAAGACCTTCGCACGCATCCGGAGGTAGGGCGGCAGCCCCGCGCCCGCCGGCGGGGCCCGGTCCGGCCCTTGCCCATCCCCCCCGGCCGCGACACCGGCATCCCCACGCAGCGCGCCCGGATGCACCCGGAGCCGCGCTCACCCCACCGGCGCGGGGGCCCCTTCCATCCACGCTCACGGCCCGGCGTTCCGGCCGCCTGGCCAACCGGCTTTTCACCCCCGCGCCTGAACGATGACGCACCCTGCACCGAACGCAGATTCCGCTCTGACCGCGAGACAGGTCGAGGCGCTGGCCTCCGCGCTGCGGGGCGGCGCGAATCCGTTTCTGCACGAGCCGGAGATGCTGCGGGTTCTGTACGGCATCAATGGCTTTGGGATGAACTGGCTGGCAGCTTCAACCGGCGTTCCCGACCTGCGGGACGTCACTCTCGACCTTGTTTACGACGCGCTGAACTCGCGTTCGGACGCCGCGGCCATCCTGGCGGATCTGGGCCGGGTCCTGAGGTCCGAAACGCATCTGACGTCGTGGCTCAATACGGAAAAGCAGCGTTGGCGCCATCGGCTGGTGGACCTGCTGGGACGCGCCTGCCGTGAACACGCCGGCGGGGCCATCGGCGAGCGTGCCGCCGAAGAAATGGTGCGCACGATCGTTTCCGAATCGTGCATGGTGACGCTGGACGTGCGCGGACAGTGCGTGGACTGCCTCACCGAGTGTCTCCACGATCTTCCGTCGCTGGGGGTGGAGCCGCACCTGAAGGCCGTCGAAGAGATTGCGGCACACTTCCGTCCCTGCCCTGAACGCTCCCCTGCGCTGCAGGCGGTGGAGGCGCACGACACGATCGACCCTCACGTCCACTTTCCGGACCGCCCGTTCCTGGACGTTCTGGAGCGTGCCGCAAGTGCCAAGGCACAGGAACGGGCCTTCGTATTCGGCGCCAGGCTCGCCGGCGCGCTTGGCGAGCTCCGGCCCGGCGGACGCGCCGAATCCATCGCCGCTCTTGCCCGGAACGGCCTGGCTGCACTGGCCGCGGTGCGGTCCGGAGTCCTTTCCTCGGTCCCGTTCGAAGCCTTCATCCAGGCGCGTCTTCCGAGCCGGGCCAGCGATCTCAGCGACTACGTCGTCAACCGCCACCAGGTGCTCGTGGACGGCCTGACGGTTCAGGAGCTGTTCCGGTGGCTGATCGCGGCGCCGGAGAATTCATCCAGCGATCATCGTTCGCGCCGCACGATCACCGCCTTTTACCGGCAGGTACTCGGCCTGGGGCAGGCCGCGAATGCAGGGCTGGACGCGCGGCCCTTCTTCATCGACCATGGCTACGGCCCGGATGGAGAGCAGCTCGACTGGCCGAGCTACGTGTTTCTGCCCGCGGGCGCGATCTGGGGAAAGGGTGCCGGGGTGGACCTTTCGTGCGGCGTGGCTTTCGGGGGCGGAGTTGATCTTGCCGCTCGCCGGGGCCGAGACGCTGCCTACATCGGGGGAAGCTGGTCGGCCACATTGTATCACGGCCATTCGCACGTGGGGGGTACACAGGGGTCGCAGGGAGCAGAGTCGAGAGATCGCATTCTTCACTTCGGGCTCACCGTCGACGACGGCGCGAGGCTTCCGTGGGGGGTGTACGTAGAGGCGGAGCAGCATGTCGGCGGCGGCGTGTACCCGGGAGTGTGCACCTGGCCCCTGGGGCCCGTGCGTTGAGCCGGTGCATTGGAGGGGCGGCCCCCGCGGCAGCCTTCGCGGCGCGGAGCCGGATCTACGGCTGCGGCGGGATCACCGGGGCGGGTACGTACGGGTCCTGGTGTACCCGCGGGGGAATGCTCCCGCCGGCCGCACCCAGCCCGACCAGTTGCTCACGCAGACAGAAAAGCCCCCGCCGTAAGAAACGGTGGGGGCTCAACTTCGCTGACGCGCCAGGCTGGACTCGAACCAGCGACCTACGGCTTAGAAGCCCAAAGGCGCTGTCACACGGCGTCACCGAGGGTGCCTAAATCCCACGGCTTTACTACGTTTCCGTCACCCAGCGTCACCACGCGTCTTCCAGCAGCACGCGATAACTGTAAAACAATCTGCAAAAATTTCCCCGCCCGCGCAAGTGGGCACGGGTGGCGCCGTGTAAGGGTGGACGAACTCCGGTTCCCCGCGATTCGCACCTGCAGGTCGGATCGCGCCATCCTCGACCCAGAGGCCTTGACGGACCGATCGGCCGACGGGGTCACCGTCCTCTCGGAACCGTCCACCCGCTGTCCTCCACGTCCCGGTGGAGTCGCGCAGCGCCGGCCTCGATCAGTCCGCGCTGCTCGGCGAGCGCGCGACGAGCGCCGCGTCCAGTTCCTGGGCCGGCGGGCACGCCGCGAGAAAGGGGGCAAGCAGGAGCGCAACGAGGGTGCGACGCGTCACGGGTGTGCTCATGAGTGGAGAGTGACCGAATGTGGGCGTGCAGCTTATATCTAGACCGCCGCACACGCAACTTGGGCCGAGGGGGTCGGCAGGCGCGCGGAACATGCTCACGGTGAACGTAGTCCCGCGGCGAGACAGAGGGCGGCATAGGCGTGCCGCGGGTTTGGTGGGCGACGCGAGGTCGGCGGCTTCCGCGAATAGCCGGGCGGTGCCGTGGGTGGCTGTCCTGGAGCCAGCGTGATGCCCGCGCGAGCTGCCGGGGCTTGCTCAGCGTCCGGTTTGCACCCACCCGCTGTCGGTCCGCTTGAGCCAAATCCGTCGGCGTTGCCCCGATAGTTGACGCCCGGGCCAACGTACGCTTCACCCCGAGAGCTTCGCCGTCGTGCCGCTCCAGGCGAACCAGGAGACCAAAGTACTGGGGCGGATCAGACGCGCGTCAGAAGACGCTCACGCCCGGCCTCCACTCGATGAATAACTGTCCCGTCCAATAAGGCGAGAGATGCGAACTTTGTTCGGAAACACGCCGGGGCGCAGATATCCGTGCACCCGCACTGGCCGAGAACGCAAGCGAGGGGTTCCAAGTCACGAGCAGGTCAGCCATCGGAGTGGTGATCGTATTCGGCACCCTAAACTTCGGGTCTGGCTGAGCATCGGCGTTCTGTGGATGCTGGCGGAAGTACGCCAACCCGCCGCCCAGTCGCAGATCAATCTGCGATATACCGGCCGCGTCCCCCACAGGAATGAACACGTACTGCATCGCGTTCGTGATGAGCACATGTTGTCCATCGTCGTTGTAACTGTTCTGGACTCGCGGAGACGCCAAGGGGGTGCTGGCAAAATCGTGGTCGGGCATCTCGAACCACGCCTCCGCCCGGAAGTAGCCACTGATTCCGAGACCGGGGAAGCGCATGCTCTGCCCAACGGAACCCTTCACGAACCAGTTGTCCAGATCGACCTCGTCACACCCGCGTCGGCGTTCGTTCAAATCGAGCGGTTCCGAAAGCAGGCAGGCCGCGCCAATCTTCAGAGTGATGGCCTCACCCCATCGACCGCGATCAGTGAATCTGGTGCTCAGGCCGATAGCCATCCGCAGCAAGGTCTGTCCGGGCGCAGAGTAGCTCTGCCCGGTCGCGTCGGTGAAGTACTGGTGATCCGGGTCCGCCTGTGTATACTCGACTTGAACGTCCGGCACGACATACAACGGCAGTCCCAGGACCACCGCTCGCGGGAAGAGGTCAGCTTCCACACCGGTATAGAGTCGTATCCCAAAGTGACTCAACGCAAAGCATTGCTCAATTCCGAGATCGGTCGCCAATACGCCGACGCACGAGAATGCACCAGACCAGTTAGTCGGTTCGGAGTAATGGAATGTTAATGGTAGCTCTGCGCCCCACACGGTCTGTGACATGCACGGAGCCCCCGTCGCGATCACCCCTCCGAAAAGCAGGACAGGAGCCCGTCGCCAGAAATAGCGCATCAACATTTACCCTGCGCTATCCGATGGTAATTGGACAGCTTGATCTGGTCACCGGTCTCGCTGGGGACGACTTCAAAGCCGATGCCCCGTTCACCGCGAGGTCCAACCACAACAAACGACTGCTCCGATCCTTGGCCTAGTCCCGGAGCATTTCTGTTGCCATGCTGTCCCCAGTTCGCACGAGCCGAACCGACCGGCGCATCAGTGATGTTGACGCAGTACGTCAAACCGGGAACGATGGACCTTGCGGCGATCTGCGGACCCAAATCGATGACGAGCCACGCCTCGTTCAGGCATTCCACCCGCGCACCGCGGCGGTAGTCCCACCCGTCGTTCTCCCAGTTTCCCACCCCCCGGAACCGTTCCGAGCACGGTACGTTCAAGAAATACTCGTGCCTGTAGAAGATGCGCGTGCCCTGCGCACGGATCCAATCGCTCGCGATCGCGATCGGACTGCTTGCGACGGGCAAGCCGTAGCTGTCCGTCCGGGGCGCCACGTACCGAACCCGTCCGCTTGCAAGGGCTTCGATCAAACTATCCACAGCAGCTCTTTGCAGACCGGCTTCATGCAATGCCGCACGCTCCGGCTCATTCCCCAGTTGGAACGTGGCGCAACGCGTCTCCATGAGCGTGATGATCCTGGAGAGCTCAACGCCGTTCCGCGCGTAGGAGACAACGTCTGCGAGCGCCAAGGGATTGGGACATTCCTGAGCCTTCAATGGCATCGAGGTCAGGACAAGGGCGGCCGCGGCCAGCAAGCTCCGACGGAAGTATTGGGGATCCATATGATTCTCCGGCAGAGAGTGAAGGGATGGTGAATCAAAGGCAGTCAGTGCGGCCCTCGGCGCGGCAGGCGGTGTAGGTTTTCTGGATGCTCTCCACGACTTCGGCCCGGAATGCCGCGATACTCGGATCGGAGTTATCAAGGAGGGCAAGCGCCTCATTGAACGACTCCCGAGCTCCCCGATAATCCCCCTGATCCCTCTTGGCGGCTCCGTTGTCGTAGTACGCCTGAGCAGTGGAAAGCCCGTCGGTTGCCACCAAGGTCGTAGCTGGTGGTGTTTCCATCACGTGCACCGGAGCGGAGCGTCGGGTTTCCGTAGCCTCACCCGATGGTGGGGGCCGGGTTCCGAAGGGTCTGTTCGTGCGCGGCTCCGGAGTGCTTGAGGGTAGAGGTCCAGGCGCCGCCCCCGATCCCGCATCCGTTGGCTGGGCAGTATCACCGCTAACCGGCAGCTGGTGACCAGCATCCGGGAGGCCGACTGACGGGGCTGATGAAGAATCGGATTTGGGAAGGAAGCCCGGGGCCCACTCGGCGGCCAACCCGACGACCTTGTCGCCCATGGCGAACGCAATCGCACCGGTCGCTATTATCGCGCAACAAAGGATGACGACGAGGGGGGGGAGCGCCCGACGTAGTGCGCCGGACTCCCTGTGGCGCCGTAGCGCTTCATAATTGTCCAGAAGTTTGGTGATTGCATCGACGGCGCCGAGCATCCGGCCGATTATACCGACCACAAGGATGAGCACGATGAAGATGCCGAGGCCGGCCAAGCCTGCTTGGGGGGTCGACGTCGCCATCAGAGTCATGAGTACCTGCCAGGGAGGAAGGTTCGGGCGCGTCTGGAACGTTAAGGGGCGCGCGAAAATCCGTCAAGATTGTCTCTTGCGGGGCTTGCGGCCAGTAAAGGCCACGGTTCCTTCCCCCGTTCCGCCTTCACCCGAACCACCCACGGCTTTGTAAAATCGACGGGAAGCGGATCTTGCCACCTACCTAAACGCGTACCTGTTTGACGCGGCTCAATCCAACGGAGCGAGCCGCGCGTCGAGGTAGCGCAGGATGGCCCACACCGCGGTGATTACCAGCTGTGACTCCGGGTCGTCCAAGAGCTCGTCGTTCGAGTGAGCGACGCTGGCGCTGTTGCGAAGGTATCCATGCGCGCGACTACGGTCGCGAAGGTCTGTCCGGCGCCGGTCGCGTAGATGGGAAGGAACGGATCGCCACCTGGTTCAGCGCCGGCAGGCGGGCCGTCGCATTCTCACGCGCGGCGCTGCTGAGGGCGCGAGCGGCTGATCCGCCCTCGGCAGATCCTTCCAGAGCCGAGCGGACCACTCGGGCCGCGCCAGATCTCAACAGTAGAGCGGTTCAACGCAGAAGCTCCCTTCGGATAGTACTGTCCTCTAACGGGTCCTGAGTAGCTTTCGGAACAGCCGCGCTTGGCGGGCCGCGTCCGCAAGGGCGTGATGCTCCTGCGCATCCTCCTCCTGTAGGTGAGGTGGCAGGCGACTGGAGCGCGTGTCGGCCCAGCGCACCCCCGCCTGCCCCATGTAGAACGACTTGATGTCGAGACCGCCGATGCCGAACGGGTTCCGCCCCACATACTCAAGGAAGTACCAGTTCACGAAGGCCCAGTCGAATGTTGCGTTGAATCCCACAAACACCAGGTCCGTGTCGTGGCCGACCTCGGAAAGCCAGTCGCAGAATGCCGTCATGGCGTCTGCCGGCTCGCGTCCGCGGGTGGCGAAGTCGTCCATCGTGCGGCCGACGACAGCCATGGCTTCAGGTACTGCAGCCGTGCCGATCGGCTTCAACTCGGCGTAGAAGTCCTGATCCGGGTCGTGGACCAGACACGCGCCCAGTGATAGCATGCTGTACGTGGGTGGGACGGGCCCGGAGGCCTCGATGTCCACCGAGACGTAGATCTCTGCCATCGGTACCTCTCGTTGTGGGTTACTGGACAACGGGCGGACGGTTGATGTTCTTCTCCCAATAGAGCGAGAACTTTTGGCGCCGGGTAGCGTCGTCATCAGTGTCCGACCAGAAATGGGTGGGAATCGCTGCCTGGTCGAACGGTAGGTTCGTGCCCTCCTGCGCCGTGACGAGCACGCGCATGCCGCGGCCGAGGGCATACCCAAGCTCGATGAAACAGTTAGGACGCTCCCCGGTGACATCGACCACCGCGAGCGCGGCTTGGTGAAGGCTCTCGAAAATCCCGCTGTTGACGAACGCGTGCTCCGAGGCATCGGTGCCCATCTCAACACGCCGGAGGTCCGCCGCATCCACAACCGGATCGACGACGTTGCGGAAGAACGCCTCCACGGCGGGAAAAAGGGCGTGCTTGTCGTTGAGCAACCGGACGAAGAAGGCACGCGGGAGTTCGATGTCGCGCAGGAGCTGAGCGGTCCGGTCCACCACGTCCGCTGCCGGGGCGGCTCCGCCGCACGTCGCGAGCCCCGCGAGTTGCGCCGACACCGGGACCGATCCGCCGGCCAGTCGAAGGAACCGGTTTGGCTCCGCGCGCGCCTCCCGGGCGAGCCGGCGGGCTCCGCCCGTTCCGTCCTCGCGGCTTGCACCGAGGTCGAGGTCCAGCGGGAGCACGGCACGGTTTCGGCTCAGGAAGAGTTCGGCGGAGTGCTCCACTCCGCTCCCTCCTCCGAGTGCGAAGAGGATGTCGCCGTAGTCCGCCTGGCGCTGCCGCAGGAGCGCGGCAGAGCGCAAACCAGGATGGATGGTCTCTACGTGGACCCTGCCGGTGGTCAGCAACTCCCGCCATAGCGGGAGCCGCTCCGCGGGAATCTCATTTTCCCCCTTCTCGGAGAGCACGACCACCACCGGCGGCCCCGCCTGCCGCGGGAACGGGTCGGCTCCGCCGCTGAACCAGGCCGCAACCTCTTCCAGCGCCGTCCAGTCGAAGGTCAGGGCCGGTCCACCCTCACTGCCGCGCGGCTCCCGTCCAGCACCGAGCACGAGCCCTCCCCCGGAGGATAGCACCTGGCGCGAGAGTCCGCGCACGACGTCGTGCGCGTATCCCACGAGCCCAGGTTCGGTCCGCGCGCTGGCGCTGCCGACGATTTGGACGCGGCGACCCCGCAGGTGGTTGCGCCCGCCGCTCATGCGTACACCGCCGGCGAAGGGGTCATCTCGCGGGCCACCTGGACAAAGTCCTCGGCTTGGATGCGCCGGCTGGGAAACGCTCGTGCGAGCGCCTCGGGAAGGAGGCGCGAGCGGAGGTCCGAGAACGTGAACCCCGGTTGCGGAGGGTCGCTGCTCGGTCCGGTCATATCAACCAGTTGGCGAATGGCGGCGTCTTCAATGCCTAGGCCCTTCAAGTCCATCCGCAGGAGTTCCAGCCGCTCCTCCGCGTTCGGCCGGGAGAAGACCTCCGTGCGCGCTGCGCGGCGCACCACGGCCGGGTCGAGCGCGGCCGACCGGTTGGTGCACAGGAAGACGAGAACGCGCCCGCGATGCCGTCGCAGGTCATCCACGCGCTGGATGATGGTGTTGACGGCAACCTTGTCCTCATGGTGACGGTGCGACTCGTCCCGGGTCGACGTCAGGGAGTCCGCCTCGTCAATGATCAGGAAGGCCGAGCGCGTCTTGCCCGCCTCTTTGACCACCGTTTCGAAAGCATTGTTGAGGAGGGTGCTCATCTCGCCCACCTTGCCGCCCCCCCGGACGCGGGTACTCAGCTTGAAGAGCATCGCACCCTTGCCGGTTTCGCGGGCGAGTCGGTCGCTCATTGCCTCGGCCGTCTCCGTTTTCCCGGTGCCCACATCGCCCGCGAAGATCACCAGCGGGTACCGGTCGGTCACGGCGGCGCAGATCGGCATCTCGCTCCCGTAGAACTTTCGGCTCCACTCCCCCACCTCTTCCGGTGCTGCCAGTAGCCGCAGGTCGCGACGGATGCGCTCGTAGCGGGCCTCAAAGCCCACGAGCCGCCCCGCACGCGCGTGCAGCCCGGCCTCCGGAAGGGACAGCTCCAGTTCGAACAGTTCGCTCCGTGTCGTGCTCACTGGTAGGTGCTCCGCTGGAGACCGTAGCCGTTACTGACGTAGTTCCGGTCCGCCGTGGCCCGGAGGGTCGGAAAGGACGTGTCGATTCCTGACGTGGTCCAGCGCCGTTTCAGCTCTCGGGAGAAGGTCTCTTTGGCGGGCTGCGAGAGGCGCCTCCAGAGTTCGCTGTAGTTGACCACCACGCTCAGGCTGCCACCGGGAGTGCGCGGCCACAGGTAGTTGCCGGGCCGCGACGCGGTGAGCACTCCCGCGCTGGTGTTGACCGTGTACTTGGTCGCGCGGATCGTCGCACCCGCCTCGTTGAGCAGACAGAGGTTGACCTCACGCAGGTAACCACGGCTGGCCATCAGCTTCACGTCGGCGCCGACCTCTTTTACATCGTCGCGGGTGCGCAGGCCCGTCGACTGCGCTATCCCGTCGAAGTCCGCGACGAAGCAGTCGAGCACCTTGCCGATGTCCGCCGTGGTGTAGCTCGTGGTGTGGGTTCCAGTCATGGACATGGTGTTCACTCCTCGATCGCGAAGGAGCGCCCGAAGACCTCTTTCCAGGCCTCGAGCGTTTCCCCCTTAAAGCCGTTGTTGCGCGCTGCGGTGATCAGCTCCCACGCGTCGGTGGCGCGGGCGACGATCTCCTGGCAGTCCGCTTCGGTCAGCCGCCGCGCCACGTTGTTCTCTGCGTTCACCGGGTCCAGTATCACCACGCGGTCCGCGGGCAGGTAAGCCTGTGCGCCGAGTTCGGGCGCCACGATGGGCAGCCTAAGTTCGTTCTGTGCCAGGTAGAGGAAGAAGCTCAGCAGCCCCTCCTCCAGTGAGGCAGGTCGCCCGTGAACGTCCTGCAGATGGCTGACGATCAGCTCGATCATGAACGACCGGAGTTCGTCCAGCTCGTGCTGGTTTCGCCAGTGCTTCAGCAGGCGCACCAGCGAGGTGAAGCGGGCGTACCCCTCTTTGCGCACGCGGATGAACTCAAGTTGCTTGGTGACGCTGGTCTTGAGCGGGGACTCCCCGCGCGACGACGGCTGCCAGCCGTAGTCGTCCGGTCCGTCAATGGGGAGGATAGGCACCAGGTCCAAGGCCAATCCCGAGGTACGAAACACGATGCCGAGCGTCCGCGGCTGGACCGTGAAGTCGCTGGGGGCCTTGCCCGGGTAGGCCGCGATCAGCAAGGCGCGGATGCGGTCGTGCAACTCGTCAAGGTCGTATACCTCGGGGTCGACCACGTTGAGGAACACCGCGATGTCGGAGTCCACTCCCACGTCGCCGCTTGGCCGCAGCACCGTGCCCTTCCGCAGCGAGCCAGTCTTCAGGAACTTGACGATCTTCAGGTTCGGGTCCTCCGCCGCCTTGGCGGAGAAGTTGGCGATCATCCCGTCCACCTGCTTGAGGTACTCCGAGCGCTTCCCTTTGGGCAGCTTCAGCCGGTTATCGACAAACCACCCCACTTGCGCGTCGTTCAGTTCCACTGTGGCCTCCCGGGGTTCGTGAGCGGCGAGTCTACGCGCGTGCGGGTGGCATCCCATCAGCTCCCGGCCAAGGGGACCTTGCGGGCGGCGCAGGCTTCCGCGATTGTGATTGCGGTATACCCTATCTTTATCGAGCGGTATACCCTCAGCGCCGAAAAAAACGCTACGGCGCGGAACGGTGAAGCTATGCTAACTAGTAAGGTTCGTCAATGCCCTCAACCACCCCTGATTTCGCAACCCGCCTCAAGCAGGCCCGTGAGCACCGGAAGCTCACGCAGGCGGAGCTTGCGGCCCGGGCTCGCCTGACTCCAATCCAGATCTCGCACTTTGAGACCGGGGTCAAGCCGAGCGCTTCCGCGGCGACCCTGGTCAAGTTGGCGAACGCGCTTTCCGTATCGGTGGACTACCTCCTCGGGCGTACGGCCGAGGTGGATGCCGTAGGCGGGCCTGCCGCACTGGTCCTGCGCAACCTCGGGACGGCATCCGCAGAGACCATTGAAACCGTTGCCGAGATCGCGAAGGCGCTTGCGACCAAGGATGCCGCCAGACGCCAGGCCACCGCCGGCCCTCCCCGCCCGCCGACCATCAAGCCGGGAAAAGACTCCCCCGACACGCGCTGAGCAATGCCCCTACCACCCCGCGAACACTTGGCCCGACGTACCGCCAATGAGTTGTTGGATAGTCACGGGGTCAGCGAAGTCCCCGTCGATCCGACTTGGTTGGCAGTGCAGGAGGGTGCTACCGTCATTGAGCAGAGCGGCTTCCCTACAGGCTGCTACGGCGCTCTCTGCCTCGCCGACGGAGCATTCCAGATTCTGGTTTCAACGGAGTGTCCGACCGCGGGCCACAAGCGCTTCACCATTGCCCACGAGGTCGCACACTTCGTAATCGAGGGTCACGTGGACGGGTTGGCCTGGACCGGCGACTTCGCTCTGTCTCAGGGCCACTTCCGGGGGCGGAGAGATCCGATCGAAGTCGAGGCCGATTGTTTCGCTGCGGAGTTGTTGATGCCGACCCGATGGGCTCGGGACGTGGTGGAACAACGCGAGCCGGGCCTGGGCGCCGTTCGTGAGCTTGCCGACCGATTCGGTACATCGATGAGCGCTTCGGCCATACGATACGCTGCGCTCTCTCCGGAACCGGTGGCTGTCGTGCTGTCCCACGGCCTCCAGATCGAGTGGGTCGCATCCAGCGGGCACTTCGACGCTGCCGCGTGGATGCGGTTCCGGCGCCACAAGGGAGAGTGGGCGCCCCGTGGATCCGCGACTCGTTACCTTGGCGGCCGCCGTGACGATGTCGCTACAGCGCAGGAAGCGACCGGGTCCGGCCTCCTCTGCGAGTGGTTCGAGGGTGCCCCTGCGCAACTCGAGGTGCAGGAGGAAGTTGTCGGGCTCGGCCCCTTCGGCCGAACGCTTACGGTGCTGTCCTGTCCCGACCTCGACCTTGACGTGCTGGACGAGGAGGGTGACGCGGAGGATGAGCCGCGCGACTGGCGGGACGCGCTTCGCGGCTACCGGTGAGTGCGCGGGGGTGCTTGGCCCCGCTCAGCCGTGCGGCTTGCCAATAAACTAAAACTCTCCCGTTTAGGCACTGAACGATCTTAGCAATAATCACAGCTGACTGTGCTCACGTCAGAGCGCGGCTCCGCAGCGGCGGGACGCGCAAGAAGGGGAATGACCAATGCGACGTCGTGTCGTCACCGCAGGGCTTCCCGGAGGACCTCCTGCAGCCGGTCAACTAGAGGCAGGGCGGAGCCCGGGTAAGCGGTGAGCGCCTCCACGCCGTACGGAAACCGCTGCTCTGGCCCGGGATAGAGGATGGCGGCGTACCGGACGGCGCGCCGCCCCTCGCGGTCGCGGATAGCATCACGGTAGGCGTGCATCTTGTCGATGTCCACCTTCTTCGGCTTGCCGGCGCCTCCCGCGGATTCGAGCGGCTCACCATCCAGCTTGTATTTGGGATCGAAGAGGTAGACCGAAGTGGCCCCGTCCGGCGGATGAACCTCGACGGCCACATCCGGCCGCTGCTCATAGGTAGTGCTCCACAACCCTAATTGGGCGCCCTGCCTGCGGTATGCGCGCTCAGGGAGCAGCCGCACCGAAACTCCAGTCACCGGGTGGCGGAGGAGGACGGCGGGGCGGCCGTCGGGGAGCACGCGGAGGAACGCGGCCCCCGGCGCGCGGCGGACCAGGTGCTCTTCCTCCACACGGTATCCAAGTTCGGCAGCCACCACCAGTAGAGCATGGATGACCTGCAGCGTACCCCACAGCTGGTAGAGCGCGGGCGCGTTCTCCAGCGGCGCGTCAAGCGCGGGGGCGTCCAGTTGCACGGCCACGCTCCGCTGGAATTCCAGCAAGCCCTCCAGCGCCGCGCGGTAGCCGGGCCGCCGCAGCAGCACCATGGTCACGCGCTGGGGCGCATGCTCGAGCGCCACCACGCCGTCCAGGAACGCGGCCTCCCGTCGCGCCGCGGCCATCCTGCGCGCGAGCACGGCGACGGTGCTTTGCACTCCCACCGAGGATGCGCTTGCTGGGAGCCGCGCCAAGCGCCGGAGCCGCTGCTGCACCTGCTCCACAAACGTGCGGACGAGCCGGTTCTCGTAGACATCGGTGGAGTGTTCCACGCGCGTGTCGAGCACCCGCTCCGGCCGCAGATCCACGCCCAGGTTCCCCGGCCGCGCCAGCGCTTGCACGAGCCGGGCGGGGTGCGGCTGGCGGGCAGCCGCGCGACGGACCCACAGTTCGCGCGCGTGCAGCACCTGGTGAGGATCGCGAGAGATCTCGGCCAGCGCGTCGGCCAGGCCGGCGCGCTGGGGCGTCCCCTCCACGGCACGGCGCAGGCGGAGAAGCTCCTCGGAAACGGTGGAGAGCTCGGGCGGAAGGAGCTCCACCCCGGCCAGTCCGCCGGCCTGCTGAAGCGCAATGGCGATGGCGGCCGGAAGGTGCAGTTCCAGGTCTTCCAGCAGCCGGGCGACGGTGGCGGGAGGCAGTTTCTCCGGGTAGACGGTGACCACGCGCCGGTACTCGCCGCGCGGGGCGCGGAGCGCGAGGGCGTAGCTCCCCGTCCCGGAGCGGGGCCACTCGGCGACGACGCGGACGGCGCCCGCTAATCGGCGGAGCGCGAGCGGCAGCGGCTGTCCGTTGCGCCGCAACTCGGCGGATTCCCACTCCGAGGCAGGGACATCCACCTCCACCCAGTGCGGCTGCCACTCGCGGGGGGCGTTGCAGGCGAGGCCCGCCGCGTCCAGCAGCCGGATGGGCGGCTCAGAAGTAGGAGGCGAATCCATGCTGCCGGAACGAGTCGAGCATGCGGCGCACCCGTACGTGGGTCAGGGGATAGCGGCCGTCCGCCAGCGCCTCCAGCCGCTCTAGCGCGGCACCCACGCGCAGGTCGGTTCCGCGGATCTTCGGGAGCACCTTCTGCAGCAGCTGCTCGTCCACGAGCTCGTCGGCCGGAGCGCCGGCGGCCTGTCCGGCGGCGACGTACTTTCCCACCTCGTCGGCCACGCGGAACGCGAACGGCGCAACCTCTCGCACGGCTTCCCACACCTCCAGCAGCGCGGGGCCGTGCCCGGCGCCCGCCAGGTGGGCATCCATGGCCTCGCGCGAGGCCTCCAGTTCCACCAGCTGCGCGCGGTCATACACCTTGTCGGCGAAGCCGTGGGTGGTCTCGTCGACGTTGACGGTGCCGATGAAGAGCAGGTTGGGCGGCAGGAGTACCTCGTCGTCCGGTGCCAGCTCGATGGCGGCGGTGCCGTCGCGGGCGCGCAGCTCCATGGCGGAGAGAAAGCGGGCGAAGTAGTACTCTACCCGCGCCAGGTTCATCTCGTCCAGCACCAGGTGAAACGGGCGGGGCGCGCGCTCCCGCTCGCTGGCGGCCAAGTACTCGGCGGCGGCGGCGCGCAGGAAGCGGCTGAACGGCGTGTCGTGGTACTGGCCGTCCAGCGGGTTCACATATCCCAGCAGGTCCTCGTTCGTGGTCCAGTTGGGCGCCACGGGAACTACCAGGTACCGCGCCCCCAAGGCACGGGCGTATGCCTCGGCCAGCCAGGTCTTGCCGGTGCCGCTCACGCCCGCGAGTACCACGAATCCGCGCGTTCCCAGCGCCAAGTGGTAGCGCCTCAGCGTCCGCTCGTCGATGCGGATGCCCTGCCGCCCGATGGCGGCCACGATCTCGTCCCAGGCTGGCGCGGTGTAGGGCGGCTCCTCCTCGAGGGGTTTCACGACGGACGGGACGGGAGTGGGTGCCTCGTCGGGTCCGTCTCCATCGCCTTCCTGCTGGGGGTGCCACATCCCCCACCAGGGGGTGAGGTAGAAGTCCACCTGCTGGTCAGGGTGCTTGCCTTCCAGCGCGCCCCGGAGGAGCAGCAGGCGCCGATCTCGGGTGACGAGGTCGGTGCCCACCGGAACGTCCGCGCCAAGCGCCTGCAACTCGCCGGCGAACGCCTGGTCGACCCAGCGCTTGTGCGTACCCGAAGAAATCCGCTCGAACGTCTCCGGAAAAAGCAGATGGAGGAGCATGTGGCGGAACTGGCGGTTCTGCGCGCCGGGAATTCCGTCCAACCACCCCGCGAACCGCCACGGGTCCGCAAGCAAGTGCTCCTGCTCCTCCCGCTCTCGGCGGCGCCAGTCGCGCATCAGGACCACCAAGAACGCCAACTCGGCCCAGCGCAGGTTGTTGAACGCCATTCCCCCGCTGCCCACGCCTCGGGCTAGCGGCGCGTCGACCATGTCGTGGTCGCGCGGGAAGGGCTCGCCGGACCACTCCCACACCACGGCAACCTGGTTGACCTTGGTGTCGCGACCGATGTTGTTGGGAAACAGGAGAAGCAGCCACAGCATCTCGGCGGCAAGCCGCTTAGTGTAAGGGCTGGCCGGCGCGAGCTGCGCCTGCAACTTCTCCAGGAAAGTGCCGGTACCGGTGTCCAGGTTCTCCACGAAGTAGCGGTTCATTTCGCCAAGGTGCTCCCAGGTCCAGAGCCGCTCTTCTGAGAACACGGAGCCCTCGCCCAGCAGACATCGGTCGCGCCAGTGCGCGGCGGCGGCCAAGAGCGATTCGGTGCCAGGGTCGATGGCCATCAGTCCTCCGAGGACGTGGCGGGGTCGTCCGCCGGTGTGGATGCCGGTTTCGCCTGGCGCGCATAGACGCTGTCGTCGCGGGTGGCGACCCAGAGAAAGCTGTGGACGTCGATCATGTCGCGCGGGCGCCAGGTCCACGCTTCCAAGTGGCGGCGGACGGCGCGGGCAAAGTCCAGCACGGCTTGGTATTGAAGGGCGTCGAATGGAGCGTAGCGCAGCAGCCAGTCACCCAGCAGTTCCCGCGCGGCCGCGCCGAACATGTCGCTGCGCACGGCGACATCGTGGGTGGGGTCCAGCATCATCAGGAACAGCGTCGGAAAGTTGCGGCTGAGCGCGTACGGATTGCCACCCTGGACGCGCTGCCACGACGGCCACATCACCCGAACGAACCGTCCCACCCGCTCGGCACTCGCCCCCTGGCCAAAGAGCAGGTCGCCCAACGCAGGCGCGAAGGCGGCACGCTCGGCGTCCTGCATCTTTCGCAGGAAATCGAAATACCGCCAGCTGAGCAGGTTTTGCGGCGCGCCGGTGGTCTTCAGCCGCCCGGTGAGCAGCCGGTGCTTGGTGGCGACGACGGCCTGTGCACCCTCCGGGGTGCCAGCCGCGGCGAACAGCGCGGGCGTGAGCGCTTCGCGGCAGCGCACGGCAAACTCGTCCTTGTACGCCCGCTCGTCGGCCCAGTAGCGAGAGCCCTGATCCTGGAAGTCTCCGAAGTCGCCAACACGGGCCAGGAAGCGCTCCTTCATCGCCTCCAAGGCTGTGGGGTTCAGCCGTGGCTGTTGCTGCGGCATCAGCAGTGCCCTCTCCAAATCAGGTTATGTCGCGTCACAGGTGATTCGCCACCGCGGTCAGGAGTAGGAGAGTGAATCGAGCATCCCCAGGACGCTCTCGCGTTCCGCAGTCTCCACGACTCGGTGGTTCGTGGCATCAACCGCCGCTTTCAACAGTTCGAACTCTGAATGGAGCTTCTCAGGCGCGCAATGCAAGAAGATGCGGTCCCCGGCCACGTAGGCGAAGATCGTTCGCTCTGATGCGGTGGCGTCCCAAGACTCACACCAGTCACCCGTGGGAGTGGTGTTCAACGCGAAGACAAACTTCCACTGGTCGTTCGCAGTCTTACAGCAGTCCTCCTTAACGGGCCAGCCGATCCGCACTCGCTCGAACGGGCGTTGCGCCGCCGGCTGCTCATCGTCGGGTACACTGGACTCCCTGTGCTGAGCCGCGTGCTCCGCCAGCACGAGCGTGGCCGCGGGAGAGGGCGGCGGGCCCGAGCCAGGCGCGAACAGCGGCTTGCTGCAGCCGGAGCAAAGCGCGCGTCGTCTGGGCAGGGTTCCCGCTACCAATACGTTGCAGCGCCTGCACCGGCGAGTGTTGGGCGAGGGAAGGAAATCCATCAGTGATCACTGCCTCTTGAGCGGCCGGGTGCGAAGCCGACCCAGCGCGTCGACCCGCGTTTCTTCGCTGACGTCGATCACCACGCGCTCGCGCTCGGGGGCGCCGACGGGCGGCACCTCCACCACCGGCCACTCATCGCTGCCGGGGGTCAGGGGGATCGGATCTGGATTGAACGTCGAAAGGGCACCACCGCGCTTCCGCTTACGCTTCTTCTTCTTGTTCGAGGTTGAGGTGCTTCGATTCGTTCTGGGTTTAGACATCGTTCGGTCGAGAGTGTGTTGAACTGCTGGTTCGAGCGGGTTCGGTCAGCGGATCTATATCTAGCGCGGGCGCGGGGTGAGTCCGTGTCAAAGATTCATCCTGAACAACCGTTCTTCCGCGGGGACGCCAGCCAGTCTCAACCGGAGCCACGGATCGTGAAGAAACTGTTCGGGCGGTTGCGTGGTGGTTGTCAGGATGTACTGGAAACCCGCTTCACCACTGAAGCACTCCTCCAGCCGGCGAGCATAGAGAAACAGGCGTTCGTAGACACCCATCGCCATGTCAGCTTCACGGGGACCGTCGTGTATCAGGAACCGCGGGAAGTGGCCACGACCCTGGATGCTATCGGTCATGGCTGCGAGATCGAAGGCGAGGAGTTTTACCGTTTCGAGAGCAGCGCTCTCTCGTTCGCCATGATGATCCACCACCAACGATAGGTTGCGTCCAGACGTCTCGACCCGCCCCTCCACTTCATCCCCGATGATGGCACGCACCACGTAGTCGAAGGTTGCGGAGAACCGGCCGAGCGCGTCGCGGCCCTCTTCGCGGAGCAACTCCTGCCGCTTGTAAGACTCCTCGATCTCGCCGCCAAGACGAGTAAGAGCCTCGGCGAGTTCTGTGGCCGTGCGTGATGCCACTTCCGCGTTGGTGACCAGTCGTTCTCCCTCGCGAAGCCGTGCTTCCTCCTCCAGCAACCGCCCGCGTTCTTCTTCAAACGCGGTCGTTGCCTTGAGATAAGCCCGGCGTGCATCCGCAGTTGCTGCCTCCGCCACTGTCGCAGCCGCGCGCTTCAGCTGGAGTTCGTTCACCAAGTATGCGGCAATCTCCCGCTGGGCTTGCAGTTCTTCAGCTGCGCTGCGCTCTGCCCGCCGTTCGGTGAAGTCAATCGGACGCTCCGTTACCAGCGGGCAGCCGCGCTCACGGGCTAGAGCGAGGGGAACGTTGCAATGGTTTCTCCCGGGAGGCAAAGCGGCAAGGAGGTTCGTTCGCGCTTCTCCCCTCGCTGCGCTGTCGAGTTGTTCAACCGTCGACTGCTGGACCTCTGACCGACTTTGTGCGTCCTCAATATCCCGGCGCGCAATTGCTTCGCTGGCGATCTTCTGCTCGAGTTCCTTACGGAGGGACTCGCGGAGATCGGACGCCCGCAATCGCTTCTCCTTCTCGGCCCACTCGGCCTTGCGTCGATCAAGTTCAACTCGCGCTTCCGAACCGAAGAGCCCGGAAGATGGTGGCGCGACTTTGATTCCGAGCAGTTTCTGCACGCGA
>NZ_DASVTX010000502.1:0-15720 GCF_036387355.1 Longimicrobium sp.
GGCGCGAACGGCGGCCTCCGCGGGCGGAAGGGCCTCGTCCGCTGAGGCGCCGCGCGCGCCGTAGCACGCCGCGGAGCCCGCCACGGCCGCCAGGGTGAACACGAGCGCTGCCCTCGAAGTCCGCATCTGCCGTCCTCTGTCACGTGTTGATCAAGATCCTGTGCCCCGCTGTCCAATCTGCGTCGCAAGAACAGTGCGGGCGAGCCCCGTCCGCGGCGGTCGACCGCATCGGCAAGCCGCGCCCGGGCGAACGGCGAGCGGCGGCGCGGCAGCCCACCGCAACGCTGTCCGTCCACGGGGGGCGAGGTTGATCGGCAGAGATACACGACGCGGGACCCGCTGGCGGATCGCTGCTTTTCCGGGAAGGAGTGGGGGGATGGAATCCGAGTCGTGGAGCGGCCTGCCGGGCTTGGTGGGGACGCTGCTGCTGGCGCGTCTGCATGCAGCGCCGCCGCTGATCGGTTGGTCCGCCGAGAGTTTCGGTGGATCAAAACGACAGGCCCGCTCTCGTGAGCGGGCCTGCCGTGTGTTTCGCGGGAGGGTCGCGCTCAGGACAGCGTGGCCGATTCCATCTCCGACTCGGCCTGCAGCACCGCGAGGTTGGCCTGAATGCGCTCCAGCAGTTCGGCGTCCTGCGGGCCGGGGGTGTTGGCGATCAGGTCGGCGAGCGCGGCTTCGGCCTCGCGGTGCACGTTGATGGCCTTTTTGAGCCCGAGCGAACGGTTGTTCTGCGGTTCCATGAACGGTCTCCGGGTGGGTAGGCGCCTGCTCCGCCGATCACGAGGCAGGCCGCGTGCCGAGCCGGGCGGCGGCTCAGGAGTGCCCGACCAGAACGCGCCCGTGTCGCGGGTTCGCCGCCCGTCCCACCTCCACGCGCACGTCCATCCCCAGCGCCGTCAGGAATCGGAAAAGCCGATCCATGGAGAAGCCGGACAGGTTCCCCCGCACCAGCGACGAGATCTTGGGCTGCGTTGTGTCCAGAAGCTCCGCCGCCTGTACCTGCGTCAGCCCGCGCGCCTCGATCTCACACGCGATCAGGCGGGAGATCGCCGCCTTGGCGTTGCGCTCCTCTGCGTCCGGCCGGCCGAGGTCGGCAAAGACGTTCCCGGAGCTTTCGATGACATCATGTTCGCTCACCATTCTCACCTTCCGGTCTCGGCTGGTGAAGCTTCCGCCGTTGCTTCCGACCGGCGGTGGATCCGCCGCAGTACCTGGATGATCGAGCCGCACCGGCGTTCCGCGATCCAGCGAGGGGTCAGGGCAGGGGCGACGCACCTGGCCGGTTTGCGTACCCGAGGCCGTCGCTGAACGAGAACAGCAGTTTGCATCCGGCGCGAGCGAGTTCCTCTCTGATCTCTGGATCGGCGAAGTCCTTGGAATTTCGGGTCAGAAAGCAGGCGGCCGGATCGGGCGTGCGCTCCGCATGCACAGCCACGGAGGCGTACACGAGCGCGTCCTGCGGCGAGAGTTCGTAGCGCGCCTGGGCCGCTTCCGCGCGTCCAAGTACCGCGGAGGTGGTCGGGAGGATGGTGTCGGGGCTGGTGATCCGGGCGAGGGCGGCGTCCAGCCTCTTTCGTTCCTCCTCGCCGCTGGCGATCAGCGCAGACGTGAGTCCGCTGCTCTGGTCGGGGAGCGCAGAGTGAGGCTTGGAGCGCGCAAGCTCGCGAATCTGCCGGAGCAGAGCTACGGAAAACTGCTTCCGCTCCGAGACGCGCCGCGCAAGGCTCATCCGTGCTTCGATGGCGCAGAACGCCGGAATGCGTAGCTGCACTCGGCCCGCCTCCGCAAGCGCCAGAATCTGCTCACATGCCTCGTGTTCTTCCTGCAAGTACGCGAGTTCCAGCAGGAAGTTGGACTCCGCGTAGACAATCACGCCGCCCTCGGTGAACTGACGACCGCGTCGCGAAGCCTGTCTCCCAGGCCTGATGCGGCCAGCCAGTTCGCCTGGTGTTCCGGGAGCTTGTGAACGAGGTCGTCCAGCCAGAGCCCCACGAGCATGTTGAAGCCGTCGCTGCTCAGACTGCTCAGTGGCCGCCGCAGGGAATCGGTAAAGGGGCGCAGCACCTGCTCCGCGTCGGCCTGGTAATCGGGCGGCACCGCCTCCGCCCCGTACCGCTGCTTCCAGAGAAGAAAGCGGTCCGGCAACGCGAGCAGAAAGTAGGGCGCACGGGGAAGAACGCCGTTCACGATCAGGTTGCGGCGCAGTTCCGCAGCCCATTGGGGGCTCGCGTGCGGGCGATTCTTCACCTCGACCGCGAGCAGGATCTGCCCGTTCGGCGAGCGGACAACGAAATCGGGCTCCATCTGACCACCACCGGGTTCCGAGAGAGCGTGCAGGAACGCTCTTCCAAGATACACGGACGGACGGCTTTGTCCATCCCGTCCACTCAGGGGGCGCGAGCAAACCGAAGATGCCGGGGACCTACTCCGGGCGGCCGCCCTGGGCGATCCAGCGGCCCAGCAGGGCGCGCTCCTCCTCGCTGATGTGCGTCTTGTTGGCGGGAGGCATCGTCTTCGTCTCTACCGCGCGGGTGCGGATGCGCTCGGCGCGGGCAATGATCTGCTCCGGAGAATCGAAGGCCACGCCCGCCGGCGCCGGCCCGAAGGTGCGGTCTGCCGCGTCCGCGGAGTGGCACACGGCGCAGCGCTTCTGGATGACGGCGTTGGCCTGCGCGAACGTCACCGTTCCACCCGCATCCGCCGAGGCGCGCGCGGACGACTGCGCGGGGCGCACGGTGAAGAGCGCGAGGGCGCCCAGCGTGGCGGCAAAGGTGGCGGCCAGCGCCGGCTTCCAGCGCGGCCAGCCGAAGCGCACGTTCAGAATGTGCCGCGCCGTAGCCCCGCCCAGCACCAGGATGCCGAGCAGAACCCAGCTGTGGCGGTGCGAGTACACGTCGCTGAAGTGGCTGCTCACCATCAGCACGATGACGGGAAAGGTCATGTAGTTGTTGTGGATGGACCTTTCCTTGGCGCGCTTGGCCAGCGCCATCTCCGGCGTGTCGCCGCGCTCCACCGCCGCAACCAGCGCCCGCTGCGACGGCATGATGACGCGGAACACGTTGCCCGCCATCAGCGTGCCCAGCATGGCGCCCACGTGCAGAAACGCGGCGCGCCCGCTCAGCAGGTGCGTCAGCCCGTACGCCACCCCAAGGACCAGGGCCAGGCCCAGCACCGCGCCCATCCGCCCCATCCGCGAAATGAGCCGTCCGAGCAACAGGTCGTACGCCAGCCACGCGAGCACGATGGTGCCCGCGGCAATGGCGACCGCCTGCGCGGGGGTGAGCCTGGCCACGGCGGGATCGATGAGGAGCGCGCCGCCGCTGGCGTAGTAGACCACGATGAGCAGCGCCGCGCCGGTGAGCCAGGTGGTGTACGCCTGCCACTTGAACCAGTGCAGCGGACGGTCGCGGTCCCATCCGCTCAGGTCCTTTTCCATGAAGTAGAACCCGCCGCTGTGCAGCAGCCAGATCTCGCCCTGAATGCCGGGCTTCCCGGTTTTGGACGGCTGCAGGTTGCGGTCGAGCCAGTTCCACAGCATGGAGTTTCCGATCCACATGATCCCGGCGATCACGTGCATCCAGCGGAACACCAGGTCCAGCAGTTCGCGAAGTGCGGGGCTCATGCGGGGCGGCGGTGCGGGCGGGGCGGCATGCGTCAGCTTCCGCGGTAGGTGGAGTAGCCGAACGGGTTCAGCAGCAGCGGCACGTGGTAGTGCTCGTCGGCCGCGCGTACCTCGAACAGGATGGCGACCTCGGGATAGAACGCCTGCACCCCGAGCGCGGCGAAGTACGCGCCGGTCGCAAAGGTGAGGCGGTACGTGCCCGGCTGCGGCGGCTCGCCAGCGGGGAGCAGGGTGCGCAGGCGACCGTCGTCGTCAGTGGCCCCGCGGGCCAGGATCGCCGCTCCGTTCGCGTCCACGCGCTCCAGCACGATGCCCACGTTCTGCGCCGGCCGTCCGCGCGAGGTGTCCAGAACGTGCGTGGTGATGGCGCTCATCGTCGGGCGTGCGGGTGAGGTGGATGTAAGATCCGCGGATGGGATCGCAGGCCCGGCGCGGCTCCGGCCCGGCGGTTGAAACCGCGCCTCGAGAAACACGAAGTCCGCCTCCGCGGACTGCATCGGGCGTTCCTGCGCGCATCGGTCACGACGGTGCCTTG
Source organism: Longimicrobium sp. (assembly GCF_036387355.1). GTDB lineage: Bacteria > Gemmatimonadota > Gemmatimonadetes > Longimicrobiales > Longimicrobiaceae > Longimicrobium. The sequence continues at coordinate 4,158 of NZ_DASVTX010000502.1, forward strand.
GACGGAGAGTAACCGATGTCAGGCAAAGAACTTGTCATCCTGAGGAGGCGCCGGACGGATCTTCCGCCGCGCCGGCCTCGGGCGCCGACGAAGGATCTACTTTCCGCCCGTTCCAACTCCGGGCGCCGCACGGAACTACGCCCGCGGTTTGTTGCCGTCCATGCGGCGAATTCATCCGCTCAGGAGGGCGTCGGCGGGAACGGCGTCGCGCTGCGAGCGGACCCTCCCCGCACCCGTCCCGGCCGGAAGCGGAAGCACGAGGGCAGAACTTCAACAACCACCCCCCGTGCAGGTGAAGTCTCCCCGTCTGTTTCGGGAGACTTTCCCCCGGTGTTGCGGCGGATTCATCCGCTCAGCCCGGCCCCGGCAATCACCCCGCCAGCAGCTTCTGCAGCCGGATGCGCGTGATCTTCCGCTGCTCCTCCGCCGCGACGCGGATCTCCGCATCCGCATCGTTGCCCAGGCGCGCGGTGAGGATCGCCAGCATCTCATCCGCCGACTTGCCGGTGGCGCACACGATGTAGATGAACCCGAAGCGCGTCTCGTACTCGCGGTTCCCCGCCGCCAGCGCGGCCTGCGTCGCCTCCGCCGCGCTCTGCATCCCCGCCTGCTCGCCGGATGACCACGCACGCTCCCGGTCCGTCTGCCCCGCCTCCGCCTTCTTTTCGCCGATTTTGGGATGGCTGCGGAACGCCTCGCGCCAATCGTCCTCGCCCAGCGCCCACCACGCCTCGTCCGCGCGCCGCAGCAGCGCGTCCTCGCTGGCAAACGGGCGCGCGTCCGCCATCGCACGCGCCCACGCACGAGAGCCGCAGCAGGTGAGCAGGTCGCGCTCGGCGTCATCCACCGGGAGGGCGTTCAGCCGAGTCAGCCCGCTCACCGCGCCGCCTCCGCCAGCGTTCCCCACAGCCGCAGGCGCGCCACGCCGCCATCCGGAAAGATGTTGAGGCGCACGTGCGTCGCCGTGCCCGCGGGCAGCACCTCGTCCTCGTAGCGGTGCCGGGCGTGGGGCTGCAGGCGCGACTCGGCCAGCAGCGGCGTCCACGGCGCGTCGGGCGCCCGAAGCTGCTCCGCCGTGGCACCCGGAAGGTGAATCGCCTCCAGCGTGCACCGCTCCGGCGGGTTGCCCTTGAAGTGGTCCGTGTCCAGCTCAATGCGGTGGATGGCGCCCGGTGCGGCCAGCCGAATGATGCTCCAGTCGTACCCCGGCCCGCGGCGGCGCCGCGTCTCCCATCCATCGCCCATGAACAGCGACCGCCCGGGCAGGATCAGGTTCTGCCGGTGCCCAAAGAACATGTCGCTGCACGACACCACCCATCCGCCGTTCTCCAGCGCCGCCAGGTCCACCTCGCCGCCGCCCCGCGCGAACCGCGTCCACGCCGGCATGACTTCGCCGTGCACCCGCAGCCGCGCCACCCCGCCGTCCGGATAAATGTGCAGCCGCAGGTGCGTCACCCGCTCCCCGGAGTCCGCCGCGAACGTGTTGCGATGGTCGCCCTGCAGCGGCGAGCGGGGGAGGATTTCGCGCCACGACGCGGACGCCAGCTGCTCCAGCGACGGCGTGCCCGGTACGGAAGCCGCCTCCAGCGAGCACGCCTCGGGATAGTTGCCGCGAAAGAAGCTGGTGTCCACCACCACGCCGCGCACCATTCCCGGCGCGCCCAGGCGAATGATCGCCCAGTCGTGGTCCGGCGAGTGGCGGCGGGTTTCCCAGCCGTCCATCCACTTGCCGCGCTCCGTGTACTCGCCCTCGCGCCACTCCGCGGGCCCGGGCTTCAGCAGCCCTTCCTTGGGCGCAAAGAACTCATCGTTCGCCGCCAGCACGGCACCGCCCAGCCGCTCGCTCGCCAGGTCCGGCAGATCCTCAAAGTCCGTCATCCGCGATCGCGAAGAAGGGTGCGTCCGGCCGGTTCATCCGCGAAGCGGCCGTCGTGGTACACGCGCTGCCCCCGAACGTACGTCGAGCGCACCACGCCGCAAAAGACGCCCCCCGCGTACGGCGTCACCGGGTGCCGGTGCTGCAGCACCTCCGCGTCCACCGTGAACGCCGCGTCCGGCTCCCACACCACCAGGTCCGCGTCGCGACCGGGGGCGATGGCGCCCTTGCGGTCGTCCAACCCCGCGAGCCGGGCTGGGGCGGCGCTCATCCACTCCGCCAGCCGCTCCGGGCCCGCGCCGCGCGCCCGCGCCTCCGTCCACGTCACCGGCAGGCCCAACTGCAGCGACGTGATGCCGCCCCACGCGGCGAACCAGTCGCCCGCGGCCATCCCCTTCATGGCTGGCGGGCAGGGCGAGTGGTCCGACGCCACCATCTGCACGTCGCCGGCGAGAAGCGCCTCCCACAGCGCGGCGCGCGTCCGTTCACCGCGGATGGGCGGCGCGCACTTGTACTCGGTGGCGCCATCCGGAATGCGCTCCGCGGCAAAGTGCAGGTAGTGCGGGCAGCTTTCCGCCGTGATGGGCAGCCCCTCCGCCCGCGCGGCGCGCAGAAGCGGCAGGGCCTGCTCCGTGGCGAGATGGACGATGTGCACGCGCGTCCCGAACTCGCGGCAGAGCGCGATCATCACCCGGATCGCTTCCGTTTCCGCCTCCGCCGGGCGCGAGCGGAGGTAGGTCACGTAGCGGCGCGGGTCGTCGTGGGCGGATGGTGGCGGAACCGCGTCCAGCACCGCCGGCCACTCCGCGTGCACCAGGAGCGGCGCGCCGAGGTCGGCGAGGATGGGCATGGCGGCGCGCAGGTCCGCCTCGCCCACGTTGCCGAACTCGTCCACGCCGCTGGGGGAAAGGAAGCACTTGAAGCCGAACACGCCCGCCTCCCACAGCGGGCGCAGATCGTCCGCGTTCCCCGGCACCACGCCGCCCCAGAAGCCGACATCGACAGAGCATCGGCCCTGCGCCGCATCCAGCTTCTGCCGCAGTCCATCCACCGAAGTGGTTGCGGGGATGCTGTTCAGCGGCATCTCGACGAATGTCGTCACTCCGCCCGCGGCGGCGGCGCGGGTGGCGGTGGCGAACCCTTCCCACTCCGTGCGGCCGGGCTCGTTGGCGTGCACGTGCGTGTCCACCAGCCCGGGCATGAGCACCGCGTCGCCCGCGTCCACCACTTCCGCGCCGTTCGCGGGCGCGTCCCACGCCTCCACCGACGCGATCCGTTCACCGAGCACGCGCACCGCCGCGGCGCGCACGCCGTCCGGCAGCACCGTGCGCGTGGAGCGAAGGAGCAGGGAAGGGGCGCTCATGCCGTCAGCCGATGGGGAGGCGGTACAGCCCGCTGGTGGCGCCGGGGATGAACCCCATGCGCCGCAGGTAGTCCGCGTGCACCTTGCTGCCGGGATCGCTGCGGATTTCCGTGACCCCCAGCGTGCGGAAGAACTCCGCCTGATCGCGGAACAGGTAGCGCCCCGTCTTGAAGTCGCGGAACTGCGGGATCACGAAGTCCAGAAGCACCAGCAGCCCGCCATCGTGCTGCCGCTCGCCGATGAACAGCCCCGCCGGCACCATGTCGCGCAGCACGAAGAACGTGAGCTGCCCCTCGCCCGGCGTGTGCGAAAAGCCGGGGAGAAAGCGCTGGATCTCGTCGCGGTGAAAGTCCAGAAAGTAGCGCAGGTACTCCGAGTCGGGCCGCACCTGCAGCAGCTTGAAGTACTCCCGCGAGCCCAGCATCTGCCGCAGGTAGTACAGGTTGATGAACACGATGATCAGGTTCACCACCGCCACCGGATACGCGTGGATCAGCACGCCGTACACCGTGAACGCGGCCGACCCCACCAGGTTGATCAGCCGCAGCCGCAGGATGCTGCTCATCATCAGCGAAATGGCGACCAGCACGCTCGCCACGTATCCCACGATCTCCAGCACCATCTGTGAATCCATGACCTCTGTCCCGAATTGCCGATCAGCGGGCCGGCCGCCGCGTGCCGCGCCCTCGCCGCTCGTGGCGGAGGGGAATGATACCACGCCCGCCGCCCGCCGGGAACGCACGGAGCCGCACCGGGCGCAATCCGTGCCGGAACCGGAACCCCCCGGGTGGACGCCAGGGGCCAGGCCGCCTTTGCCTGAGTTGCCGGCTGCGCCGGCCTCGTGGTATCCTCGACGTTCCGCTCCCCGGTGCGGGACGTCGTGCATCCGGGAGCCGCAAGCACCCGCCAACCCATTGATCGCTGGATGATGCGCCGATGAGCAGGCTGATCCGCACGACCTTTCTCGCGGCCGCCGTCCTGATGCCGGTCGCCTGCACCGTGACGGTGGGGAGCACGCCGGCCGGGGAGGTTCCGGCGGAGCTGGCCAGCGTTCCGGAGATGAGCGTGAAGGGCGTGCAGGGGTGGATGCCGGGCCGCCGCGTCCGCTTTGGCCCGTACGCGATGGATGAGCTGCGGCGCGGCCCGGCGGATTCCGCCGTGGTGACGCAGGGCGCGGCGGAGGAGTGGACGCGGCGCCAGTCGTTTGCGTTCTCCGTGACGGATGCGGGAAGCCGCGCGGCGGGGGTGGACTGCGACAACGAGAGCTGGACGCGCGTCCGGCCAGGGCTGGGCGGGGCGGGCGTGGAGTGGCTGACGCGCTCACAGCGCTTTCGCTCCACCCTGGACTGCCGCATCCGCCTGGCCGATGCGACGCAGCCGTGGCGGCTGCACCTGGCGCGTACGGGCGAGGGCGGGTTCAGCGGCGCCCTGGTGGGCGGCGACAGCATCGCCCTGCACCTGACGGGCTCGCTGCCGGGCGCGGCGGAAACGGAGGGGCTGCTGGTGCGCGGCGTTCACTTCGCCGGCCCGGACGGGATCGCGACGTTCGCACAGCTGGACGCGGAAGGGCGCGTGCGCATTCCCGCGGCGCTGCCGGAAGGCACGCGGCGGGCGCTGGCCGCGGCGGTACTCATCCTGTTCCAGTGCAATGGCCTGCCGCTTACGGTGCGCCACGAGACCTGCCAGGCGAGCTGGTGATCGCGCGATCGGCGGATCAGAAGAGCGGCGCCACGCCCGACCATGATCCCGCGACAAAGAAAAGGCCCCGCATCCGGGTGGATGCGGGGCCTTTTTCACCGAACGATCAACCCGTCAGCGGGAGCCGTTGCGCTCGCAGACCAGTTCCACCGCTTCGGCCAGAAGCTCCGGCGCAAGGCGGGGGTAGAGGCTGGCGGCGCACTCCTCGACTTCGAGCCGCGTGGGCCCGGGGCGAAGGGAGGTGCGGATGGCCTGCGCGCGGGCTTCGCGGAGCACGCGGGCGGTTTCAACGGAACGCCGCTTGAGCGACGCGGCCATCTCGGCCTGAAAATCGATCCCTGACAAACCCCGACCTCCGGTATGGGATGCGGTGAACTCGCTGGCAACAATGTAACACCCCCCGTCAAGGGGTGCCCCCGCTGATCGCTTTGGCGCGAGGACGAAAGGCTGCGGGGCAGACAACACTTGTGTCCCCGCGAACGATCCTGCTTATTGCTTCCCGCCGGTTCTCCCTCCCTTCCTCCGGCCTGCCCGCCGCCTCCACCCAGGAGGTGCCTCCCCGCCTCCCTATCGTCCTTCCATGTCCACCTTCGAAGAGCGCATCCTCCTCGTACACAGCGGATCCGAGGCCGAGGGACTGCAGCGCGCGGCCTCGTCGCGGGAGAACGCGACGATCGTCCATCACGAGACGTGGCCAGGGCTTCTGGACCGGCTGACAATCAACGCGTTCACGGGAATCGTCATCGACGTCGAAGATTCCCTGTGGACGATGGGCGAAGTGGTTGCTTTTCTGAATGCTGCCCGCGACCAGGCTCCGTTGGCCCCGCTCTGGGCGGTGGGGAAGGTGAACGGTCCAGCAGACCGCGCGGAGTTGTCAGGGAGCACCGAGCCCTCGGTCACTTTCAGCTCCCGGTCCATGCTGCACGGGGAGAATGCGGGATTTCTGCTGGATCAGCTCCGGCCGCTGTTTGTTCGAGAGGTGCAGGCGGCGTTCTCCACGATCGACTTGTATGACGGAGAGATCGACGGACAGGAAAATCCCGCATACATCGCGGCCATCTCGGCCTTTCAAGGACAGCGGAATCTTCCGCCTACGGGTTTCCTGGGCCCCGTCACCATCCACGAACTGACTGACGTCATCCGCGCGTCCCGCACCTCTTCTGCACCCCCGAGTGTCCGCGCGGCAAGAAAGCGGGGCGCCAGCAGCCGGCCGCCATCATCAGCCGCGGAGGATCTGGATGGTGATCTGTCCGAATCTTCCGCCTCTGTTGCCATAGCCTCCGACGACGCTGTGGCCGACGCGAGCGGGGAGCCGGAAAGCTTGCCGCGCTCGCGGGAACGCGGCATCTGGATAGGCGACGACTGGCCGATGCCAGCCAGTCCAGAGCCGACGCCGACCGCGGCCCAGGTGATGTCGTATGCGCGCGCGCTTCTGGATTACGCGTGGCGCCGAAAGCAAACGCTCCCTCCCGCCGTGGCTCTGCTGGAGGGGTTCGCTGCATTGCATGCACTCAGACGGCCGGAATACGCCAACACCGCGGACCTCGTGGTCGAAGTATTGTCGCGCGGGGGGAAGCAGGACGACGATCTGTTACGGTTGGGGACACTCGGTCTCGCCCTGCTCCCGGATACGGCGTTTACCGAATCGCGTCGAGCCTCAATCCCGGGATCCCAGCTTCTCTACGACATCGGTGCGCGAGCGATGGAGATCGCGCATGATGTAGTTCCTCGCGGCGATACGCAGACCCGCTACACCGCCATGCGGCACCTGCTGGCCGCGACCGTGACGTATGAACCTGCACAACGCGGGCTGGCTGAACATCTGGGCCAGCTCGGCATATCCGTCCAGGCGTTCCGGTCGCGGCTGCTTTCGGTCTTACGGCAGGCAGGTTCAGGAGAGAACGTGGCGGTGTGGCTCGAACTGCTCGCGGCCGCGCCCGCGGCGATCGGCCTGCACAAGGAGGCGCCGGCCGCCTTCATGGACCGCGACGCGCCTACCGGGCACGACAAGCTGAGCATCACCGCCGAGGTGAACGCGCTCGCGGCCGTGCTCGCGTCCCGGCAACTTAAGCCGCCGCTCTCGGTGGGGCTGTTCGGCGACTGGGGGACGGGAAAGAGCTTCTTCATGCGGCGCATGTTTCTGCGCATCCGCAAGCACGCGAGCGACGCGGAGCAGAAGGTTCCCGGTTCCGAGGCGTTCCACTCGCGGATCGTGCAGATCACGTTCAACGCGTGGCATTACATGGACGCCAACCTGTGGGCCAGTCTGGTTACCGGCGTCTTTGACGGTCTGGCGGAACACCTGAAGGGGAAAGAGCAGTCCGTCGCGCACATGCGCGAGCAGCTTCTCTCCCGCCTGGCCGCCGACCACTCGGTGCTCCGCGACGCGGAACGCCGGAAGGTGGCCGCCGAAGATGCCACCCGGCGCGCCCGCGATCAGATGGAGCAGGTGCGCGCCCAGAGCGCCGGGCTGCGTTCCGTGCTGCGCGCCAGCCCTGACGTGCTTCGCGCCGCCGTTGACCACCCCGCCGTCACGGGCAAGCTGGCGCAGCTCGCCGAAAGCTACGGCATCCCCAGCTCCGTCGTGGTGGAACGAGCATGGGCGGACCGGCTGAACACCCGCATGGACCGGGTTCGCGCCCTGCTCCAGGTAATGAGCGGCAAGGGCGGCGACCGCCGGCGCCTGCTCATCACCGGCCTGTTCACGCTCGCCATCCTGGCAGCGGCGTACGTGGCGTGGCGCGCGGCGGGCTGGGCGCAGGACAGCGGCGCGGTGCGGAGCCTGGCCGCGGCGGGCGCCGCGGTGTCTGCGCTGGGCATCCAGTGGGCGGGGTATCTGCGCCCGCTCTCCATGAAGATCCGGAAGGCGGCGGCGGAGGCGCGCCAGATCCGCGGCAAGGCGGGGGAACTGGCCGCCCAGGTCATGGAAGATGAGGAAAAGCCGCGCAGCGAAGCACGAAGGCGCCTGCAGCACCTGGAAGCCGAGGAGCAGGCCGCTGTGGAAGCGCACGACGCGGCCGTGCGGCAGGTGCACAAGGCGCAGGAAGAACTGGAGGAGATCCAGGCCGGGCGCCGGCTGCACCGGTTCATCGCCGAGCGCAGCGCCACCGCCGACTACCGCCGCCACCTGGGGATCGTCGCGCTGATCCGCAACGACTTCGAGCGGCTGAGCACCCTGCTGCAGGAGGCGGGGACGTCGGCCGACGGCGAGGTGCCCGCGGTGGAGCGCATCATTCTGTACATCGACGACCTGGACCGGTGCCCCGAGCAGCGCGTCGTGGAGGTGCTGCAGGCGGTGCACCTGCTGCTCGCCTTTCCGCTCTTCGTCGTGGTCGTGGGCGTGGATTCGCGCTGGCTGCTGCGGTCCGTCCGGAGCCACTATTCGGAGCTGCTGTCCGGCGGCGATGAGCCCCGAGGCGGCCGGGGCGCGCAGGGGGAGGAGGATGAGAACGACTGGGCTTCCACCCCGCAGAACTATCTCGAGAAGATCTTTCAGATTCCGTTCACGCTGCGCCCCATGAACTCCGACGGCTACGCCAGCCTCATCCAGGGATTGATCCCCATGGAAGGCGACCCGGAAGAGGAGGCCGGCGACGACGGCGAAGGGTTGGACCTGTACCGCCCCACGTCCCCGGTCATCCCGCGGGTCGCCGTTGCCGCGTCTCCGGAGGCCATCACGTCGATCTCCCCGGTTGCGCAGGAGAGCACGGCCACCCGGCGGGAGGCGCAGGAGAGCCCCGTCATCACCGAGGAAGGGAGCACCGCCGGGCCGGTGCGGACGGCCGTGGGCCCGCCCCGGGAACTGGTCTCGGTGGGCACGCGCACCCGGATTGTCGGTCCGGACAAGCAGGCGGGTGATGCGGAGGGCGGCCAGCGGGCAGCAATGGCAACGGGCGAATCGCCCCTCGGCGACAGCACGGCCGATGCGGCGGAGGGCCTCCAGATCACGTCGGACGAGCGCGAGTTTCTGCAGCGCCTGTCGCCGCTGATCCCGTCGCCGCGGAGCGCCAAGCGGCTGGTGAACGTCTACCGCTTCATCCGCGGAAGCCTGAGCCCGGACGAGCGAGACCGGTTCCTGGGAGCGGGCGGAACCGTCCCGGAGTACCCGGCCGTCGCGCTGCTGCTGGGGGTGGTGACCGGCTTTCCCACGCAGGCCGTCACCCTCTTTCAGGCGCTCATCGAAAACGACGCGGCGGGCACCTCCACGTGGTGGGACTTCTGCAACGGGCTGGAGGCTCCGCCTGAGGACCCTCGCTGCTGGGCCAAGTTCCGGGCCGCCCTCGCGGAACTGGAGCGCGCCCGGACGCCGCTGCTGGCCGATACGGCGCTCGATCCGTTCGTGCGCTGGGCGCCGTACGTGTCCCGCTTCTCCTTTCAGACCGGCAACCTGTTCGCCCGCCGCCACGGGTAAACGCGCCGCCCCGCGGTCGCTTGGAACCCGGCTGTGAACCTTTCTCCCACCGCTCCGATCGCGGAGATCCCCGCCCGTCGTCCTACCTCAATAGGAGTGCAGACATGAACAAAGTTTCGCTTCTGCTGATCCCCGCGCTTTTGACTGCTGCACGCCCCGGCGCGGCGCAGGGAACCGTCTATATGCTGGCGCACATGACGCACGCGCCGGTCACCTTCGGAGAGTCGGTCCGCAAGCCCAGCCCCGCAGGGGTCGAACGAGTCTACATCGACAGGAACGGCGACATCTATCCCCGCAGCATCAACATCGATGCGGGCCGGCTGAGGCGCGCGGGCGATCTGGAGACTTATTACAGCCAGCGCGGGGCTCAGGCGGAGTTCGATGCGCTCAAGTTCGGCTACGGAGTGACCCACCGTGAGTTCCGGCGCGCGTGGAGCGCCGTCCAAGACGCGCTGGCAGACCAGGTGGCCCGCAGCGTAGATGCCCCGGGGCCGCTGGTGGTTCTGGTACACGGGTTCAATTCCGTCGCCGCAGGGCCGGGCTTTGCCGGGCTGGAGGCCCGGGCGCGGGACGCCGATTCGTCCGTGCGCTTTCTTGAGGTGTACTGGGACGGGCACGCGGGCGTGCTCACGGGGACGGCGGCCGCCTGGGCAAGAAGCCGGCAGAACGCGCCCCGTGTCGGGGAGACCCTTTACGGCATCCTGTCGCGTCTCGGAAAGAGGGCGCCCATCCGGATTGTCACCCACAGCCTGGGCGGGATGGTGGCGGTCCATGCGGTTTGGAGCGGACCGTACGCGGGGCGCGGCCTCCCGGCTGACCTCCGCGTGGGCATGATCGTACCCGCCATTGCAGGAAAGGACTTCCCTGCCAGAGTTCAGCCGGTTCCGGCCCCTTCCCAAAGAATGGTGGTGGTCGGCCAGAACGAGCATGACTACGCCATCAGCAAAGGGGGCCTGGGAGCGCGGTACTTCGGCTCCACCACGCTCGGGCGCACCCGGGAGGATTTCTGCACCATTGCAAGCCGCACGTTTCAGCAGGGCACCCGCTACACCGTGCACCGGCTGGATTTCTCCGGAACGCCCAAGGTATTCATGAGTCTGGAAAGCCACGACGTTGTCCACTACGCCCGGCTGGATGCGGCCCGGCGCCTCTTTTACCTGCTTCTCCGCGACAACGGTTCCGCGGCGGGAACGAGCTGCCCGTGAACCAGAGAGCCCGCCCGGACACGATCCGGGCGGGCTCTCTGGTTCTGTTTTTCGCGATCGCTTCAGCGCGCGCCGGCCGTCTCCCGCTTGGCCTTCTTGTCTTCGCGCTTGGCCTTGAGCACGACCGTGTCGGCGTCCAGGTGGTCGTCGCCGCAGGAGTGCACGTACTCCTGGTAGGTGCCCTGAAAGTCGCGGATCCCCTTGGGGCTGATCTCCACTACGCGCGTGGCCAGCTGCCCCACGAACCACCGGTCGTGGCTCACCAGGATCAGCGTGCCGTCGTACGTCTGCAGCCCCGCCACCAGCGCCTCGATGCTTTCCAGGTCCAGGTGGTTGGTGGGCTCATCCAGCACCAGCACGTTGGGCTGCTCCAGCGCCAGCCGGCTGAACACCAGCCGCGCCGCCTCGCCGCCGCTCAGCGCGCTGAGCCGCTTTTCGCCGTCGTCGCCGCTGAACAGCATCATCCCCAGGTGGCCGCGCACGAACCCGCGGTCCTTGCCGGGGCAGTAGTCCCACAGCCACTGCTCGGCCGTGCGCTCCGACTCGCCCAACTGCTCGTGGTGGTCCTGGGCGAAGTAGCCGGGGTGCGTCTCGTACCCCCACTCCACGCCGCCCTCGTCGGGCCGCAGGTCGCCCATGAGGATCTTGAGCAGCGTGGACTTGCCGATGCCGTTGGGCCCCATGATGACCAGCCGGTCGCCGCGCTGCACCGCCAGGTCCACGCCCGGCAGCACCTCCTTGTCGCCGAACGCCTTGCGGATCCCCTTGACGCGCACCACGTCCTTGCCGCTGGGCCGCCGCTGCACGAAGCGGAACTTGGGGTATCGCCGCGAACTGCCGGGCAGCTCTTCCAGCTGGTCGCGCTGCTTCTCGATCATCCGCAGCTTGCTCTGGGCCTGGCGGGCCTTGCTGGCCTTGGCCTTGAAGCGGTCCACGAACTGCTGCTGCTGCGCAATGACCTTCTGGCGGCCCTCGATCTCCTTTTCCTTGCGCTCGCGGTCCTCCACCTT